>CAYQRF010000001.1:0-108736 GCA_964419775.1 uncultured Rikenellaceae bacterium
TGCCAACCTCGTTCAGGGACACGCCAATTTGTTCAAGGGTTTTTTCCTTTGGCACACCTGCGGGCAGGTCATTTGGTTTTACCTTTATCCCTGTGGCTCCGATATCGTGGCACAGCTTTATGTATTCCTTTGTCTGGTCTATATTATTACGGAGTACGGCACTATCGGGGCTGTGGTATTCAAAATTTGCACCGTAACCCAGGCACTCGACGCTACTGTCGGCGAATCTCTTCTTAACCTCTGCACGCTGAAGGGGTGTAAGGTTGGTTTCAACCTTATGGGAATGTTCGGTTCGCAGTTCAACACCGAGATACCCGGTCTTTTCGCAATTTGATATCAGGGTAGGAAGATCCCAGTCACGACCCCACTGATATGTTACCAGTCCAAACTTCATCTTTTCCTTTTGCAGTTCCGGAAAGCGGGGCATAATTCCGATTGCTGTCAGGCCGACACCTGCGAAGATACTCCTCCGGATAAATCCCCGTCGTGTAATTCTGTTCATATTCCGATTGTTTTAATCAAATGCTTTCATCCATGCCTTGTTCATAAGCTGGGCACCGGCCAGACTGGGGTGAACGCCGTCGCCTGTCCAGTAAGCTCCGGGAGCTCTCTTTACAGCTTCATCAAACACTTTCTGGAAGGGAATAAATACGGCTTTGAACTGGGCAGCAATCTCCGCCGCGGCCTTCTGATACTCATAGAATTCAGGGTACCACTTGTCGTCAACAGCTTTGACTCCGTTTACAGCAAAAGGTTCACAAATAATCAATTTCACGTCCGGCAATGCCCTGACAGTACGTTCAAGAAGAGCAATGTAATCCCTTTTGTAAATCTCACTAGTCCCGTCATATTGTCCGTTTAGCTTATGCCAGATATCATTGACTCCGATAAGAATGCTAAGGACGTCAGGCTTGAGCTCGAGGCAATCCTTGTCCCAGCGCTCGGCAAGCTGAAAGACCTTATTTCCCGATATCCCCTTGTTGAAGATCCTGAGGTTAAGGGCCTCATACTTGTTAAGCATGGTGGCGCCTGCAAGCATTGAATATCCCGATCCAAGGTTTCTTGCAGAATTATATCCGGTGTCTTCCCTGTTCCGGCCTGCGTCGGTAATGGAATCGCCCTGGAAAAGAATGGCCTGATCCTTTGAGAGCTTTATTGTCTTCATCTTTTTGGCAGGAGGCATTGCTGCCGAAAGGATTTCAGGGATGCTTATCACTGCAGCTGTTCCCAGAACGGCCTTTTTCAGGAAGTTCCTGCGCGAGTTGTAATTATCTTTCATTATAGGTTAAGTTTATACCATTTAACAGCATTCTTATTATAAATTTTGTCAACAACCTCACCAGGAAGCTTCAGACCGGTGAATGTGCCCCTGAATTTGTCGGAGGTCATCTCATCGTCCGAGGTGAAATATTTCCAGTCGCCAAGCCAGGTTTCATGCATGCTTTTCCTGAACCGTTCAGGATCGGAGTTACCGCTGTCGCCCACATCAGTTCCGTAAAGCAGCCTGTCCTGATACCTGATGCAGAAATCCCTCACCCTCTTGCGGTCCAGAGCCGACTGGTACTGCAGGTGGCAAATCCTGGCCGACATGTCAACAGCCATATTCGGAAACCTGTCGAGCCGTTTTGCAAGTGAATCAACGTTCCATTCGAGGCTTGCAAGGTGACATCCGATGAATGTAAGATCGGGATGCTTTGCAAGCATGTTGTCCCTAGCATTTATCTGATCTTCGTACGAAGGATATTCCGGATGGAGAAACATGTGATAATGAGGATTACGGGCAAAGTAGCTGCTGTCGCTCGAAACCGTCATCTGATCAAGCGGCAGCCAGCAATTGCGTGGTTCGCCGAGATGGCCCGTGATTGGCAGTCCCCTGCCCTTGATATATTCAATAACCGGATCAAGGCCCGGATCGTCGACCATGATGAAACGTCCGGCCCTGTCGCGGACAGTCATTCCGATATTTTTCCAGATTTTTACGGTTATGCCGCCCCGGGAAAGATCATTCTCAAGTCCGGCTATTATTTTTCTGCTCCATTCCGGAGTTCCCCAGGCGGCCGTGTCAAAAAGAAAGGTAGGTCCGTAAAACACCCTGCCCGGATGCTTTTCAACCGAATAACCTGCGCTTTCATGCTGCCGGCTTATATTTGCAGAATCGCCATGGTCGACGCCAAGGGTTATCAGAATGAAATTGTCTTCCGCAGCAATCTCTTCAAAATATCCCGCATTGCCGTTTATGTGAACATGGGAATCGATTTTCGTCACTGATCCGAAATCTTCTTCTGAATAATAACCGTTGCTGCATCCGTAAAAGATAAAACAAGGCAGGAACAGTAACAACAGGCTTCTTCTCATGGATGGATTTTTTACGACGTATTAAAAATAGGAAAAAAAGTCGTTATTATTCCGGCAGAGGTAAAATTAGACAAAATCTTATCTTTCCGACTCACAACTCATCCCTCACGCCTCACACCTCACGCCTCACACACGCCTCACCCCTCATCCCTCATCCCTCATCCCTCATCCCTCAAGCCTCAAGCCTCAGGCCTTCACCCCTTCACCCCTTCACCCTTCACCCCTTCACCCCTTCACCCCTTCTTCTTCCTTCCGTCTTCCGTCTTCCCTGCCTGACTGGCTGCACCAGCAGGCAGGCAGGCGTCTTCGGTCCTTCTTAAAAGAAAGAACCGGTTGCAAATAAACTCTGCAACCGGTTCATATTAAACCTTTCTATTCAGTCAGATGCGCCTGCTTGCTTCTTCAGAGCGGCATTACAATATATTCTGCGTTGTTAAGGAATTCGTAGCTCTTCGCGCAGCTGGTAAACTGATCGAAATTGTATTTTTCGACCTCAACGATCCCGTATTTCATACCCGAGATATCGCGGGCAGCCCAGATTGCTTCGAAATCCATCATCCCGCTGGCCCCAATTTCTTCCTTATCCTTTATGTGCCACAGTTCAAAACGTCCGGGATACTTGTTGAAATAATCGACAGGATTTTTCCCGCCTTCAACACACCAGTAAAGGTCGAGCTGGAACATGACTTTTGCAGGATCGGTGTTCTGAAGCATGAAGTCATACAATATGGTGTCGCCGAAAACGGTGGTAAATTCATTTGCATGATTATGATACCCGAACCTGATTCCTTTTGCATTGCATTTTTCCCCTACTTCATTGAAGTAAGCACACCACTTGCCGATGTTCTCGATACTCTCATAGGCTGAACGTCCCATTGAAGGCTGAACGATGTATTTAGCCCCTGCTGCAACGTGTGCATCGATGCACTGATCCCACCACGCCATGGTTTCTTCATAATTGGTCGAATCGGGAAGATTGCGGCTTGTGTGTGAGCTAAGGACGTGCATACCGTTTGCCTCACAAAGGGCCTTGAATTCAACCGGATCCATTCCGTAAAATTTACCGTCGCGGTAACCGGCAGGCTCAACAAAGGTGTATCCCATATCTGCAACTTTGGCAATGGCAGCGGGAACATCATTATTGATTGAATCGCGGATCGAGTAAAGCTGAAGACCGATGTTCTTTCCGGCAGGCTTGCATGAACTGAAATTCACAAGCATAAAGGTGCTTACAGCCAGGAGCATAACAACAGAGATAAGAGTTCTTTTTTTCATTCTGATTATTTTTGAGTTAATATTAAATTAGAGCTTTCGGGAGTTTATAGTTCCTTTTTGCCAGGATGCAGAGGATGTAAAAACAGATTTAAGGTTTAAGGCTGTAAAAATAGGAATTTTTTTTTACTTTTATTCGACTCATTGACAATTTAATAACCTCACCATGAAAAAGCTGGTAATTACCCTGTTCTCCTTTTTCTTTATAGTTTTTATTTCTTACGGTCAAAAGATTCCCAGCGGCAATCCGGCTGATTTCAAGGTCAGGACCTGCCTTCATTCAGTAAGTTATATGGGAATCTGGCGCGGGCAGGCTACACTTACTGTCGACGAATTCCTTTTAAAAGCAAAGGAACTTGGATACGACGGAGTGATGCTTGCCGCAAAACGTCCCCACGTTTCCGTTCTTGATTATGACGAATCAGCCCGGCAGAAGCTAAAGGCAAGGATCAGTGAGCTTGGACTTGATCTTGTCTGCCTTGCCGGATACTGCGATTTTACGGCCGGTGTTGACAAAGCCGGCATACCAAATGTCGAGATTCAGGCTGCCTATATCGGCGAGCTGGCCCGTCTGGCACGCGATCTCGGAACCGGCATGGTGCGGGTCTATACAGGCTACGAGCGTCCCGGCGTTCCCTATGATAAACAATATGCACTTGTGGTTGAAGGATTGCAGATCGCCGGTAAGCTTGCCGCCAGATACGGTGTTACCCTTGCAATTCAGAACCACCACGACATTGCCCTCCACCATGATGCAATGAAATGGCTCCTTGATGAGATTAATCTGCCTAACGTCAAGGCTGCCTTCGACTGCTGGTCACCGACACTGGAAGGATTGACCTCAGAGGAGATCAGGGAAGCTATTTACACAATGAAACCTTATATAGTCCATACCACAACGGCTGACTATAAAGAGCTTCCGAGATATACATACGAACTAAACCATACGAATTATATCAGGCAGGAATCACAGATGAGGGCAGTGCCCATCGGCGAGGGCTTTCTCGATTACCGTACCTTTATAAATACTCTTAAGGAAATCGGATATCAGGGCTACATCACGTATGAAATGTGCGAAGTTCTTGAAGGAGGAGGCTCGGTGCAGAACCTCGACAAAGCGGCTAAGACTTTTCTTGAATATGTAAAGCAATTTAAATAGGTGTGAGGCGTGAGGTTTGAGGCGTGAGGGCGGGAAGGAGACGAAGGGACGAAGGGACGAAGTGACGAAGTGACGGAGAGACGAAGAGACGAAGAAGTTAATGGCAAACAGATTCGCAGTTTTTTTAGTATTGGTCATACTTATTCCTTTCGAAGGAATATGTTCCGATACTTCTATAAGACGAAAGGCAATAAAGGTTCTCAGGACTGAAATAATTGCCCGTGCTGACAAAGTCCTTTATGAAAAGCCGGTTACAATAACATCATTTTACTGCGACCGGAGCTCCGGGGGGATACATGATTTCTATTCGGAGGGGGATTACTGGTGGCCTGACCCGGAGAATCCGGAGGGACCATATATCCAGCGCGACGGGATGTCCAATCCTGGTAATTTTACTGAACACAGGAAAGTGATGATCCGCCTGAGCCGGATTACAGGCTTGCTGGCATCCGCCTATACTGTCACCGGCGATGAAAAATACGTTCATCAGGCTTTTCTCCACCTTTCTGCCTGGTTCGCCGATCCGGCTACCCTGATGAATCCATCCCTTCTCTTTGCTCAGGCAATTAAAGGAAGATACACGGGCAGAGGAACAGGAATAATTGATACCATTCACCTGATGGAAGTTGTCCGGTCGATACAGGCCATGGAGAAGGCAGGGTGTGTTGACAAAAAACTCCTTGAAACTATTAAATCATGGTTCACCTCGTATCTCGGATGGCTGATGACCCACCAGTACGGCATTGATGAGATGAACACAAAGAACAATCATGCCACATGCTGGGTGATGCAGGTGGCAGCATTTGCCAGGCTTACGGGGGATGAAAAGATACTTGAATTCTGCAGAGACAGGTACAGGGAAATACTGCTTCCCGGGCAGATGGCGGAGGATGGCAGTTTCCCGCTGGAACTGAAACGGACAAAGCCCTATGGTTATTCGTTATTCAATCTGGATGCCATGACGATGGTTTGCCTTATACTTTCGGACGAAAACAATGACCTTATCCATTATCAGACCCCTGATGGCAAATCACTCCGGAAAGGGATTGAATTTCTCTATCCTTATGTTGCGGATAAAACCAAATGGACTTACAACAAGGATGTTATGTACTGGGATGAATGGCCTGTGGCACATCCCTTTCTGGTGTTCGGAGCAAGCGGTTTTGGAATCCGCCCGTGGTTTAAAACCTGGAAAAAGCTTGATCATTTCCCCGCAAATGAAGAAGTTATAAGAAATCTTCCTGTCAGAAATCCGGTGATATGGTTTGACTGATTGTAACAAATGCTTCAAAAAATAAATAAATAATGCTGTTTTTATTTGATATATTAAAAAAATAAATACTTTTGTCAATCAATTTTAAAGAAAACAGTGAGTAAATCTTTCATACATATTATTGCCCTCGTCCTTATCCTCATTCTTGCCAACGGCAGATGATCCGGGAATAATATGTATCGAAACAGGTATATGAAGCTTTCCGGATCAACCGGGAAGCTTTTTTTTTAACATGGTTTTATTATGAAGATTCAGCTTAGAAGTTCAAGAACAGTAACCGGAAGGAACATGGCAGGTGCCAGGAGCCTCTGGAGGGCAAACGGGATGAAAGAGGAACAGTTCGGAAAGCCCGTTATTGCAATTGTGAATTCCTTTTCACAGTTCGTTCCCGGGCATGTCCATCTTCACAGCATTGGCCAGACGATAAAGAAGGAAATTGATAAGCAGGGTTTCTTTGCTGCAGAGTTCAACACAATTGCCATTGATGACGGTATTGCCATGGGCCATGAGGGAATGCTCTATTCTCTCCCATCGCGAGAACTTATAGCCGACAGCGTTGAATATGTCTGCAATGCCCATCGGGCTGATGCAATGATCTGTATAAGCAACTGTGACAAGATCACTCCCGGGATGCTTATGGCTGCCATGCGGCTCAACATCCCGGCGCTGTTTGTCTCGGGAGGCCCGATGGAAGCCGGAAACTACAGGAACAGGGATATTGATCTTATTGATGCGATGGTATCGGCAGCCGATGAATCGGTAAGCGACCGCGAACTTCGGGAAATGGAACTGGCTGCCTGTCCTACATGCGGCTCCTGTTCGGGAATGTTCACTGCCAACTCGATGAACTGCCTTGCTGAAGCGCTCGGGATGGCATTGCCGGGAAACGGCACCGTTATTGCCACACATTCCAACAGGCTTAAGTTATTCGATAAAGCTGCAAGTCTGATTGTTGGTCTTGCAAAGAAATTTTATTACGAAGGCGATACAAGTGTTCTTCCCAGGTCGGTAGCTTCAAAGAAAGCATTCCTCAACGCAATGTCGCTCGACATAGCCATGGGCGGGTCGACAAACACAGTGCTTCATCTGCTGGCAGTAGCACAGGAGGCCGGAGTGGATTTCACCATGAAGGACATTGATGAACTGTCGCGCCGGATTCCCAACATATGCAAAGTGGCTCCAAGCTCTAAGTACCATGTTCAGGATGTCAACCGGGCAGGCGGTATACTTTCGATAATGGGCGAACTGGAACGCAACAGTCTGATTGACGGTTCAGCATTACGCCTCGACTACCCCACCCTTCATGATGCAATCGCCGACTGGGATGTTATGAGCAGTAAGATAAAACCGGAGGCATGGGATTTCTGGCTCAGTGCTCCCTCAAATAAAAGGAGCATTGAGATGGGTTCTCACAGCACCTATTATGACAGGCCTGATGCCGACAGAGTCAATGGCTGCATAAGGAACACTGAAAATGCCTATAACAGAGATGGCGGCCTTGCGGTACTTTACGGCAACATTGCCAGGAGCGGCTGCATAGTCAAGACTGCCGGGATCGACGCCTCACTGCTTAAGTTCAGCGGCCCTGCAGTCGTCTTCGAATCGCAGGATGAAGCAGTGGAAGGAATATTGGGAGGATCCGTGAAACAGGGAGATGCAGTTGTCATCAGGTATGAAGGACCAAGGGGAGGACCGGGGATGCAGGAGATGCTCTACCCGACATCTTATCTGAAATCAAAACTGCTCGACAAGAAATGCGCCCTGATAACCGATGGCAGGTTTTCAGGAGGAACCTCCGGACTGTCGGTCGGGCACCTGTCACCCGAAGCCGCTGCCGGCGGTGAAATTGCCCTTATCCGGAACGGCGATATAATAGACATAGATGTTACGTCAAGGAAAATCAATGTCATTCTTACAGATGATGAGCTTGAGTTGAGATTCAATAATGAAAAGTCCAGAGGAGCTGATGCATTTAATCCGGCCGGAAGGAAACGTGAAGTCCCGTCTTCCCTCCGGGCCTACGCAAAAATGGTAAGTTCGGCCGACAAGGGAGCAGTCAGGATAGTAAGTTAAAGAACCCGGGTGATTACATGAGATACATTTATTAAGATAATTTGAGTCAGATGAAGACAAAGAAAGAAAAGGAAAAGGTTGCTGAAAACACTAACGGACATGAGATTATAACCGGTGCCGAGGCTATCCTCAGGGCGTTGGTCGAGGAAAGGGTTGATACAATTTTCGGTTATCCCGGCGGAGCAATCATGCCCGTGTACGACAAACTTCTTGATTATCAGGACAAGCTTCACCATATTCTGACACGTCATGAGCAGGGTGCAGCTCACGCCGCACAGGCTTATGCAATGGTAACGGGGAAACCCGGCATTTGCTTTGCTACATCCGGACCCGGAGCTACCAACCTTATAACAGGTATTGCCAATGCTTACCTCGATTCCGTTCCGATGGTATTCGTCACTGCGCAGGTTGTTTCAAATCTGATCGGGACCGACGCTTTTCAGGAAACCGACATCATCGGCGTTTCAATGCCCGTTACCAAATGGAACGCCCAGATCAAGAAAGCCCATGATATCCCTGAGACACTGGCAAAAGCGTTTTTTATAGCTTGTTCCGGCAGGCCCGGACCGGTGCTTATCGACATTACGAAGGATGCCCAGCTCGAAAAGCTTGATTTCAGTTATAAAAAATGTAATTACCTGAGAAGTTATAATCCCACCCTGCCCTTACGGACAAGAGCAATCGAATCTGCGGCAATAATGATCAACCATGCCGAAAAGCCTCTGATTCTTGCCGGACACGGAGTGCTGATCTCGAGAGCGGAGAATGAGCTTTTGCAGTTTGCCGAAAAGACCGGGATTCCGGTGGCGATGACACTCCTTGGCCTTTCTGCCTTCCCCTCGGCCCACCGACTCTACGCAGGCTACCTTGGCATGCATGGGAATTACGCTCCAAACCTGCTTACAAATGAAGCCGATCTGATCATTGCTATCGGAATGCGCTTCGACGACAGGGTAACCGGCAACCTGAAGAAATATGCAAAAAACGCCAGGATCATACATATTGAGATAGATGAAGCCGAAATCAACAAGAATGTTACCGTTGATCTGGAAATCAACAATGATGCACGTGAGGTACTGCAACACCTGATCCCTCTTGTTCACCAAAAGAATCATGAGAACTGGATAAGGGAATTCAGGATACTCGACAAGACTGAAAACGAGAAGGTAATCAAGCCTGAAACGATGCCCGGAAATGGAAACATAAAGATGGGAGAAGTAGTCAGGCTCGTTTCCGAGCTTACAGGGGGCGACACAATTGCAGTAACCGATGTAGGACAGAACCAGATGTCGGTAGCGCGTTACTTCAGATTCTCAAGTCCGAACAGTCTTGTGACATCGGGAGGAATGGGAACAATGGGATTTGGTCTGCCTGCAGCCATCGGTGCCAAGATAGGCAATACCGGCAAACAGGTTGTCGCTTTTATCGGCGACGGCGGATTCCAGATGACAATCCAGGAACTCGGAACTATCCTTCAGTACAAGGTGGCTGTTAAGGTGATCATTCTTAACAACGGATTCCTTGGCATGGTGAGGCAATGGCAGGACATGTTCTTCGACAAGAGGTACGCGTCCACAGAGCTGATGAATCCTGATTTTGTAACCATCGCAAGCGGGTACGGAATCCCGGCAAAAACAGTGTCAGCCAGAGAGGAACTAAAGGACTCCCTCAGGGAAATGCTGGATTCAAAGGGGCCTTACATACTTGATGTAAGAATCGACAAGGAAGCTAATGTGCTTCCGATGATCGAACCGGGGGCTTCGGTTTCAGAAGTAACACTGACCTATAAATAAAAAACCCTAATCCCCCCCTGACTCTTCGGTCAGCACAGGCCTTTAGGGTTCTTAAAGAACCCCCTTTAGGGGGCAGGGGGTAGCGGACGGGGGAGGAGGTTAACAGCAGGGAGCAGGCAACAAAAGTAAAATAGAAAAAACCAGTCATTATGAACATACAGGAATTTACAATATCGATCTTTTCGGAAGATCATATAGGGATAACGAACCAGATAACAATCATCCTTACGAGAAGACAGATAAACATTGAAAGCATAACGGCATCAGAATCTGCGGTTAAGGGAGTACAGATTCTCACGCTTGTTGTAAGGACAACTTCCGAAATGGTTCAGAAGGTTGTAAAGCAGATCCAGAAGATAGTTGAGGTACTCAAGGTCTTTGTGCACACTTCGGATGAGATAATTTACCAGGAACTTGCACTATATAAAGTCAGGACCAAGGGCCTTATGTCGGGCAATCTTATCGATCGCATTGTCCGCGATCATAACGCACGCATTCTTGAGGTTCATCCTGAGTTCATGGTGATTGAACGGACCGGGCACAAGACTCAGATCAACGATCTGCTTCATATTCTGGAGCCCTGCGGCGTTCTTCAGTTTGTAAGATCAGGCAGGGTTGCAATAACCAGGCAGGTCAAGGAGCTTAATGCCTATCTTGAGGAAATGGATCAGGCAAATCAGCAGAGACCCGACGACTTTGATACGTATAACTAAAGGCATTTTTAATGCAGGGATGAGAAAAACAAGAAATAAACAAGAATAAAACGCATATAACATAAACCTACAAAAACTAATACCATGGCAAAAATTGATTTTGGCGGAATCCTTGAAGATGTTGTAACAAGGGAAGAATTCACTCTGGAAAAGGCACGCGAAGTACTTAAGAATGAAACCATAGCCGTAATAGGCTACGGTGTGCAGGGACCGGCACAGGCTCTTAACATGAAGGACAATGGTGTAAATGTAATCATAGGCCAGGCCCCGGAATTCAAGGCTGACTGGGACAAGGCAGTGGCTGACGGGTTTGTTCCCGGAAAGAACCTTTTTGATGTTGATGAAGCAGCAAAAAAAGCCACTATCATCCAATACCTGGTATCGGACGCAGCACAGAGGACACTATGGCCCAGAATCAAGCCATGCCTTAAGGCGGGAGATGCCCTTTACTTCTCACACGGTTTCTCAATAACATACAAGGAGCACACGGGAGTAATCCCTCCTGAGAATATCGATGTCATCCTTTGTGCGCCGAAAGGTTCCGGTACAAGCGTAAGGAGGAATTTCCTTGCGGGTACTGGCATCAACTCAAGCTATTCGGTCTTCCAGGATTTCACCGGCAGGGCAACCGACCGCATTCTTGCACTTGGCATAGCTATCGGATCAGGATATCTCTTCCCCACCACATTTGAAAAAGAGGTTTTTTCCGACCTTACGGGTGAACGGGGAGTTCTGATGGGAGCGCTTGCAGGCATCATGGATGCCCAGTACCAGGTGCTTCGCGCAAACGGTCATTCTCCATCCGAAGCCTTCAACGAAACCGTTGAAGAGCTGACGCAGAGTCTTATCAGGCTTGTCGATGAAAAAGGAATGGACTGGATGTACTCGAACTGCAGTGCCACAGCACAGCGTGGTGCGCTCGACTGGCGTCCCAGGTTCATGGAGGCAACCCTTCCGGTCTTCACTGATCTTTACAACAAAGTTAAATCGGGTGAAGAGTGCGTCAGGGTGCTGCAGTCGACCGGATTGCCGAATTACAAGGAACTCCTCAACGCTGAACTGTCTGAGCTTGGAAACTCCGAGTTATGGAGGACAGGTGCTGCAGTAAGGAAGTTAAGGCCGGGAAAGAAATAAGAAACAAGTAAAACAAATAATAATGGAAGAAAAAGTATACATCTTCGACACAACCCTCCGCGACGGAGAACAGGTGCCCGGATGCCAGCTGAATACAGTCGAAAAGATTCAGGTAGCCAGGGCACTTGAAGCCCTGGGAGTCGACGTCATTGAATCGGGCTTCCCGATTTCCAGCCCCGGCGATTTCAGGTCGGTTGTGGAAATATCGAAAGCCATCTCAAATCCGGTGATTTGCGCTCTTACAAGAGCAGTAAAAAAGGATATCGAAGTGGCGGCTGAAGCACTCCAGTATGCAAAAAGAAAGAGGATACACACCGGTATCGGTACTTCTCCCTTTCATATAAAGTACAAGATCAGAACGACTCCGGAGGAGATACTCAAGAGAGCAGTCGATGCTGTGAAATATGCCAAAAAATTCGTGGAGGATGTGGAGTTCTATGCAGAGGATGCAGGAAGGAGCGAGAATGAATACCTTGCCCAGGTAATCGAGGCTGTTATAAAGGCCGGGGCAACGGTTGTCAACATACCGGATACGACAGGCTACTGCCTTCCCGAAGAATATGGTGCCAAGATCAGATATCTTGTGGAGAATGTGAAAAACATCGACAAGGCGGTTATTTCGACCCACTGCCACAATGACCTTGGAATGGCAACCGCCAACACAATCATGGGTGTGCTTAACGGCGCCAGGCAGGTAGAGGTTACTATGAACGGCATCGGCGAGAGAGCAGGCAACACTTCGCTCGAGGAAGTGGCAATGATAATAAAGAGCCATCATGCCATGAAGCTTAAAACCGACATCAACTCAAAGCTGATATTCAGCACAAGCAGGCTGGTCTCCAACCTTATGAGCATGCCGGTTCAGGCTAACAAGGCAATAGTAGGAAGGAATGCATTCGCCCACTCTTCAGGTATCCACCAGGACGGTGTACTTAAATACAGGGAGAATTATGAAATAATCGATCCCCATGAGGTGGGAATAAAGGAATCGTCGATCATACTGACGGCACGTAGCGGAAGGGCTGCCCTTAACCACCGGCTGGAGGCACTGGGGTTCACATTCGGCAAGGAAGAGCTGGATGATATATACCACCGGTTCCTGAATCTTGCCGACAAGAAGAAGGAAATCAACGATGAGGATCTGAGAATCCTGTCGGGTGAGGTGTTTGCCGGAGAAAAGTCGCTCAAGCTGGAAACACTTCAGGTCACCTGCGGACGATCGACTGTTCCGGTGGCTACGGTTGGGGTCAAAATCAATGGGGAAGTTCACCTGGCAACAGCTTCGGGGAACGGACCAATTGATGCGGCTTTTACCGCCGTAAAATCGCTTATAAGCAAAACCGTCCACCTCGAGGAGTTTCTTATTCAGGCCATCACAAAAGGAAGCGATGATATAGGCAAGGTACACATCCAGATAGAACATGAAGGAAAGATCTATTATGGCTTCTCCGCAAATATCGACATAGTAACCGCCTCAGTAGAGGCCTTCATCGATGCAATATCCAAGATAAAATGACCCCCCACCCCCCCCTGAAGGGGGGCCATCTTCCGCTTACCCCCCTTTAGGGGGGCAGGGGGGTAAAACAGCAGGGGACAAAACATCAGGGAGGCAGGGAAGCAACAGAATTAATAAAATATTACTTAATGGAGCCAAAAACACTATTTGACAAGATATGGGACGCCCATGTAGTCCAATCTATTGAAAAGGGTCCCGACATACTTTACATCGACCAGCATTTTATACATGAGGTCACCAGCCCGCAGGCCTTCAATGGTCTCAGGAAAAGAGGCATCGAGGTGTTCAGGCCCGAACGGACACTGGCCACCGCCGATCACAATATTCCCACACAGGACCAGGATAAGCCGATAAGGGATGAACTATCGAGGAACCAGGTCGACAGGCTTACAGAAAACTGCCGCGATGCGGGCATAGAGTATTTCGGCCTTAATCATCCATCGAACGGTATTGTGCATGTAATCGGTCCGGAGATGGGTTATACACGGCCGGGAATGACAATCGTATGCGGCGACAGTCACACCTCGACACACGGAGCCTTTGGTGCAGTGGCATTCGGCATTGGCACAAGCGAGGTCGAAATGGTGCTTGCAACCCAGTGTATCCTTCAGCCCAGGCCGAAAAAAATGAGGATAACCGTTAACGGCAAGCTGGGCAAAGGAGTCACGGCAAAGGATGTCATAATGTATATCATTTCCCATATCTCGACAAGCGGGGCAACCGGATATTTCGTGGAGTATGCCGGTCCCGTGATCAGGGATCTCAGTATGGAAGGAAGGATGACTGTCTGCAACATGAGCATCGAGATGGGTGCCCGCGGCGGATTGATAGCTCCTGACGATACAACAATGAAATATCTGAAAGACCTCAGATCATTCGCGCCCGGATTTAACTGGGACGCCCTTCTTTCTGAGTGGAAGGAATTCCATAGCGATCCCGGAGCAGTCTTCGACCGTGAGCTTGAAATAAACGGGAGCCTGATCAGACCAATGATAACTTTCGGTACAAATCCCGGGATGGGAATGGCAATTGATGATACCATTCCTGATACCGACAGCATAAGCGCCGATGATACGCCTTCATTCCTCAAATCGCTCGATTATATGGGATTTGTTCCCGGAATGAAACTCCTGGGACATCCGGTCGACTATGTCTTTGTCGGAAGCTGCACCAACGGCCGTATTGAGGACCTCAGGGATTTTGTCCGGATTGTGAAGGGACAAAAGAAAGCTCCGGGGATAACCGCCCTGATAGTACCGGGGTCAAAAGCCGTTGAAAAACAGGCGGTCAGTGAAGGTATGGACATCATACTGAAGAAAGCCGGATTTGAGCTGAGGCAGCCAGGATGCTCTTCATGCCTGGCCATGAATGAGGACAAGATCCCGGCAGGCAAGTATGCAGTTTCAACCACCAACAGGAATTTTGAAGGCCGCCAGGGCCCTGGTTCCAGAACACTGCTTGCCAGTCCCCTCGTGGCAGCCGCTGCAGCCATTACGGGGAAAGTTACCGATCCGCGCGAATTTATCCGTTAGAACAATTTAAAGGAGATTAAAATGCCAAAAGAAAAATTCACATTGCTCCAATCCACCTGTGTTCCTCTTCCCTTCGAGAACATCGATACCGATCAGATAATCCCTGCACGGTTCCTTAGCGCAACAACAAGGGAAGGATTCGGTGAAAACCTGTTCCGCGACTGGCGTTATGACAAGTCGGGACAAAAGAACAAGGATTTCATTCTCAACAACGACCGTTATGGCGGGAAGATCCTTGTGGCAGGAAAGAATTTCGGAAGCGGGTCCAGCAGGGAACATGCCGTTTGGGCTGTTTACGATTACGGGTTCAGGGCAGTGGTCTCGAGCTTTTTTGCCGACATATTCAGGAACAATTCTCTGAACAACGGACTGCTTCCTGTAATTGTTCCCGAGAAATTTCTTGACAGACTGATGGATCTGGTACATGATAATCCAGATCAGCTTGTCAGGATAGACCTTGAAAATCAGGCAATTTCAATAGTCCCCGATGGTGATTCAGTGCAATTTGAGATAAATCCATATAAAAAGGAATGTCTTCTGAAAGGACTTGACGACATAGACTATCTTCTCTCAAAGAAGGATCTTATCACAGCATTTGAAAAAAATAAAAAGGCAAAATCTGAAGTAAATGAAAATTGAAATAATGGATACTACCCTCAGGGATGGGGAGCAAATGCAGGGTATATCATATTCTCCGGTCGAGAAACTTCACATAGCAGCATTTTTATTAAAAGAAGTGAAAGTCGACCGGATAGAGGTTGCCTCGGCACGGGTCTCCTCCGGCGAGATTGAAGCTCTGAAAATGATCACCAGGTGGGCCCGGCGCAATGATTTCCTTAAAAAAGTCGAAGTTCTTGGATTTATTGACAGGGATATTTCATTAAACTGGATACACGACGCCGGAGGAAAGGTTATCAACCTGCTCTGCAAAGGATCATTGAGACATCTCGAAAAACAGCTGCGGAAGACACCGGAACAGCATGTGAATGACATCAGAGGCATTATCGGAAGAGCTGAGCACCTTGACATGCAGGTTAATATATACCTGGAGGACTGGTCGAACGGGATGATCAGTTCAGAAGATTATGTGTTCTACATGCTTGATAACCTGAAGGATGACAGGATTGAAAGATTCATGCTGCCTGATACCCTTGGTATACTGAATCCGGATCAGACATATGCCTTCTGCAGGAAAATGGTTGAAAGATATCCTTCACTTAATTTCGATTTCCATCCGCACAATGATTATGACCTTGCCGTGGCAAATATATATGCAGCAGTCAAGGCAGGCATCACTGGAGTACACACCACAATAAACGGGCTGGGAGAAAGGGCTGGTAATGCTCCGCTTTCAAGCGTTATTGGGGTACTTCATGATCAGCTTGGCGCCGAAACCCGGGTCAATGAATTTGAGATTACAAAGGCCAGCAAGATAGTTGAGACGTTCAGCGGGATCAGGGTACCCGTAAATAAGCCGGTAGTCGGAGAGAATGTTTTCACACAGACTTCAGGGGTTCATGCAGACGGTGATTCAAAGGACAACCTTTACTACAATAATCTCCTCCCTGAAAGATTCGGCAGGAAAAGGAAGTATGCCCTCGGAAAGCAATCGGGCAAAGCCACTATAAAAAAGAACCTTGAAGAATTCGGTCTCGATCTGGACTCTGAATCCCTGACAAAGGTGACGCAGCGCGTAATTGAACTTGGAGATAAAAAGGAGAATGTGACAACCGAGGATCTGCCCTTCATAATTTCAGATGTTCTGGGAAATGACCGGAGTGATTTCAAGATATTCATAAAAAACTATTCGCTTTCACTTTCATACGGTCTGAACCCATTTGCAAGTGTTCAGATCGAAATTGACGGAAACCTTTACCAGGAGACCTCTTCCGGTGACGGTCAATATGACGCCTTCATGAAAGCTCTTAGGGTTATTTACGACAGGCTGGGTAAGGAACTTCCCGCGCTTACCGATTATGAAGTGTCAATACCTCCGGGAGGAAGAACGGATGCCCTTGTCGAGACTGTCATAACCTGGAATTTCAGAAACAGGGAATTCAGGACAAAAGGGCTTGACGGCGACCAGACTGAATCGGCGATCAAGGCTACTGAGAAAATGCTTAATATTGTCGAGAACAACGAGATCAGGATTGGAGATACAAAATATGTTAACAACCACAAAGAATAATAATCTGAAACAATAACCGAATGAACAGAACATACAATATTGCAACCATCCCCGGTGACGGTACAGGACCGGAAGTGGTGAGAGAAGGCAGGAAAGTGCTTGGCGCCGCCGCAATAAAATACGGATTTAAGCTCAATTTTGAGGAATTTGATTTCGGAGGCGACCGATATCTCAGGACGGGAGAGATACTTCCAGATTCAGCCACTGAGGAACTCCGGAAATTTGACTCAATTTTTCTTGGGGCAATCGGTCATCCCGATGTGAAACCCGGAATTCTGGAAAAGGGGATTCTCCTCAGGCTGCGGTTTGAACTTGATCAGTATATTAATCTGAGACCGATAAAACTGTATCCCGGTGTTTCCACTCCTCTGAAAGACAAGGGTCCCGAGGATATTGACTATGTAGTTGTAAGGGAAAACACCGGAGATGTCTACACCGGGAGTGGCGGGGTAACCATGAAGGGTACGGCACATGAGGTAGCAATGCAGAATATGGTTTACAACCGTTTTCTTGTCGACAGATGTCTGAGGTATGCTTTTGAATTTACAAGAAAAAGAAACAAGAGGAAGACGCTTGCCCTTTGCGGAAAGACAAATGTCCTGACATACGTTTTTGATCTCTGGGAAAGGGCATTTCATGAAATGGGACAAGCTGAATATCCGGATATAAAAAGGGAATATTACCATGTCGATGCCACCTGCATGTGGATGATCAAGAACCCCGAATGGTTCGATGTAATTGTTACAACAAACATGTTCGGCGACATAATCACCGATCTCGGAGCCATAACCCAGGGCGGAATGGGGATCGCAGCAGGAGGGAACATAAATCCTGAAGGCGTTTCGATGTTCGAGCCTATAGGCGGATCTGCACCGAAGTATACGGGAATGAATGTAATAAATCCGCTTGCAGCAATTGCCTGCGGAGGCATGATGCTGGAGCAGCTCGGTGAGGCCAAAGCAGCTCAGGCTATTGAGAATGCAATCATGGATGTGACGGCCAACAAGCTGAAAGATCTCGGCGCCGGTAAAATGGGATATTCGACCACCGAGGTTGGCGATCTGGTGGCAGAACGGGTTTAAAGAGCGTATAGATTTTTAACGAATTGATGATAATTATTAAAAAACCCGTATATTTGCCTTCAGATTTTAAACAAATGACATCAGTTAAATTACATCATCACCATTTTTTCTCCTGCACTCAGGCGAAATGAAAGTGATATGTAACAGTATCAAAATATCATAACCCGTCTGAGCATATCAGACGGGTTTTTATTTTTCCGGCGATATGCTCCGACAAAAAACCAAAATGAAATGAACAGGCTGAAAATTGCCATCCAGAAAAAGGGAAGGCTTAGTGAAAACTCCCACAAACTGCTGCAGGAATGCGGAATCAAATTCTCAAACGGCACTGATGTCCTTAAAACCAGTGCTTCAAACTTCCCTGTCGACATTCTGTTTCTCAGGGATGATGACATCCCCCAGTATGTCGAGCAACAGGTTGCCGATATTGGCATCCTGGGCGAAAACATAGTATTTGAAAAAAACAGGGACGTGGAAATACTTGAGCAGCTTGGATTTGCCCAATGCCGGCTGAGCCTCGCAATCCCGAAAGAGGAGTCGTACACGGGTCCGGGATGGTTCATGAACAAAAAGGTGGCAACCAGCTATCCCAGGCTTCTCAACCTTTACCTGGCGGAGAATAATCTCACAGCCAGTACCGAAGAGATAAGCGGAAGCGTTGAAATTGCACCGGGGATAGGTCTGGCCGAAGCCGTTTGCGATATTGTCAGTTCCGGAAGCACCCTGATGACTAACGGACTAAAGGAGGTTGAAGTCCTTCTGAAAAGCCAGGCTGTTATAATAGCCAGCAGGAACCTTGATCAGGATAAAAAGAATATCCTAGAGAAACTTCTGTTCAGGATCAGGTCGGTAAGGAACGCCAGGGAAAACAAGTACATACTACTAAATGCCCCGCTCGAATCGCTGCATGAGATATGTAAGATCCTTCCGGGAATGAAAAGTCCCACCATCCTTCCCCTCGAGGAAAAAGGCTGGTGCAGCATACACTCAGTAGTCAAGGAGGATGAATTCTGGGAAAGGATCGATCAGCTCAGGAATGCCGGAGCACAGGGTATTCTTGTGATACCAATTGAAAAAATGATTTTGTGATGCAGGTGATATCATACCCCGAAAGAAGCCGGTGGCAGGAACTATGCCGGCGTCCAGAGATCGACAGAATGGAACTCCGGATCAAAGTGGCTGAAATACTTGATTATGTAAGGAAGGCCGGAGACAGGGCCCTGAGCGATCTGGCTGAGAAATTCGACGGAGTCAGACCAAAAGACCTGAAAGTGCCGGAATCGGAGATCGAAGCCTCATCCAACTTTGTAAATAAGGAACTTAAAGAGGCTATAGCTGTCGCTTTGGAAAACATAACCAAATTTCATTCGGCTCAGCTTCGTGAAGAACCGGTGATTGAGACAACCAAAGGTGTGAGGTGCTGGAGAAAAAGTGTACCTATCGACCGTGTAGGGCTATACATCCCCGGAGGAACAGCTCCTCTCTTTTCAACTGTTCTGATGCTTGCCATCCCGGCACGTATTGCCGGATGCCCCGAGATCATACTGTGTACTCCCCCCGACAGGAACGGCAATATCAACCCCCTGATACTCTACTCTGCAAGGATGGCAGGCGTGACTCAGATCTTTAAGGCCGGAGGGGCACAGGCAATTGCAGCAATGGCATTCGGAACCGAAACAATTCCTAAAGCCGGTAAGATATTTGGTCCGGGCAACCAGTATGTAACAATGGCAAAAGCTTTGGTCCAGCTTGAGGGCACGGCAATTGACATTCCGGCCGGTCCAAGTGAAGTGCTCATCATCGCAGATGGCGATTCCGAACCTTCCTTTGTCGCCTCCGATCTTCTTTCGCAGGCAGAGCATGGAACCGACAGCCAGGTTATACTCCTGACCGATTCGAAAGAAATCACTGAGAAGGTGCTGGCCGAAACCCGGAAGCAGGCAATGCTCCTCCCAAGAAAGGATATCGCCCTGAGAGCCCTTGAAAACAGCCTTTCAATTCTTTTCAGTTCGGCTGATGAATGCATTGAGTTCAGCAATCTTTATGCTCCCGAGCACCTTATAATATCGACATCTGATCCTGACAGACTTGCAGAGAAAGTCACCACTGCCGGTTCGGTATTCCTTGGAAAATACAGCTGCGAGAGTGCAGGTGATTATGCATCAGGCACCAATCACACATTGCCTACTGCAGGATTTGCACGAAGCCATGGCGGAGTATCGGCCGAATCGTTTGTGAAAAAAATAACATTCCAGGAAATCGATCCGGAAGGTATCCGGAAGCTGGGACCTGTGATTGAAAAGATGGCAGAAGCGGAACAGCTTAAGGCACACGCCAATGCAGTAACCATAAGACTCAAATCTCTTGAAAATGATTGATATCGATACCCTTGTAAGGGAAAATGTGAAGACCCTCATCCCTTATTCATGCGCCAGAAATGAATTCACGGGGAGTGACGGAACCTTTCTCGATGCAAATGAGAATCCCTTCGGAAGCCTCAACAGGTATCCCGACCCTTACCAGAGAAAGCTCAAAGAAGGCATAAGCCGGATAAAAAACGTCCCTGAGAATTCAATCTTTCTCGGGAACGGCAGTGATGAAATAATTGATCTCTGCTTCAGGATATTCTGCAAACCGGGATCAGACAGCGCGCTGACCTTCTCTCCCACTTACGGCATGTACGAGGTGTCTGCGGCAATAAATGATGTACGACTGGTCAAGGTTCCCCTTGATGATGATTTTCATATCGATACCGGAAGTACCATGGAGGCTTTGAAGGATCCGTCACTCAAGCTGGTGATCATTTGTTCCCCCAACAATCCTACTGGAAACTCAATGAGAGCAGCAGATATCGAAATGATAATAAGGAATTTCAGGGGGATTGTCCTGATTGATGAGGCTTACTGCGATTTTTCGGAGAAGGAGTCATTCAAAGGCATGATAGAAAAATGGCCAAACCTGATAGTCATGCAGACATTCAGCAAGGCAATGGGAATGGCGGCAGCCAGGATCGGCATGGCGTTCATGAACCCTGTCCTTGTTGGATATTTCAATAAGATAAAGCCGCCGTACAATATCAGCACCATCAATCAGGTTGCAGCAGTGAAATGCCTTTCACGCTTCGAACTTGTAAAAACCAGGATCAGGCTTATTCTGAAAGAAAGGGAACGGCTTGCTCAAGCTCTTGAAAAAATCACTATAATTGAAAAGGTGTTTCCGTCCGATTCCAATTTTCTCCTCGTCAGGACAGGTAACGCCGACAAGATATATTCGGAACTGATCGGCCGAAACATAATTGTAAGGAACAGGAATCGTATTATTCCGGGATGCATCAGGATAACCGTGGGCACAAAAAAGGAAAACGACAGGCTTCTTGGTGCCCTGAGAAAAATCAGCATATGAAGAAAACATTGTTTATCGACAGGGACAGCACCATACTGGCGGAGCCTGCCAACGGACTCGCTGACAGCCTGGAGGATTTCAGGTTTCTCCCCGGGGCTATCAACTCCCTGTCAAGGATCGTTAAGGAGACAGACTACGAACTTGTTATGGTTACGAACCAGGACGGACTCGGAACAGAAGCCTTTCCTGAAGAGATGTTCTGGCCCTCACACAACAAGATGCTTCAGATACTGAAGGATGAAGGTGTCGTCTTTGCAGAAGTATTCATCGACCGCACCATGCCCGAAGAAAAAGCCCCCACCAGGAAACCCGGAACAGCAATGCTGACACGTTATCTGGCTCAGGGTATTGATCTGGCATCGTCTTTCGTAATAGGTGACAGGATCACCGATCTTCAGATGGCGCAAAACCTGGGGTGCGGAGCGATATATTTCAACGAGACACCCGATTCGCTTGCCCTTTTCAATACAACCGACTGGAATGATATTTACAATTTTCTGAAATACCGGCCCAGGCTTGCAACCGTCACCCGCTCAACGAAGGAGACCTCGATCGAACTTCAGGTTAATCTTGACGGTTCGGGGAAATGCAATATCACCACCGGAATAGGCTTTTTCGATCATATGCTTGAGCAGATACCCAGGCACGGAGGCTTCGATATTACGCTGAGGGCCAAGGGAGATCTTAATGTTGACCAGCACCATACTATAGAAGATGTGGCAATTGCCCTGGGTGAAGGAATTCTGTCGGCTCTTGGAAGCAAGAAGGGAATTGAAAGATACGGTTATCTTCTGCCAATGGACGACTCGCTTGCCCAGACTGCAATTGATTTCGGAGGACGCCCCTGGTTCAGCTGGGATGTTCCCCTTTCAGGTCCGGCAGTAGGCGGCGTACCCTCGGAAATGTTCTTTCACTTCTTCAAGTCGTTCAGCGACAGTGCAAAGTGCAACCTGAACATCATCGCAAGCGGCGATAATGACCACCACAAGGTTGAGGCTGTATTCAAATCATTTGCCAGAGCCGTAAAATCGGCGGTCCGAAAGACCGGAAATTACGACCTTCCATCAACCAAAGGCACCCTATGATAGCACTTCTTAAATACAATGCCGGGAACATACAGTCGGTACAGAATGCGCTGACACACCTGGGATATGACTCCATCGTAACAGACGATAAGGAGGAACTTCTTGCAGCCGAAAAGGTCATCATTCCAGGGGTAGGTCAGGCACGAAGCGCAATGAAATACCTTGCAGAGAGAGAACTCGATAAACTCATTCTGTCGCTCAGGCAGCCGGTTCTCGGGATCTGCCTGGGACTACATCTGATGTGCCACTGGTCGGATGAAGGATCTGTAAAATGCCTCGGAATCTTTGACGCAGCGGTGAAGAAATTTCCGCCTTTCGACAAAGTGCCTCACATGGGATGGAACAATTTCTCGGCGCTTAAAGGAACCCTTTTCAGGGGCGTGACTGCCGATGAGGATGTATATTATGTCCACAGTTACTATGCCGAGATTTCGGACTACACCCTTGCCATCTGCGACTACGTTCTGCCCTTCAGCGCTGCAATGCACAGGGATAATTTTTATGCCGTCCAGTTCCACCCCGAGAAATCGGCGGATACCGGTTCTAGGATACTAAGAAATTTCCTTGAGCTATGAGGATAATAGTAGCTCTGGATATCATGGGAGGCAAGTGTGTAAGGCTTTCAAAGGGAGACTTCTCGACCAAAAAGGTTTACAGCAGCGATCCGCTTGAAGTAGCCCGCCAGGTAGGGGATCATGGTATTGAATATATTCATCTGGTCGACCTCGACGGAGCCAGGAACAAGCGCATCACCAATCTTGGAATCCTTGAAAAGATAGCATCGGCTACCTCCCTGAAAATTGACTTCGGGGGAGGCATCCGTTCCTCTGACGATCTGCAGAATGCTTTCAGCGCCGGTGCAAGCCAGGTCACATGCGGAAGCATATCGGTGACAAACAGGCCGCTGGTGCTTGAATGGCTCATGGAATGGGGAGAAGACAAAATTATCCTCGGAGCTGATTCGGTTAACCGGAATGTTGCCACAGAAGGATGGACTGAGAATTCCGGTTCGGATATTATCGGTTTCATAACATGGTACAGGGAAAGGGGATTCAAATTTGCAATCTGCACTGATATCGAGAAGGATGGCATGTTGCAGGGACCATCGACCGACCTGTACCGCGAGATTCTCGGAATACCCGGACTGAACCTGATTGCCAGCGGTGGAATAAGCTCCGTCGGTGACCTCGAAACACTGTCTGCTATCGGCTGTGAGGGAGCCATTGTAGGCAAAGCGCTTTACGAAGGAATTCTTGACCTTAAAGATATTGCCCGCTTATGCTGAAGAAAAGAATAATACCGTGTCTCGACATAAAGGAAGGACGCACCGTCAAGGGTGTTAATTTCGTGGATATCCGCGATGCCGGCGATCCTGTGGAACTCGCAAAAAAATATGTGGAACAGCGTGCCGATGAACTTGTGTTCCTCGATATCACTGCAACTATCGAGAAAAGAAAAACCTTTGCTGAACTTGTCGGGAAGATAGCCGCTGAAATCAACCTGCCCTTCACAGTCGGCGGAGGCATATCAACCATCGATGATGCTGCCCTGCTCATCAGCGCCGGCGCTGATAAGGTCAGCATAAACACCTCTGCTTTCAAGAATCCGGGTCTGATAACAGAAATTGCCAGAAGGTTCGGAAGCCAGTGCGTCGTGGTGGCAATTGACACCAGGTTCACCGGCAGTGACTGGATGGTTTACATTGATGCCGGGAACACTCCCACCCCGCTAAGGGCAGTTGACTGGGCAAAATGGGCTGAAAAACAGGGTGCAGGGGAAATACTGCTCACATCCATGAATGCCGACGGCACAAAAGCCGGATTCTCGATAGAAGTGACAAGGGAGGTAAGCAAGAGTGTCAACATTCCGGTTATTGCTTCAGGCGGTGCAGGTACCATGGACCATTTCAGGGAGGTGTTTGTAAAAACAAACTGCAGCGCAGCATTGGCTGCAAGCATCTTCCACTACGGGGAAATACCGATACCGGAACTTAAAGAGTATTTGTCATCAAAAAACATAAATGTCAGACATTGAGTTACCCTCTTTGCCTTTGAAAACCAACGTTATGCTATCCAAAACACTAATAGATTTCGAAAAAGGGGACGGACTTGTTCCGGCAATAATCCAGGACAACAATTCGCTTCAGGTGCTTATGGTCGGTTACATGAATGAAGAAGCTTATGATCAGACCGTCAGGGAAGGTAAGGTCACTTTCTTCAGCCGCAGTAAAAACCGGTTATGGACCAAAGGGGAGACATCAGGCAACTTCCTTATTGTTAAAGAAATAACAACAGACTGCGACAACGACGCCCTGCTTGTAATGGTCGATCCGGCTGGGCCTGTCTGTCATACCGGACTCTTTTCGTGCTTTGGCGGTGAGGTTTCAAAAGGCTTTGTATACCGGCTCGAAGATATAATCAGCCAGCGGATTGACGGCAATACAGAAGGTTCATACACAAACAAACTCTTCAAAAAGGGAATAAACAAAGTAGCTCAGAAAGTAGGTGAAGAGGCAGTTGAACTGGTTATTGAAGCCAAGGATGACAATATCGACCTGTTCAAAAATGAAGCTGCGGATCTGTTATACCATTTTCTTATCCTTCTGAAAAAGAAGAATGTTGCATTTGAAGATGTAGAGGAAGTACTGAGAGAAAGACATAAGGGAAAGTAAGAGGCGTGAGGAATGAAGCATGAGGCATTTATTCCAGCATGAGATCCCTCGCCTCTGCATAGTTGGATAATTGTTTGTCCGCATTGAAAAGTTTTATAGGGTCAAACAAGGTTACCCGGGGAAGATCCGGCGAGGGATGACAGGCATCAATTGGTTAGTTGGGGTGAGGCCGCGGCGAGATGCATAATTTCTGTTTAACACCGGAAGCCGTCTATCTCGCCGCGACCTCACCCCCCATGATCATCCTGCACCATGTCATCCCGCATCCCGGTTTCTTACGGGATGCGGGATCTCATGAACTGGCACTGTGTTCGTGGGAGCAGCTTTTTCTGTCCTGCGACATCAACCCCAGCCCCTCCTTCTTTCTTCTTTCTTCATTCTTCCGTCTTCGGTCTTCGGTCTTCCGTCTTAACTTTTTTCAACATTTTCTTAATATTTTATTTGGAAATCAAAAATCTGTATTACTTTTGTAAGCCAACAAAACGAAATAATGAATATTGTATACAATTATATCGCCTCTTATTTTTACTTCTTTTTTTACTTTAAGAATAGATAAGGGGATTTTTGTATACATAAAAGACAATATATGCAAGCAAGGGTCCCCACAAGGGACCCTTCCTGTTTTTAAAAAGGTTTGATATGAAAATTGCTATCCAGGGAGAAACGGGATGTTTCCACGAAGTTGCCGCCAGGCAGTATTTCAGCAGTGAGGAAGTCGAGATCGTTCCATGCTCTTCCTTTGACATGACACTTAATTCAGTAAAGGAAGGACGGGCAGGCCTTGCAATGATGGCAATCGAAAACGCCAGGTCGGGAAGCATCCTTTACAACTACAGCCTTATAAGGGAATCGGGACTCAGAATCCTGGGCGAACACAACCTGAGGATCGTTCAGAACCTGATGGCTTTACCCGGACAGTCAATGAAAGACATCAGGCAGATCAGGTCACACCCTATTGCCCTGGCCCAGTGCATGACATTTTTGAATCAGTACCCCGAAATAACCCTGGTTGAAACGGACGATACTGCTTCGAGTGCAAGGCAGATTGCTGA
This sequence comes from uncultured Rikenellaceae bacterium, assembly GCA_964419775.1. Classification (GTDB taxonomy): domain Bacteria; phylum Bacteroidota; class Bacteroidia; order Bacteroidales; family VadinHA17; genus LD21. The sequence goes on from CAYQRF010000001.1 coordinate 26,301, forward strand.
AAACCGGATTAAAAAGATAGCAGCGATTGCATCCAGAAATGCGGCTGAAATTTACGGACTGGATATTATTGCCGAAGGGATCGAGACATACAAGAAGAATTACACAAGGTTCCTGGTTATCGGCAGCGAGGACAAGGGAAGCAGCAGGGGAAACAAGGTGTCAATCTGCTTCGCCACCGGTCACAAACCCGGATCACTTGCATCGGTCCTGGTAAAACTGGCCGCGATGAATATCAACCTCTCAAAGATCCAGTCGGTACCGCGACTGAATGGTGACTGGGAATACATGTTCTACCTCGATCTCGAACTGCCTGCAGACTCAGACACAGATGCTATAGTTGCAAGCCTGGATGAATTTACCAGCAATCTGGAAGTACTTGGAATTTACAACAAAGGAGAAATGCTATATGAAAGTTAAACCGGCGGAGCGGACCAACAGTGTCCAGGAATATTATTTTTCGAGGAAACTGAGGCAGATCGACGAGATGCGAACTGCCGGAGCCGATGTTATCAACCTGGGGATCGGAAGCCCCGACCAGCCGCCCTCGGAGAATACAGTGGCAAGGCTCTCCGAAGAGGCACGGAAACCTACTGTTCACGGATACCAGAGCTACAGCGGTAGTCCTGTGCTGAGAAAAGCCTTCGCTGAATGGTACAAAAAATACTTCGGGGTGAGTCTTGATCCCGCCTCGGAAATTCTCCCGCTTATGGGGAGCAAGGAAGGGATAATGCACATAAGTATGGCTTTTGTCAATCCGGGCGACGAGGTGCTTGTCCCCGATCCCGGATACCCTACCTACTCCTCGGTTACGAGCCTGACAGGCGGAAAGATCAGGACATACCCTCTTGATGAGAGAAAGGGCTGGCAGCCCGACCTGGATTCTCTTGAAAAGGAAGATCTTGGCAGGGTGAAGCTCATGTGGACCAACTACCCGAACATGCCCACCGGAGCAAAGGGATCTGCAGCTCTTTTCGGCAGACTGGTTTCTTTTGCCCTCGAACGCAACATCCTTCTGATAAACGACAATCCTTACAGTTTTATACTCAACAACGAATACCTCAGCCTGCTTTCGGTAAAAGGAGCAATGGAAACAGCACTGGAACTGAATTCCCTCAGCAAGTCGCACAACATGGCAGGATGGAGGATAGGAATGGTTGCCGGGAACAGTGAGTACATCAAAACAATACTTAAGGTGAAGAGCAATATGGATTCAGGAATGTTCCTGCCCATGCAGCTGGCAGCAGCCGAGGCCCTTCTGAATCCTGAATCATGGTACGACAAGGTCAACCTTACCTACAGGGAAAGACGCAGGACCGCCGAGTCGATAATGGAGCTGCTGGATTGCAGATTCAACCCTGAGCAGACAGGTCTGTTTCTCTGGGGCCGAATCCCTGAAAATATCTTAAGCTGTGAAGCATTTGTCGAGACAATCCTCCAGGAAGCCAATGTCTTCCTCACTCCCGGATTCATCTTCGGAAGCCGTGGCGAAAGGTACGTCAGGATATCGCTGTGCGCCACTGAGGAAAGACTTGAGGAAGCAAGACAAAGAATTGAAAAGTTGAAATTGTAGAAATATGAAAATTTACGTCACTCCTGCTCCGTAACCAGGCATCAGCTTTCTCACCAATCACAAATTAAAAATCAAAAATCACAAATCTCGAATCACAAATCACCAAAATGACAATTACAATAGTTGGAATCGGGCTCATAGGCGGTTCGCTGATGATCGACCTCAGAAAAAGAGGCTTTGCAGACAGGATAATAGGTGTTGAATCAAATCTCCAGCACAGCAACATAGCCCTGTTGTGCGGATTGGTGGATGAAACCGATTCGCTCGAAAATGCGGTTGACAGGAGTGATCTGATCATAATAAGCACCCCTGTAGACACCATTTGGAGAATGCTTCCCGGAGTACTTGACAGGATAAAAGGGACCTCAAAAGTAGTAACCGACATGGGGTCGACAAAGGGCAAGATAGGCAGAGTGGTAAGGGATCACCCCGGCAGAGGCCGTTATGTAGCTCTTCATCCAATGGCCGGAACGGAATTTTCGGGACCTCTCGCAGCCATTGGAAAGCTTTTCGATTACAAGAATGCCATTATTTGCGACCGCGAACTCAGCGATAAGGATGCCCTCGATCTGGCCGAGAAGATGCTCGACGTCCTGAACATGAACAAGGTCAATATGAACTCACGCGATCATGACGTTCATGTTGCATATGTTTCACACATATCCCACATTACATCTTTTTCGCTTGCCCTGAGTGTACTCGACAAGGAAAAAGAAGAGAAGAACATAACAACTCTGGCCAGCGGAGGTTTTGACAGCACTGTCAGACTTGCAAAAAGCAATGCCGATACCTGGGCCCCAATCTTTCTCGAGAATTCAAAATCAATAATAGCGGTTATCGACAACTATATTGAAAAGATGAACCTTTTCAGGAAACTTATTTCTGAGAATGACAAGGAAGGTCTCAAGGGACTTATGGAAGAAGCAAACAAAATAAAGAGAATATTACATTAATACATATTACCATGGTACTTGAACTGAAGAAATTTCTGGCAAATGACTGGAGAGGTTACAAGGGAAGGCCTTTCCTCATCTCGGGTCCCTGCAGCGCTGAAAGCGAAGAACAGGTAATGGCTACTGCCGCCGAACTTGCAAAAATACCCGAAGTGAGCGTATTCCGTGCTGGAATATGGAAACCCAGAACCCGTCCCAACTCCTTCGAGGGGGTCGGTTCGGAAGGACTCAAGTGGCTGAGGACCGTTAAGCAGGAGACCGGACTGATGGTAGGGACGGAGGTTGCGAATGAGAAACATGTATATGAGGCGCTGAAATATGGCATTGATCTTCTCTGGATAGGAGCCCGGACCTCGGTAAATCCTTTCACCGTCCAGGAAATCTCTGATGCATTGAAGGGGGTCGACGTGATGGTGCTGGTAAAGAATCCGATAAACCCCGACCTTGAATTATGGATAGGTGCCATTGAAAGAATTGCCAGGGCAGGGATTACAAAAATCGGAGCCATCCACCGAGGATTTTCAACCTACGAAAAGACAATCTACAGAAATCAGCCGAACTGGCAGCTGCCCATCGAGCTCCGCCGCAGGATCCCCGATCTCCCGATCATCTGTGATCCCAGTCATATTTCCGGTACAAGGGAGTACCTCTTTGAACTGTCGCAGAAAGCCATGGATCTGAACTTCGACGGGCTGATGCTCGAGTCGCATGCAGATCCCGACCATGCCCTCAGCGATGCCGCCCAGCAGGTCACCCCGGGCGAACTGAAGGAGCTTCTCAGCAGACTGATACTCAGGAGTCCTGTTGCCTCAGATCCTAAACTGCTCGACATCCTGGGCGAACTCAGGCAGCAGATAGACGTTTTCGATGATGCCCTTCTTGATATCCTTGAAAAGAGAATGAAGGTAGCTGAAACCATCGGACAGTATAAAAAGGACAATAATATTACTATCTTGCAGCCTACGCGCTGGGATGAGATTATACGTAAAGTGGTGGTCCACGGCCAGGTCAAGGGACTGAGCGGGGAAATGATCGACACCATCTTCAAGGCCATTCATCAGGAATCGATTAACCACCAGATGAGGATCATGAATAACGGAATCGAAAAACCTGCCGGAAACACCTAAGAAACCTCTTTTTCATGGAAAGATCCGTTGAGCCCTCTTTTTTAGCAGGCGAAGTCAAAGCTCCGCCATCGAAAAGCATGACGCAGAGGGCAATTGCCGCTGCAATCCTGGCCGAAGGCGAAAGCCTTATTGTTAACCCTTCATACTGCGATGATTCTCTTGCCGCCATGAGCATCGCGGTAAGTCTTGGCTCAAGAGTGGAACCCGGACCTGACTCAATGAGGATCACAGGTTCGAGGGAACTGAAGGAAACAAAACTTAACTGCGGTGAATCGGGGCTTGCCATAAGGCTCTTTTCTCCCGTAGCCTCCCTTTTTGATGCTGAAATTACTGTAACCGGAGCCGGCTCACTGAAAAGAAGGCCGATGACCATGATAGAGGAAGCCCTCAGGCAGTTTGGAGTGGAATGCTCCACAACTGATGGTCTGCTTCCTTTGACTATCAGAGGTCCGCTCAGGGGCGGAGAATGTGACATTGACGGGTCTGTAAGTTCTCAGCTTCTCACCGGACTGCTTATGTCACTGCCGGTTGCAGAAAGAGACTCTGTTGTCAGGGTAAGAAATCTCAGAAGCAAACCCTATATCGATATGACGCTACAGGTACTGAGGGATTTCGGGATTGAGGTTTCAAATGAAAACTTCGAACTGTTCAGGATTCCCGGACGGCAGAAATATGTTGCCCGTACCTGGGAGGTTGAAAGTGACTGGAGCGGAGGGGCATTTCTGCTCATTGCCGGAGCCATAAATGGAAATATTAAGGTGAGCGGGCTGCGGATCGGAAGTTACCAGAGCGATGCAGCAGTCTTAAATGTCCTCCAGGATGCCGGGGCAGCCATGAAAATAACAGGCGATACTGTTGAGATATCAAAATCAGATCTGAAAGCTTTTGAGTTTGACGCCACTGAAGCGCCTGATCTCTTTCCTCCTCTTGTAGCCCTGGCAGCTTATTGCAAGGGAACATCCACCATCAGGGGAGCATCGAGACTGATTCATAAGGAGAGCAACAGAGCTGCCGCCCTTATCAGCGAGTTTGAAAAAATGGGAATCCGGGTCGAAGCCATTGACGACAGTCTGGTCGTCACGGGAGGCAAAGTAATCGGAGCAAGAGTGAATTCTCATGAAGACCATCGAATTGCAATGGCCGCCGCCGTGGCAGCGCTTGGAGCCTCAGGAACAGTACATATCAAGGACTCCCACTGCGTGGGGAAATCCTATCCGCTGTTTTTCGATGATCTGAGGAATGCCGGAGCTGTGATACTTGAATAATCATGCGAATTTTTATCGTAAAACAATAAGCAGCATTACCTTAGTCGATAAAAAATTTACCTGAAACGATAATATTTTAAGGACATTGTCCGGTATTGACAATCAATAAGCTAAAAAGGGGAAATAATAACAGATCACAAATTTTTTATGCTTTTTTGTTGCAGAATTAAATTTTTGTTTATTTTTGACCCGATGAAAATTAGTGCATTATATATCTGGTCCTGGCGCAGCTCGAATAATTAAGCTGTGAATAAGGCCGTTATATAATCCATAGGATATACTTAGTAAAGGCATGCTGTTCACAGCATGCCTTTTTTGTTTGCAAATTCTAATAACCACTTAATAATTGAACCGATGAAAAAAATTTCTAAAATCCTGCTAACCGACAAAGAAATGCCGCATCAATGGTATAACATCGCGGCCGACATGCCTAACAAACCCTTGCCGCCGCTTGATCCGAAAACCCGCCAGCCGATCGGTCCGGAAGCCCTGGCTGCTGTCTTCCCGATGGAACTTATAAAACAGGAAGTGTCAACCGAAAGGTACATCGACATTCCTGAAGAAGTACTGGATCTTTACAGGACCTACCGTCCCTCTCCCCTGTTCCGTGCCCATAACCTCGAGAAGGCTCTTGGTACCAGGAGCAAGATCTACTACAAATACGAAGGGGGTAACTATTCCGGTTCACACAAGGCAAACACTGCAATTGCCCAGGCATACTATAACAAGAAAGAAGGGATTAAGAGGATCACCACCGAAACAGGAGCAGGACAGTGGGGATGCGCGATGAGTTTTGCGTGCAACCATTTCGGCCTTGAACTGCTGGTGTTCATGGTAAGGGTAAGTTTTGACCAGAAACCAGGCCGTAAGGTCATGATGAATTCATACAACGCCAAGGTCGTAGCTTCTCCCAGCACTCTTACCGAAGCAGGTAGAAAGGTTCTTGAGATGTACCCGGACTCACCCGGTAGTCTTGGCATAGCAATATCCGAAGCTATGGAGATTGCCGTACAGGATCCTTATACCAAGTATTCGCTTGGAAGCGTTCTGAACCATGTGATCCTTCATCAGACCATTATCGGCCAGGAGGCCCTGGTCCAGATGTCAAAAACCGATGACTATCCCGATGTTGTCATAGGCTGTTTCGGAGGCGGATCCAACTTCTCCGGAATAGCTTTCCCCTTCCTGAGAGAGAACCTTGTCAACGGTAAAAAGACACGTCTTCTTGCAATTGAACCCTCATCGTGTCCGAAACTGACAAAGGGGAAATTCATGTACGACTTCGGGGACTCAGCCGGATTTACTCCGCTGCTCCCGATGTATACCCTGGGGCACAACTACATCCCGGAAAAGATCCATGCAGGCGGTTTACGTTATCATGGTGCCGGAGTGCTGGTAAGCCAGCTTAAAAAAGACGGGCTGGTGGAGGCAAAGGCCAAAATGCAGAGGGAATGCTTTGAAGGTGCAATTCTGTTTGCGAAAACCGAGGGTATTCTTCCGGCTCCTGAATCATCATATGCCATCGCCGGAGCGCTTGATGAAGCCCGAAAGGCAGATATTGAAGGCACACCAAAAACTATTTTATTCAACCTCAGCGGACATGGTCATTTTGATATTACCGCTTATCAGAAATATTACGAGAATAACCTTCCCGACCACGAACTGACGGATGAAGAAGTTGAGCAGGCGCTCTCACAGATTAATTTCCCTGACTGATATACTGAGAGGTTAGATTGAATCTGAATAAAAACAGGAGTGACCGGTATACTGCACTTAATAACTGCAGTATCCGGTCATTCCCTTTTTTGATTAAATAAGCTCTAAAAATCAGAATAATCTGTTGGATGAAGAAGGTAAGGAAGAGCTCTGATCACAGTGTTGGCATATTCCTCTTTCACTCTCATAGCCTGCCAGGCCGGATGCTTTGAAAAGGCAGCCCAATGTTCTTTCTGTGACTCCATATTCTCATATGTCGTCATGTACATAAGCCGTGGTCTCTGGCTTCCAATAACAACCTGTCCGTAGAATGCAGCTTTTGAACCTACCTCTTCGAATACTGCCATTTCTCCTCCTTCATTGAACATATGGATCTTTTTGGTCGCTTTTTCTTCAGTCCAGCTTCCATAGCTCCTCAGCTCATAAATTCTTTCCGACTTCGGTGTTGAAAATGAAGGCGGTCTGAATTCCGGCATAAACGCGAAAGCTTTCATTAATATACTTTCATACCTTGAGAATGGCGGGTCATTATAAGGTGCATCAAGGAACTCCTTTCCAGCTTCTTTGTAAACAGCATCGCTTTCAAGTTTGGTAAAAACCTGGTCGAACTGTTCGATGGTCTTATAAGGAACGAATACATAAACCATTTTCCCGAAAGCAGTATCCGCTTCAACCGGTTTGAAGACGCCTACCGTTGGGATACCTGCCCTGTGCATAGCAGGGATATATGCATCTTTCAGGTACCTGTCGAACACGGCATTCTTGCCAGGATCAGTCAGACGATAGATTTTAAGTTCATAGAACATCTGCTTTTCAGGAGGGGCTGCGAATGTAGTCGCAGAAAATGAAAAGACTAACAATACTGCTATGACCAGCCTGATAACGGATAAATTTAATTTTTTCATGTTTTTGGTTTTAGCCCCCCTTCTGCGCCTTCGAATAGCCGCTTCGGCGTAGCAAGGCAGGGGGGGTGGGGGGTTAATACAACTTTGAAAATTTCTTAAATATCTTGTTTGCTTCCCTGGCAGGAAGTTCGGTTCCCGATTTTACATAAAACCTGTGACGGAGTGTAAGCGATTCCCCTTTAGCCAGTTTCCATTCCATCTTCTCCTGTTTGGGATCATAGGAATTCTGTCCGAGGTTGTTAACCGAAAAAAGGCCATAACCCCTTGCATGGGCGTATGCAGGGTAACCCGGATTATCGGGGTGATCGAATATTCCAAAGGTGATCAGGGTGTTGTCCTTCGTGCCTGAAAGCAGGACCCAGTTGTTCCTGGTTCCCCAGACCGCATCGCCCTTAAGCCCGAGGCTCGAGGTATACATCCCCGTAACACCGGTGTTATCGGTTGCCTTTACTGTGGTGGGATTTCCCTTATCGTCGGTGAAGATCAGCGATTCGGTGGAAGGCATTTCAAAGGCTCGGTCGACCCTAATGGCAAAAAGCCCCTCCTTGTTGTCGGCAATAGTCACCGGACCGTCAACGGCTGTAAGTGTTGAAACATGGTCCATGGTTCGTGAAGCCGCATCACCTGAAAAGATATACCGGACGTTCTCGAGCAGGATTGTGTTCCCCTTGTTATCCTTCCATTCGCAAACAACCTCAAGCACCCCTTTTTTCCCGTTGTCGGCCCTTACGAATTTCTGGACTGCAATATGGCCATAGGAGTCCTTCCTGTCGGCCGGTATTGCTGATGAATTATTCCAGAAATCGAGTCCGTTGATGCTGCCGTGATTAAACCACAAGCCTATCTGGTGAGGATGATCTATCCTTTCTCCTTTTCTTGGCTCAATCGGGTATCCCCGGGTTATTACGGAACCGTTTGAAGCGTAAATGGGATAAAGGAACGGCTTTTCAAGGTCCGCCGGATAACGGTATGAAGTGAAAAGTGATCCGTTAATATAGATATCCACTTTATTCTGGTCGTTCACCTTTTCGAAGCGAACTCCCTTCTCTGCCGGCGACTGTGCAACTATTGCAAGGCTGGTGGCGAGGATGAGCACCTTAGCCAGGAAAAACGTTGCCACAAGGCCCGGAATTCGTGATCTGTTTAACTTAATCTTCATGGCCATTCAATTAATATTGAAATACTTTACCTCCGGCCATAACTTCCTGGGTTGCCTCGTCGAACGTAGCTTTCTCCCCTGTTCTCAGACCTGCCGTACACATTATATTTGCTATGGAATGATTATATCCTGCAACAACGTCGGCATTCGGTTTCTTACGGCTGCGCACACATTCCATCCAGTTTCTCACATGAGCGGTTGTCATGGGATCGCCGCCTGTATTGGCTGCCGTCTCTACTCTGATTGAAGGAAGCTCGAAGGGTTCAAGAAGGTTTTCGCTCATGTTCATGGCTTTTGCGTCTCTTGCGGCAAGTCCTCCCTCGGATGTTATCTTGTTTGTATCGAGGTTCATCATACCTCCGTTTGAGTAGTACAATTCCTTGGTTCCGCCGGCGCCGTTTGTGAATCTCGATGAATAAACAACCTGGAATCCTGAATTCGGATCAGCCGGATCGCCATAGTCAAAGACAGCAGTCATCGTATCGAAGTTGGTACGGCCGTCCTTCCAGAGGTAAATTCCTCCGTTGGCTGCCACGCTTCTCGGGTGGGCAAGTTTGGTGAACCAGTGCACAGTATCGATCTGGTGAGCCATCCACTGGCCGGGAATTCCTGATGAATATGGCCAGAAGAGTCTGAATTCAAGATATTTCCTTGGATCAAACTCAGCCTGCGGGCGATTCATCTGGTATCTCTTCCAGTCAGTATCAGCTTCTTTCAGAATCGGCACCACTCCGGGCCTCCTCCACCTTCCCGGCTGATTGACGTTCCATGTCATTTCCACCATCACAATCTTGCCGAATTTCCCCGAATTAATATACTCGTTTGCAGCAATATAGTTGCCTGCGCTTCTTCTCTGCGAACCAATCTGGACGATTTTTCCTGTTTTCTGCACTGCTTTGAGTGCCACCCTTGCGTCGGCCATGGTTTCGGCAAATGGCTTTTCTACGTAAGCATCTCTACCGGCTTCAACGGCTTCGGCACAATGAAGAGCATGCTGGAAATCGGCCGTGCTTATAAACACTGCGTCCGTATCATCCCTGCCGTAAAGCTCTTCGTTGTTCCTGGCAAGCCGGAGTGTAATCCCCTGAGCTTTATAGAAGGCATCAGCTTCTTCCCTGCGTTTGCTCCAGAGATCGGAGACTGCTGTAAACTCAAAATTCAGTTCTTTTGCCAGTGACAGAAATGCGGGGGAAAGTGCACCCCTGAACCTGTCGGAATAGCCTACTATGCCTACCCGGATCCTGTCGTTTGCTCCCAGCACACGGGAATAGCTCCTGGCGCCCAGCGTCAGTCCGGCTGCCCCAAGCGCTGTTTTCTGAATAAATTCTCTGCGTGTTGTCATAGTATCAGAAATTGTTTATTTATGATCTGAAGTTAATATCAGGTAAATGTAAAATAAATAGAACTTAGTTTGGCTAATATAAACTGAATTATTCATAAAAAGGATTTTTTTGTTCTTAATCTACAACTTAATCAGGTATATTTGAAGTGCTTACAAAAAAATGCCGCCTCTATTATGAAAAACATAAATACTCTGAACACTAAGTTACTCATAGGTCTGTGTTTTCTGACATTATCAGTTTCCGGACAAACATCAGGATGGAACGAAGTTGCACCCGGGGTATGGAAAATTACAGCAGGAACCCCTGAAAAGCTGGATCTCTTCAGTGCAGCAGGGATCAAACCGTCAATGGATGCATTGTCGAAGCTGGGACCTGCACCCTTTCCACTATCTCCTGATAAAATATTGGTGCAAACCGGTAATGAATCCACCTTCCTCAGGTTTCCCCTTGAAAAAGAAGAGAGAATTTTTGGCTTCGGGCTGAACTTCAAGACCGTCTATCAGAGAGGAAGGATCCTTCAGCTGCATGTTGACCATTATGGCGGGGCTGATAATGGAAGAACCCATGCTCCGGTGCCGTTTTATGTTTCGGACAAGGGCTACGGGGTTTTTATAAACAGTTCAAGGTATCTTACAATATATGCAGGAACCGGAGTAAGGAAAAATAGTCCGGATGCACCGGAGGAACGCGACAGGAACACTGACAGGAATTGGACCTCCCAGCCCTATTCTGATGCCGTGGAGATACTCGTGCCGGCCCAGGGGGTTGATATCTATTTATTTGCAGGTCCCACAATGCTCGATGCTGTAAAGAGGTTCAACCTTTATTCCGGTGGAGGGTGCCTGCCTCCCCGCTGGGGACTTGGATTCACCCAACGCGTTCCCACTCTTTATACCTCGGATCAGGTAATAAACGAAGCCAGGCTGTTTGAGGAACGTGGGTTCCCTCTAGACTTTATTGGTCTTGAGCCGGGCTGGCAAAGCAGGTCTTATCCCTGTACTCTTGAATGGGACAGCTCAAGATATCCCAATCCTCCGGCATTTGTAAAAACCATGAAAGCTTTGGGTATCAGGCTGAATTTATGGACAAATCCATATATTTCATCGAAAGCGTCTTTTTACAAGGAAATTCTTCCCTACACAGGATCACATACCGTCTGGGGAGGTGTCGTTCCGGACCTCTCGGTTCCCGGGTCTGCAGAAATACTTATGAAACAGATTGACAAAAGCCAGGTCGGCATTGGAATCAGCGGCTATAAAATTGATGAGTCCGACGGGTACGACAGGTGGCTGTGGCCCGATGTTGCAATGTTTCCATCAGGTAACAGCGCCGAACAGATCCGGCAGACCTACGGACTCTTTCTTCAGAAAATTACCACCGAACTGTTCCGCCAGAAAAATCAACGAACATATGGTTTAACCCGATCGTCAAATGGTGGAGGTTCCTCCTTCCCATATGTAATTTACAACGATTATTACAGTCATGAGGATTTTATTACAGCACTGATAAACAGCGGATACAGCGGTGTACTTTGGACCCCCGAAGTAAGAAGCTCAAAAACCGGGGAAGAATGGTTAAGGAGGTTCCAGACAGTATGTTTTTCCCCGATGGCCATGATAAATGCCTGGTCAAGCGGTACAAAACCATGGTCTTTCCCGGAAGTGGAAAATGAAGTAAAAGAGTACGCCCTTCTCAGGATGCAGCTGATCCCCTACCTCTACTCCGAGTTCGCAAAATACCACTTTGAGGGAATACCACCGTTTCGGGGAATGAACCTGGAGCCAGGATTTGAAATTATATCAACCGAGGAATCCAGAAACACCAACCTTGATGAAAATCCTTATGGGGAGGCAGTCATGAAAGAGATAAAAGACCAGTATATGACCGGTGAATACCTGCTTGTGGCACCTTTGTTCACGGGTCAGAAAACCCGTGAGGTTGTGTTGCCCAAAGGTAAGTGGTACGACTTTTACTCAGGCAGATACGCGGGCGAGCAGGAGATAATAAAGGTAACCCCCGGGTTGGGGAAAATTCCTGTATTCGCAAAAGACGGGGCAATTATTCCCATGATGAGGCCGACATTGCATGCCCCTTCAGCCGGACAAAAGTATGACCTTGAAATAAGATATTATGGTTCCGCTCCGGGTTTTTACAGGTTATATGATGACGATGGTGAAACATTCGATTATGAAAAAGGAACATACTCCTGGCGTGAATTAAGGGTTGCAGCTGACAAAAAGGGAAAGCTTACCGGAACCGTTTCAAAAGCTGAAAAAGGGAAACCGGATAATATCGGTAAGGTTACCTGGAAATTTATGACACTTGAGTAAGATCTTGCAAATCACCTTCCAGCATGATCCCTGATAGGTTAAAGCCGCGACATTCTGCCTATCGCCCATTACCGATAATACATAGTACACTTTCTACTACCTACTGCATACTACCAGCTACACTGGTTATTGGTTGCTGGTTGCCTGTTGGCAAATCCAAATGAATTAAAAGGTTATTAACAGCGATCTTCTATTTTTATATCTTTGGTTGCATTAACATATTTAAATCTTGAAAATGGATACTAAAATTAAACCAAACCGCCTTTATTCCCTCGATGCCCTCCGCGGGTTTGACATGTTCTGGATCATGGGCGGTGAAGCAATTTTCGCCGGACTGGCAAGTCTGACCGGCTGGCCCGTGTTTAAATGGTGGGCAACCCAGCTTGAACATGTGGAGTGGCACGGATTCCAGTTCTATGACATGATATTTCCCCTGTTCCTTTTTATTGCAGGGATATCCTTCCCCTTCTCAATGGCAAAACGTAATGCAAACAACGAGCCGAGGAGTGCAATTTACAGGCACGTTATATTTCGCGGACTAATACTGGTTCTGCTGGGAATCCTCTATAACAACGGATTAAGGTTTAATTTCGGTGAGCTTCGCTACGGCAGCGTTCTTGGCCGTATTGGTCTTGCATGGATGTTTGCTGCACTCATCTTTATGAACACTAAACTGACATGGAGGATTGTCTGGTTCTGGACAATACTGATCGGTTACTGGCTCCTGCTCCTCCTGTTTCCGGCTCACGACCTGGGATCATCCGATCCGTTCTCCCGGACGGGCAATCTGGCAAGCTATATTGACAGGATGCTTATGCCAGGCAAACTCTATCTGGGCAATCATGATCCCGAAGGACTCTTCAGCACAATACCTGCAATAGGGACTGCACTTCTTGGGATGTTCACCGGGGAATTCATGAAGTCAGATTTCCTGAATGACAAAAAAATTAAAAAGGTACTGTACCTCCTGGGAGCAGCCATAGGACTTATGATCCTGGGAAGGATCTGGCACCAGTTCTTCCCGATAAACAAAAACATCTGGAGCAGTTCATTCGTAATTTACGTAGGAGGTCTGAGCATGCTTCTCTTTGCCGTCTTTTACCTTATAATCGACGTCTGGAATTTCAGGAAATGGGCCTTCTTTTTCGTGGTAATCGGCATGAATCCAATTACGATTTACCTCGCAAGAAGAATAATCAACTTCAACCGGGCATCAGATTTCTTCTTCGGAGGTTTTATTAAGATTCTTCCGGAAGCCTGGGCTCCGGTGATAAACGGAATAGGAATAACTGCAGTAGGTTGGGTCTTCCTGTACATACTCTATAAAAAGAAGATCTTCCTTAAGGTATGATCTCTTCACAAATCACAAATCACGAGTCACGAATCACGAATCTAAAATCACAAATATGAACAAGAAGCTGGTCCTACTGATGGCTCTGCTGACAGCATCCGGCATCTATGGAGCCGCGCAGGAAACTGGAGTGAAAATAACCGACACCAACACCCCGCTACATGCCATGCGGCCCGATTATCCTGTCCCGTATGGCCCTGCTGCAGCCGAAGAGATAAAGGCTGTGCTGAATCGTCTTTACAACTACCTTGATGCCTCTACGCCGGCACAGATGATCGACAGGGACACAAAGGCTGAACTGAACAGCAGGGACGGCCTCACGCGCAATGCCATTTTTGAACCGGGGGTATTCAGGCTTATCAGCTATGAATGGGGAGTAACCTATGGTGCAATGCTGCTTGCAGGCGAAGCCGCGGGCGACGACCGGTTCACCTCCTATACCATTAAAAGGATGGCCTTAATAGCAGATGCTGCAAAGTACTTCGTCTCAGCCAGTCCTGCCGCCGATCGAAGGGACAATCCGGTCGGATCGGTTCTCGAGCCACGTGCGCTGGATGATGCCGGATCGATGTGCTCCGCCATGATAAAGGCACTAAATGCAGGCGGAGATAAGTCCCTGAGACCATTGATTGACAATTACATCAAATATATCTCTACAGGGCAGCAAAGGCTTAAGGACGGGACTCTTGCCCGCAACAGGCCCCAACCCAACACCCTCTGGCTCGATGATCTTTACATGAGTGTTCCGGCCCTTGCACGTATGGGTTCACTTACAGGCAACAACGACTATTATGAAGATGCCTGCAAGCAGATCATCCAGTTCTCGCAGCGTATGTTCAATCCCGGTAAGGGACTCTATATGCATGGATGGGTGGAAGACATGGATCCCCACCCTGAATATTACTGGGGCCGTTGCAACGGCTGGGCGATGCTGGCAATGACAGAACTCCTTGATGCTCTTCCCGAAGGCTATCCCCTTCGAAAGGACATTCTGAAACAGTATCGCGAACATGTGGCAGGTGTTGCCTCCTTGCAGTCGGGATCAGGTTTCTGGCATCAGCTGCTCGACAAAACCGATTCCTACCCCGAAACATCGGCGACAGCCATCTTCTCTTATTGCATCGCCCACGGGGTAAATATGGGCTGGCTCGATTCAAAGGCTTATGGTCCGGTTTCGGTACTCGGATGGAATGCAGTTCAGACCAAGGTCAATGCACAGGGACAGGTTGAAGGAACATGTGTCGGAACCGGGATGGCATTTGATCCGGCATTCTATTACCACCGTCCGATCCACCCTGCGGCAGCTCACGGTTACGGGCCGGTTATCATGGCCGGAGCCGAGATGCTTAAGCTGACAAGGACTTTTGAGATAGAGATCAACGACTCGGCAGTTATGTTCTACAAACTCGGGACCGACTGGAGAAATTACAGATACTGATTCAAAGCCCTGACCAACCAATTATCACCATGAAGAAAAGAATTCTGTTTTTACTGCTCCTTTTATCACAGGTACTTCCTGCGCAGCAGATAGCATGGCCTGAGATTACAAGTGAGACCAGGCCATGGAGCCGCTGGTGGTGGCCGGGAAGCATCGTCACAAAAAGCGACCTCACTGCCGCGATGGAAAAATACCGCAATGCCGGTCTGGGTGGCATGGAGATCGCTGTCATCTACGGTGTTAAAGGGCAGGAGGACAAGTTCATCAATTACCTGTCGCCCCGATGGATGGATATGTTCACCCACGTTCTGTCAGAGGGGGAACGCCTTGACCTTGGTATAGAACTCGCAAACGCATCGGGATGGCCTTTCGGAGGACCGTGGGTCAGTCCGGCCGATGCCTGCAAGAATGTAAACTACAAGACCTGGACCATCTCCGGAGGCGATTCACTTACGGAAAAGGTCGAATTCATCCAGCAGCCTCTTGTAAGGCCTGTGGGTGAAAGGCCCGACATAAAGAAGCTGAAGGATCCGATCAGCCTGAACGACAATCTCCAGCTGTATGCCCTCGACCAGATCAGGTTTGAAAAACCCATTCCGCTAAAGACCCTGATGGCTTATTCCGACAGCGGCATTGTAGCAGATCTGACAGGATATGTCACCCCAGATGGAAAACTCGACTGGACAGCCCCTCCGGGCAAGTGGACGCTTTACGGCGTATTCCAGGGATGGCACGGGAAGATGGCTGAGCGTGCAGGACCGGGCGGCGAAGGAGATGTTATTGATCATTTCTCGGGTCTGGCCATTGACAATTACCTGAAGCATTTCGATACCATATTCAAGGATTATGACATCAAGACGCTCCGGGGCTATTTCAATGACTCATATGAAGTTGATGACGCCTCAGGTCAGGCCGACTGGACGAACGATCTCTTCAGCGAATTCATACTCAGGAGAGGATACGATCTGAGGGGCCACCTTCCGGCTCTTTTTCAGAAAGATGAACCTGAGAAAAACGAAAGAGTCCTCTCCGATTACCGTCAGACCATCTCCGATCTGATCCTCGCTAAATTCACCACCCACTGGACTGAATGGGCTCACAGGCAGGGCAAGACAACAAGGAACCAGGCCCATGGATCGCCGGGCAACATACTCGATCTATACGCAGCAGTCGACATACCTGAAACAGAAGGCAACGAACTGACCAGACTAAAATTCGCCTCTTCAGCCGCAAATGTTACAGGGAAGAAATTTGCATCCTGTGAAGCGGCTACCTGGCTGAATGAACATTTCCTCTCATCGCTGGGCGATATCAGAAAAGCCGTCGACCTATTCTTCCTTGCCGGGATAAACCATGTATTTTACCATGGAACCTGCTTTTCACCCCAGGATGAACCCTGGCCCGGGTTCCTCTTCTATGCAGCCGTCGAGCTGACGCCTGCCAATCCCCTCTGGCGCGATTTCAGCGGACTCAACAATTATGTTTCAAGAGTGCAGTCGTTCCTGCAGCAGGGAATGGCCGACAACGACATATTGCTTTACTTTCCGATCTTCGACAGATACGCCGATCCCGGAAGAGGAATGCTCGAGCACTTTGATGCCATAAGTCCGGCCTTCAACGGAACACCCTTCAGGACGGCCGCCGATGAAATGATAATGAAAGGATACGGATTCGACTACATCTCCGACCTTCAGCTTACAAACACAGTGCCGCTCGGGGGACTTCTCCAGACCGAAGGAAATGTTTACGGAACCATAGTAGTGCCCGGATGTAAATACATACCGGTCGAAACATTCACTCATATCCTGAGGCTTGCCAACGAAGGATCAGAGGTGATATTCCTCGGCGGCCTCCCTGAGAACATATCCGGATGGGGAGACGCACAGGAAAAAACCGGATTTTTTGAAACGCTCAAGTCAGGGATCCGTTTTGAACCGACAAACAATCCGCAGGTGATGAATGCAAGCTACGGTGAAGGATCACTGCTGACCGGAAGCAACCTTGAGCAGCTCCTGAACTTTGCAGGAATACCGAGAGAAAACATGACCGATCATGGACTTGCCTTTGCCAGGCGGCAGAACCTGAATGGAACGGTTTACTTCATTACCAGTCAGAGCGACAAGCCATTTGACGGCTGGGTTTCTCTTCAGGCAAGCGGTGCATCAGCAGCCATTTTCAATCCAGTGGACGACAGGCTCGGACTTGCAATGACCAGGGTAACGTCAGGCGGCAATCTGGAAGTGTATCTTAGGATGAATCCGGATGAGTCACTGATTATTCAGACCTACGAAACCGTACAAAAGGGCAAACCCTACCTGTATTATGATCCCGTCTCCGCTCCCTCCCCTGTAAAAGGCACCTGGAAAGTTGAATTCATCGAAGGCGGCCCGTCGCTGCCTGGGCCAGTGGAAAACGCAGGTCCGGTTGCCTGGACAAGTCTTGAAGGCGAAGAATACCGGAACTTCTCAGGCACTTCACGGTATACGGTTAATTTCAGAAAACCTCCGGTAAAAGGAGATGCATGGCTCCTTGATCTGGGGAAAGTTTACCACAGCGCCAGTGTTACGCTCAACGGGAAAAAGGTTGCGGTCCTTCCCGGTCCGGGTTTCTCAGTTATCATTGGCAAAAAATTGTTAAAAGCGAATAATTCTCTTTTGATAGAGGTTTCAAACCTGATGGCTAACAGGATTGCATGGATGGACAGAAACGGTGTCCCGTGGAAAAAATTCTATAATGTCAATATGGCCGCAAGGCTGAGAGAGAATAACAAGAATGGTGTGTTTGACGCCTCAGCATGGGAACCGCTTGAATCAGGACTGCCCGGACCGGTCACTATCACACCACTGAAGAAAGTCAGATAATTAGCGATAATATACTTATAATCAACCCTTATGAAGCCAAACAAAATAAACCGGAGGGTATTCCTCAGGAATACTGCCGCAGCGGCAGCCGGACTTGCATTAGCCGGCTCAGCAACATGCACCGGTTCTTCCGAAAGTCAGGCAGTAAAGAACAAGCTTCCGCGCTGGAAGGGTTTCAATCTCCTTGATCTCTTCTCCCCCACTCCGCCTCAGAATCCCCTTTCAAACAGAACCACGGAAGAGGATCTTAAATGGATGGAAGACTGGGGCTTTGATTTTGTTAGAATCCCGATGGCGTATCCGCGGTATCTGTCGTTCGACAGAACAAGGGATATAAACAAGGATGAGATCCTCAACTTTGACCAGAAGGTACTGGAGGAGATCGACAACCTGATCTTCATGGCAAACAAACACAACCTGCATGTGAGCCTCAACCTCCACAGGGGACCGGGTTATTGCATCAATGCAGGATTTCATGAGCCTTTCAACCTGTGGAAGGACAAGGAAGCCCAGGATGCCTTCTATGCTCACTGGAGCATGTGGGCTGAAAGGTATAAGGACATCTCACATGAGAAACTGAGCTTCGACCTGCTGAATGAGCCGGCCTACATCGAGGATATGAATGACCAGTTCGCGCAGAAGGGGCCTGTTCCGGGAGATATTTACCGTAAGGTGGCTGTCGGCGCCTCGGACGGGATCTGTAAATACAACGACAAACGCATGATTGTGGCCGACGGCAACAGCGGCGGGAGCAATGTAATACCCGAGCTGGCTGATCTGAATATTGCCCAGAGCTGCAGGGCCTACTATCCTCATTATGTATCACATTACCAGGCATCATGGGTATGGAAAAATCCTGCTGATGCTCCCATGCCGGTATGGCCGGGTGTTATTGACGGGAAACAGTTCGGCCGGGCCCAGCTTGAGGAGTTCTACAAGCCATGGCTCGAACTGGTCGGCAAGGGTGTGGGTGTTCACTGCGGCGAGGGCGGATGTTACAATAAAACTCCTCACGATGTATTCCTGGCGTGGTTCGGCGACATTCTCGACATACTTACGCCGCACAACATTGGCTATGCTCTCTGGAATTTCAGGGGCGACTTCGGGATACTTGACTCACGAAGGACCGATATTGACTACACCGACTGGTATGGTCACAAGCTCGACGGGAAACTACTCGAACTGCTTAAGAAATATTAGAAAAAAGCATTAAGGCATTAAGGCGTTAAGGCATTAAGGTGTTAAGGCGTCAAGGAGATCAGGGCTAAAGGCGGATCAGCCAGTTAATCAATCATCAAGGGCCTGGTAAACCATTGCCTTGAACTTGTTCTGGATTTCACCTCGACTGAGAGGAGACTGCTGCATGAAGAGCAGGCAGACCAGCCTTTCTTCAGGATCGGCCCAGTAAGTGGTACCGAAATAGCCTCCCCATGCAAACGATCCTTCTGATATTCCAAGCACAGCCTGACCATCTTCGGTTGTTATCTGGAATCCAAGGCCAAACTTGTCTTTCCCGACATTCAGGTCTCCGATCTGATTCGATGTTATAAGTTCCACAGTGCGGCTTGCAAGCAGCCGTTTACCGTTATACTCGCCCATGTTCAGAAGCATCTGGAGGAAGGTGGCATAGTCCTTTGTTGTTGAGCTAAGTCCTGCTCCGCCAGAGAAATAGGTCCCTTTCCTGAGAGGGTAATCTACATATTCCTGAGGCATGGGTATTACGTTCCTGTTCGCATCTTCAGTATTTACCCTTACAAGCCGGGAATGCTTGTCTTCAGGCAGGCAGAACCATGTGTCCTCCATCCCGAGCGGATCAAAAATCCTGGATTTCAGGTACTGGTCAAGTTTCTGCCCGGAAAGGATCTCAGTCAGATAGCCGATAACATCCACATTCAGTCCATAGGTGAATTTCTCACCTGGCTGATGCACCAGAGGCTGTTTCCCGAGTATCCTGATGTCTTCTCCGATAGTTATCCTGTCGTTTCCAAAGCCGCCCATAATGCCGGCTTTTGTATACACGGCACTCATCATCGGCGAACCGATGCCTGCATAATCAATCCCGGAGGTGTGGGTGAACAGATCCCTGATGGTTATTTCCCGTTTTGCCGGAACGGTAGTGAATGTTGTATCGGCAGGATTGTATTTTTCGATGACCTGCGGATTGGTAAATTCGGGTATGTATTTTGAGACAGGATCGTCGAGAAGAAATTTTCCCTCTTCAAACAGCATCATAAGTCCTATGCTTACAATTGCCTTTGTCTGCGAAGCTATCCGGAAAATGGCATCGGGCTGCATGGGTGTCCTGTTCTCAATGTCGCTGACGCCGAATGCCCGGTTGTAGATAATTTTACCATCACGTGCTATCAATCCCGTTGCGCCTGCGATCCATTTATCTTCAATGCTCTGGATTATCATTGAATCGATCCTGTTTAGTCGCTCGGCCGATACCTGAACAGAAGCGGGTGTTCCCACAGTTAATTCCTGAATATCCTTCTTCTCTGAACACGAAAAGATCAGGAACATGGCCGGAATAATCTGGAGCAAAAGTACTTTCTTCATAATATTAGTGGTTAGGTGTTTTTAAATGCAGAAATTCGGAGCAGTCAGACAAATACCTTCAGGAGGATCACTTAAGCTTGTACATTTCTGATCCGGCCAGGAGGAAACATCCGAGTCCGAAATCTTCGAAATTCGGCATGGTATCATATCCCACAGGCTGACTGTCGGAAGGTTGTTTGCCGGTTCCCTGAACATACCCGAGGAAACCATTGGGATGAAGCGATTCATTCACCATGGCCGACCATGCCTTTTCAATAACCGGAAGGTACTTCCTTTCACTTATGATACCCCTGTTGATGCACCATGCCATGGCGTAGGTGAACATGGCAGTGCCGGAGAGCTCTTTTCCCCCGAAATTGGATGGATCATGCAGGCTTACATTCCAGTATCCGTCAGTCCTCTGTACCTTCCTGAGCGCTTTGAACATCTGCTTCAGGGTTTTTATATATTCCTTACGGTAGGGCGAATCGTCAGGCAGGAATTCCAGTGTTCGGACGAGAGCTGCGACAACCCAGCCGTTACCTCTCGACCAGTAGCATCCGCTTCCGTTGGGTTCCGTGTAGGGCGGATCGAAATCCTTGTCCCTCCACCAGAGATGGTCTTTTGTACTGTAGAGTCCGTTGTCGCCGTGTCTGAGTTTTGTAAACATGTACATCTCATGAGCCCGGTCGAAATATCTGTTGTCTTTGTAAATATGTCCCAGCCGGGCAAACACCGGCATCGACATATGGATCGCGTCTATCCAGCTCCAGTCATCAATTTTGTCGGTTGCAATCATGTTGTCAATACATGCCTTTATATCCCTGATTCTCTCTGTTTTTGAGGGATCCATAAGGTAAAGGTCAATATAGGTCTGTCCGCAGCATTGGTCATCGCCGTTTCGTGTGGTGATACCGTTCCTGAGGCCCCAGTTGTGAAACTCGCCCCATCGTACGGCATAGCTGAGGTATTCAGGATCGGGATTGAGCGAGTGAAGAGCCATCAGGCCCTCGTAGTAGGTGCCCCGTGTCCAGATATTGCTCGGGCGTTCCCGTTCGGTTATTATCGTTTTTCCAACATCGGGCCATTTCTCCATGAAGTATTTGTTTGCGAGGACCATGGCAGCCATAGTGCGCTCTTTTGTGACTGTCTGGCCTGGCAGCCATGTAAAAACGAAAAAGGGAATGACAAGAAGGAGGACAAATCTTTTCATTAAAGTATTTTTTTGGATGTGAAAGTTTACTTTTTTGCTTTCCCAAGCAGAAATCCTGTAAGGTTTTCCGCTGCTTTCCTGTTTTCAAAGCCTGACGGAAGCCTGTCGTGATCGATGTATTCATTATAGATCCATGGGTCGCCGATGGCAAACACATAGCCCTTTCCGTAAGAAGTCTCCGCAATAAGAACCTTCCCGTTCTCCGTAAGCAGAGGTCTGGCCTTACGTGACAAACTGATGTCGGATACCTCCTTGATATAAATTTTTGACACTCCCTTAAACACAGGATGGTCCTCAAAAGCAGTACTGGCTCCCATCTCAAAATCGGTTCCGGGAACAGGGTGAAGCGAGACATGGTTAAAATGCATCCCGAAGTTGTTCATCAGGCTGTTCAGGTGGGTAAATTCACAATTGGGGGCATCATTGGCAAGAACTGCAAGCACTCCTCCTTTTTTGACCCATTTTTTTATCACTTTTATATCGTCGGACATTATGTAATTTGGAGCCGGTGACTCGGTCGTGGTATCGGGATCGACAATTATGTAGACATCAATGTTTTTCAGAACCGGGGGAAGAGGTTTCTCAATTGTTGTGATCTTTGCTCCCATTGAGGTGAATATCTCCCCCCATCTCGAATAACCGCTCCATTCGGTGTCGGTCCACAGGTAATGAAATGGCTGTCCCGTTTTTGCATTTGTCTCGCGGTTGAACCAGTTGTCGAGTCCGGCAACAGGCTGAGCAATGGAATTCCCGCTAAATAAGCCTGTTAGAAAAAATGATATAAGTAAAAATCGATAAAAGGAATACCTCGGCTGTTTCATATCCGTAAGTGTTTGTCATAAATTAGTGTCAATAGGATCCGACAAAGTAAAGTCTGTCCAAATTAAAAAAAATCGAACAAAGAAAGAGCGGATAATAATAAAATTGACTCTCTTTATTAATATTCGTAACTTCATGATGAAAAATAACTGCCATGACCGGGCCCCTTTCGAGTGATCAGGCATTTATCGACAAGCTTACCAGTATAGTAATAGCCAATCTGGCTAAAGAAAACTTTGGCGTGGAAGATCTGTCAAAGCTGGCTGGGATGAGCCATGCTACAATTCATCGTAAGATAAAATCCATAAGAAATCAGAATATAAGCAAATTCATAAGGGAGATCAGGCTGCAAAAATCAATGGAAATGCTGCAGCGGGAAGGGGGTACCATTGCCGAAGTTGCTTTCAGGTCAGGTTTCGGGAGTCCCACATATTTCATTAAATGTTTCCATGAACACTATGGCTTTTCCCCGGGAGAAGTCAGAAAAAGGAAATTCACGGAATCTCCGGACAGTCATGCTGTTGATCAGACTTATAAGCCCGCTGATAATAAAAAAAAGACATCAGTACCAAACCTGAAATCATTAACAAAGAATACCCGAACCAGGAACATCCTTATTGCTACATCCGGAATTTTGTCAATAATACTGGTTGTTATTTTTATAAATATTCTTCCGCAATCCCCTGAAAAATCAATCGTCGTGCTGCCGTTCAGGAATCTCAGCAATGAACCTGAAAACCAATACTTTGCTGACGGGATACAGGAAGGTATTCTAAACCATTTGTTCAGGATCGGTGAAATGAGGGTTATTTCACGGACTTCTGCCGAATACTTCCGCGATAACCCAATGACTTCACCTGAAATCGGAAAAAAACTTAATGTTTTTTATGTTCTTGAAGGAAGTGTCCAGAGGTATGAACAGAAAGTCAGGATATTTGTACAGTTGATAAATGCCAGGCATGATCAGCATATATTTTCTGAAGAGTATGAGGGTGAATTAACGAATCTATTTGCTTATCAGAGCGATATAGCGAAAAGAGTTGCAGATGAACTTAATACGGCAATTACCGGGGAAGCCAAACGACAGATAGAAAAAATACCTACCGTTAATTCTGAAGCTTATGACTACTACCTTAAAGGCAGGTTTTTGCTTCATAAAGCCAATGATCAGCAGCGTTACGATGTCAGTAAGGAAGGGCTGATGGCCAGCCTGGAGTATTATGAGAAAGCGATTGCTGCAGACAGTAATTTTGTTGAAGCATACGCAGGTCTGGCAAATGCCTGGTATAATCTTTCCGCATGGGGCTGGTACCAGCCCTACATCGAAGGAGTGAAAAAGGCACATTATTTCTGTAACAGGGCTCTTGAAATCGATCCGGATTGTGCTGAAGCTCATGCTGTCTTAGGTGTTTATCACATTTATCCTGAATTAAGGATCGAAGAGGGACGCAGGGAATTGAAAACCGCGCTGAAACTGAATCCAAATTTTTCAACGGCACATCAATGGTATGCACAACTGCTGATGATAACCGGACCAATTGAAGAAGCCCGTGAACATATCGACCGTGCCCTGGAGCTGGAGCCATATTTCTGGGTTATTCACAATCTCAATTCCTGGATATATTACTTTGAAGAAAAATACCAGGAAGGCATAGATGCCTGTTTAGCGGCGTCGGACCTTAATCCGGATTTCCTGACAAACAACTGGTTATTAGTTCTCCATTATGCCAAACTGGGTGAAGGTGAAAAAGCAGTGAAGGCGCTTCAGCAGCTTTTCAACCGGTATCCTTCCATCAGCCATTATGCTGCGGAGGTAAACGATGCCTTTACAGAATCGGGCATTGAAGGAATTTTCACATGGCTGATCGAACTGAATAAAAATAATCCCATTCCCATCGAAGGTCTGAACGGACATCCCTTTTATATTTCATGGTGGTACGCTAATACAGGCAACCGTGAGGAATCAATCTACTGGCTCGAAAGGACAGTGGAAGAAAAAAATATACCCCGCCATTATTTCAATCTTATTGCCACTAATCCCGATTTCGATATCCTGCGGGATGACCCGCGCTTCCTTGCCATTATTGAAAAAGAAGGCTTCACTCCGTATCATAAAAGAAAAGCAAGATAAAACTTATTGATGTTCCAAGTCGCTTCGCTGCCGGGGATTTCTGATGACAGGTACTAATAATGTCGTGCTGCCGTGCTGTCGTGCAGTAGTGAGGTCTTCAGTCTTCGTTCTCCCTGCAACATAATTTAAGCTTTTGACCTAATATTTAAGCTATTTGAAACATAGTTGCTATACACTGCTTCCTATTTGGACCGAACTTTATATCAGTAAGCTTCAGACATAATTAGCTAAACTTAAATATGTGACAACGAAAACCACATTTAAAATCTCTGGATTCTGCATTTTTTTAATCTTCACCACGCTCTGTCTTACTTCCTGCAAGAAAGACCCTGTTCCTCCTGTTGTATCAACATCTGATGTTTCAGCAATCACCCAGACAGATGCAATGTCAGGCGGCATTGTAACCGGTGATGAAGGAGCTGAGGTAATTGAGAGGGGTGTGTGCTGGAACACTTCCGGGAATCCAACCGTTTCAAACTGCAAAACCTCAGATGGAACAGGTATTGGAACGTTTACCAGCATCCTCACTCAGCTGACTCCCGAAACCAAATATTATGTGAGGGCATATGCAACAAATGAATCGGGTACCGGCTATGGGAGCCAGCAGTCGTTTAACACAAGCGAGATAATGCTTGCCACGGTGACAACAGATGATATTACATCAATTACACAGACAACTGCAGTTTCGGGGGGTAATATAACCTCCGGCGGGGGAGCTACGATCACATCAAAAGGTGTTTGCTGGAGTACAAACCAGAATCCGACTGTTGCAGACAGCAGAACAACGGATTATTCGGGAACCGGTATTTTCACAAGCAATTTAACAGGACTGACTGCCGGTACTCAATATTATGTTCGTGCCTATACAACAAACAGTGCAGGAACAGCTTATGGAACTCAGAAGGACTTTACCACTGCTGCAGAGGTGAGTGCAATAGTATTCAATCCTTCTTTAACATATGGTACTGTTTCTGATATTGAGGGGAATACATATAAAACAATTCGGATCGGAACACAAACCTGGATGGCAGAAAACCTTAAAACAACCAAATACAATGACGGAACGGCGATACCATGTGTAACAGAAAGTACGGTCTGGAAGAATCTTATTACTCCGGGGTATTGCTGGTATAACAACGATATCGGTTTCAAGACAGTATATGGTGCTTTATATAATTGGTATGCAGCCAGTTCTGGTAAATTATGCCCGACAGGCTGGCACGTGCTTAATGAAACTGATTATATGCTTTTAGAAACCTCTGTGGGGAGTGCCGGCACAGCAGGCGGCAAAATGAAAGAAACCGGCACCTCCCATTGGCTGGAGCCTAATGCCGGTGCTGACAACGAATCTGGATTTACCGGTCTGCCCGGCGGCCGCCGGAGATATGATGCTGTATTCATCGGCATGGGAAATCTTGGATATTTCTGGTCGTCCAGTGAAGACTGTGATGCTGGCTATGCATTAATGGGAATACTTCATTATAATTCTACTCAAATTGAAGGAGCAGCCTATTCGCTGTCTAATGGCATGTCGGTCCGCTGTGTAAAGGATTAAATTTATGAAAAAGGATTTATCAGAAGAATTTCGCAAATCCATTACGACACACAGGCTTGTGAAAGGGCAAGCCTGTTATCTGTAGGTTTAGGTTATGGGAGAAAAGTGAAGCCAGTGCTTCACTTTTCTGTTAAAATCAGGATTGAAATATGTCAATGAATAGGGATTCAACCCGCTCCGGGGTTGACACCACATTGTGCCATTTACCCCGGATGGGACCGGGGTTATTGGATTTAAAGCCCTCCGGGCTTTCTTTTCTAAGCCGTCATCTTACCCCAATTGAGACCTGGATTCTTGGGTTAAGAGCCCTCCAGGCTTTCCCTTTTTGCCGTCATCTTACCACGAATGATATCAGGGTTCTTGGGTTTGAAGCCCACCGGAGCTTTCCCTTTTTGCCGTCATCTTACCCCAAATAAGACCGTGGTCATTGGCTTTGAAGCCCCCCAGGCTTTAGTTTTTATGCTGTATTTACCCCGGATGGAATCCTGATTATTGATTTTAATGCCTCCCGTAATATTATTCCCGATAATAAACCGCTGAGCGGTTTAAATCCAATAACCGCAGTTTCATCTGCGGTAAAGTAGATACCATGAATGCCAACCCCGGAGCGGGTTGAATTCCAGCAATTTTAGTCCCGATTTGAGATCCGATATATTTCCTTGTTAGAATTTTCTGCAGCTTCCTGCAACATAATTTAAGGCTTTGACCTAATATTTAAACAAATTGAAATATAGTTGCTATATACCCCTTCCTGTTTAGACCGAACTTTATATCAGTAAGCACCAGTTAAAACAAGTTTCACTTAAATATGCGACTATGAAGACAATTAAAAACCTTTTCTTAATCGTTGGGCTTACAGGATTAATGTTTTCCTGCACCAAGTCGGATCAGCCTGATTTTGATATTTCAGGTATGTCCGCGAAGAATCTTAATAGCAATTCAATGATAAATAATGGAATTTTTATCGTTGAACCCGGCGGCATTGACGATACACCGGCCATTTGCCAGGCATTTGACGATGCCAAAGCTGCCGGTCCTGGCTCGGTGGTACAGCTCCTTGCCGGAGAATATTACCTGGGACTAATGGAAGTCCGCGATTTCTGCGGGGTCTTTAAAGGCGCAGGAAAAGGTAAAACAATCATAACTGTGTTGAATAACCTTGACCTGCAAAGTTTATGGAATAAAGGCCAGCGAGGCGATCTTGTGAAATTTGTAGGAGGTGATGTGTGCATGAGGGACTTCACCATCCGCACTCCTGAGGGAAGGCTGTCTGTCACCGGACCTGCAAACGGGATAATCGGCAGCCTGATTAATTTTTCAGCCTGCAACGCACAGTATGAACGCGGGAACACTGCTCGTTCAATAAACGTTGTCATTGACAATGTTTCATTCAAGGGGCAACTTCTGGATGGAGGCTATGGTTATGTAAAAAACTACAACTGCGCAATGGGAGTAAGAGCAGGCTGGGATGAGCCATGGGGAACCGGTCTTCCCAGGGAAAAAATCAATTTTAAAATCACCAATTCGGACTTTAGTACATTCTGCTATGGCCTGGTGCTTGAAAGTATGACGGATAGCAGGATTATTGTTGGGGAAAAGAACAGGGGGAATATTTTCAACAACCTCGATCAGACTGGCGGAGTGTGGGAAAGCAGGAACATGGAAGTCAGCATTGAGGGAAATATTTTCAATGTTCCTGAGTTCAGCTGGGGTCTTGATCTGGATGACTATTGGCACTACGCCGGAACATTAAAAGATGAGCCACAGACTAAGGCTATGATTTTCAATATCCAGAATAATGTTTTTAACCTGGATCATTCGGAATATGCATTCATGGTGAGAAATTTGCGCCGTCGGGATTATCCTGCCGAACCCTATGCCCTCTACCAGGTAAGAAACAACCTGTTTACCATGTCTGACGGCTATCCATGGGCTGTCTATGGAGTCAGAACAAAAGGAATGGTAATCCGCAATAACAGATTCAGCGGGTTTGGCGATATAGCACTTGTCCTGACAACAAGTGAGAACGGCCTGATACTTGGTAACAACTTTTCAACCGCTGAATTTGCTTCGGCAGCTGTCTATCTTTACCCGACAACCAAAGACTGGACAATCGTTGGAGGAAGTATTGCCGACCAGGTGATTGATCTGGGAACAAACAATATAATTACAGGATTTAATGTAAATAATTCCGAAGCTCCGTTTGGCCGAACCATCGTTGACAATCTCAAAACGATGAAAGAGGCCTTGCAGGAATTGAAGGACAATTAGAATCAATTATCCTGACCGGCCTGGGAGAAAGCAGAAAAATATGCCAGCCACGGGCATATATCACCGGTCATTATGTTCTGGGTTAAAAAGGATTAAATCAGAAGTGAAGTGCAGGCTTCACTTCTTCATTTTAACCTCCCGGGAATCAGGTCAGCTCTTATTTTTTCAAATCTTTGAATATCTTTACCATGTCGAAACTTTAAAATGATTACAGATATGAAAAGATCAGGCCTCATTCTTGCTGTTCTGACGTTAATTGCGATGACAGCATGTTCCGAAAAGGAACCATGGACAAACCTTATTAAAAAAGATCTTTCAGCGTGGGAACAGCTGAACGGGACTGCACCGTTCAAGCTTGAGGACGGAGTTGTGACAGGTACAACGGTTACCGCTTCTCCGAATTCATTTTTATGCACTAAGGAAAAATACGGTGATTTCATCCTTGAATTTGAAACATGGTTCGATCCGCAAATGAACTCAGGTGTCCAGATAAGGAGCGAAAGCAGGGCTGATTACATGGATGGCAGGGTTCACGGTTACCAGGTTGAAATGGATCCTTCGCCCCGCGCATGGTCGGGAGGGATATATGATGAGGCCAGGAGAGGATGGCTTTACACTCTCGACCTTAATCCCGAAGGACAGAAAGCCCTGAAAGTTGGCGAATGGAATCACTACAGGGTGGAAGCAACAGGCAATTCAATAAGGACCTGGGTAAACGGGATTCCCTGCGCCGATCTCATCGACGATATGACACCGGCAGGCTTCATCGCCCTTCAGGTTCACTCGATAGGAAATGATTCAACCAGGGCCGGTCTCGAGGTGAAATGGAGGAATATCCGAATAATGACTGAGGAACTGGAAAAGTACAGGCACCCTGATACAAAGGATATACCGCAGACAAACTACCTCACCAATGTTCTTTCCGAACGCGAAACCGAGGAAGGATGGAAACTCCTGTTCGACGGAAAGACTTCGGCAGGATGGATCAATGCCAGAACCGGAAATTTTCCTGAAAACGGTTGGGAAATAACCGACGGAACACTCACTTTAAATCCGGAAGCAAAACAGCCGGGCGGAGGAGGTGATATTGTCACAACTGAAAAATTCAGGAACTTCGAATTATCTGTCGACTTCAGGTATGCCAAAGGCGGAAACAGCGGTATAAAATACTTCATCGACACAGAGAAGGATAATGGAGCGCTTGCTTCAATCGGTTGCGAGTATCAGATACTTGACGACCGTAATCACCCTGATGCCTTACTGGGAATGGAAGGCACCCGCACCCTTGCAGGGCTGTATGATCTCATAGCTCCGAAGAACAAGAGGGACAACGGTTTCGACCAGTGGAGCAGGGCGGTCATCATCGTCAACGGGAACAAGGTTCAGCACTGGCTCAACGGTTTCATGACCGTAGAGTACGAAAGAGGCACTGACGAATGGAAAAAAGTGGTGGCTGCAAGCAAGTTCAGCAAGGTGAAGGGATTTGCCGAAACTGAGGAAGGAAGGATACTGCTGCAGGATCACGGCGACAGGGTGTGGTTTAAAAACATAAAGATCAGGGAATTCTGATATTCCTCATTGCTGCGGACTTCCGGCGCAACCAGGAACGACATCGCCGCCGGCAGGATATTGAAAATCAGGGGAACCGGCTCCGGATTGAGCGGTTGAATCTTTTTTATACCTTTGACCCTGAAAAGAAATGTAAAAATTACAGCCATGCAAAAACTTGCTTCGCTTTTTATAATCGTCACACTGGCCCTTACATATTCATGCAAAGAGGATGAATCGGACAGGTTCAAATTCCTTACCGGTACGGTATGGACACCGGAGAGCCTGCTTGCCAATGGTGTGGATGCCACAGGACCAGGCGGACTGCTTGAAGGTTTTGTCGGCGACGCTAAATTCAATGAAGACGGAACAGGCACCTTCGGTACCTATACCGGTGAGTGGATGTTTGCCGCTGCAGAGGAAAAGCTTGTGATAACCACTACATCACTTCCCATATCGGTAACACTGACAATCACGGAGCTTACAGCAACATCTCTCAAGCTTCAGGGAAGCTTCCCCGATCCGCAGAACCTTACCGGTCCGGCAATCAATATTGAGATGACATTCAGGGCAAAATGATCCGTAGCTTAATTGCGGCATTATTTCTCATTATCGCTGCGGTCCCGGGCAAAGCCCAGACAAGGGTAACCGTAAGCGGAACCATAACAGACTTCCGTACAGGAGAACCTCTTGCCGGAGTGTATGTCGTTTACGGCAGGCAGCTTGGAACCATTAGCGACGAAAAGGGATTTTATTCCTTCAGCACTGATGAAAGAAGGGTATCGGTTTCATTTCAGTTCATCGGCTACGAACCCGCCATCAGGGAGATCAATTTAAGCCATGGAGAACCGGTGAGGCTTGACATCGGAATGGAGATGAAGCTTCGTGAGATCGACCAGATTGTTGTAAGCGCCGACAGGATTGAAAAAAGGGTGGCGGAGCTTTCTGTTTCGATGAATGTGGTTAAACCATCAGTCATCTCACAAAACCATATTACAGAGATTCAGGAGCTGATCAACAAGGTACCCGGGATCGAGATCATGGACGGTCAGGCCTCCATCAGGGGAGGCAGCGGATTCAGTTACGGGGCAGGAAGCCGGGTACTGGCTCTTATCGACGGTCTGCCAATGCTGTCGGCTGATGCAGGAAACATAAAATGGCAATACCTGCCTCTTGAAAACCTGGCCCAGATAGAAATTATTAAAGGAGCCTCATCAGTTCTTTACGGCTCGTCGGCGCTGAATGGAATAATCAATTTCAGGACGGCTGATGCGGACAATATCCCGGTCACGCAATTCCATACCGAAGCAGGTGTTTACGGGAAACCGCAGAACAGGGACTGGATCTGGTGGGATACACCCAGGGTCTTTTCAAGTGTTTCATTTTCGCACCTCAGGAAAGAAGGGAATACAGATATAGGTGTTGGAGCCAATATATTCATCGATGAAGGATACAGAAGACTCAACGGGGAGAAGCTTGCAAGGGCAAACCTGAAGATCAGGCATAACAGCTCAAAGATTGAAGGTCTTGGTTATGGTGTTGCGCTGAATGCCGGATTCAACGCGAAGAAGGATTTTGTACTATGGGAGGATGCCGAAACCGGGGCGCTTAAGCAATCGCCGTCGACGGCCAACGAGTATAACGGTACTTTCCTTACAGTCGACCCCTTTGTCTCTTACAAAAAAACAGGACGTTTCAGGCACGATCTCAGGCTGAGATACCAGTCGACCCTCAACAGGCTTCCTGATAGTGAACAGAACAACAGCGATGCCAATTCCCTTTATGCCGAATACCAGCTCTGGTACAGACTGCATGAAATTGTTGATTTGACCGCGGGCCTTTCAGAAAATTACAGCGTGGTAAAATCAAATTTCTTCGGCGACCACTCGGGATTTAACATGGCAGCTTTCACTCAGGTTGAAGTCAGGCCTCTCAACCGGCTCAAGGCTGTTGCCGGTGTCAGACTGGAAAACTATTCGCTCGACGGCACCGACAACGAACTGGTACCGATACTAAGGGCAGGACTGAACTGGCGGGCTGCGGAAATGACTTTCCTCAGGGCTTCATTCGGACAGGGTTACCGTTATCCCTCAATGGCAGAGAAATTTGCAGCAACAACAATCGGATCAATAAGGATAATAGCGAACCCCGGCATCCTTTCTGAATCGGGATGGAGCACCGAAGCAGGAATAAAGCAAGGTATCCTCCTGGGAAACATTACAGGGCAGGCTGATTTCTCGGCTTTCCTGATACAGAACTCCAACATGATTGAATACATGTTCGGGGCGTATCCGGAAGGATTCGGGTTCATGGCAACAAACGTTGAACAATCAAGAGTCTATGGGCTCGAGGCGGAACTGCTTCTTTCAAGGACCTTCGGGGAAATCAGTGCAGCTTTATCGGGAGGCTACACATTCATGTATCCTGTCGAATATAACAAATACACCCGGCAGAATACAGATACTTATTTGAAATACAGGAGAAAACACTCGGGTATTGTCTCCCTCGACGCTCAAAGGAAGAGAGCAAGCTTCGGGCTTAGCCTCTATCTGCGGTCGAAGATCCTCAATATTGATGAAGTGTTTATTACCACCCCCATTCTGCCGGGTTTCGGTGGGTACTGGGCACAACATAACGAAGGCTATGCTACCATTGACGGGAACATTGGCTACCTGCTCAGTGAAAAATTCACCTTGTCATTTGCTGTTAAGAATATAACAAACACCGAGTATATGGGCAGGCCGGGTGACATTCAGCCGCAGAGGAGTTTCAGCATCAGGTTTTCGGGAAAGATACGGCCAGCAGGATACAGCGATGAAGGATAATGCAAATCAGGTATCAGGCCCATGCAAAAAAAGTTCAATTTTCGAACAGCGTTTAAAATCCATTACAATTGATTAGATATCAGTATGGTATTTTAGACTTATTTGGATGATTCAAATATTTTCATACATTTGCGCTTCATTTGTTCTTTGAATCATTTGATTTTAATATTAACGCAGAAAAAAGGGAACATGAGCCATGCTTGCTATAAGAAGCGGGCAATTCCCAAGTTTTAACCTAAAATTTACCCTATGAGAAGACTATTGACTTTTGTATCAGCAGCGTTAGTCTCCGGAACTTTGTTTGCCGGCGGACTGGTCACCAATACCAATCAGAGCGCAACCTGGGCCAGAATGCCCTCGAGGAATGCATCAATAAAAGCGGATGCCGTCTACTACAATCCGGCAGGATTAATGATGATGGATAACGGATTCCATTTTTCTCTCAACAATCAGACGATATTTCAGAAAAGGACAATTGAAAGCACTTACCCTTACCTGAACTCAGGTATTTACGAGGGAAGCGTCACAGCTCCTTTTTTCCCGTCAATTTATGCAGCGTACAAGATGGACAAGCTTGCCTTCTCGGTGGGATTCCTTCCAATCGGTGGCGGCGGCGGAGCACTCTATGAGGATGGTCTTCCTTCATTTGAGATGAGTCAGTCGGACCTGGTTCCTTCACTGGCCAATTCACCCTATGGTGTAACAGGATACAGGATGGATATAAATTTCGAGGGAAGCTCAACCTTCCTCGGATTTCAGGGAGCAGTATCCTATAAGGTAAACGACTGGTTGTCGGTTGCAGCAGGTGCAAGATATGTGACCGCCAAGAATACCTATGAAGGTTATCTGAAGGATGTAGAGGTAAATACTATTGGCGGATGGATGCCTGCATCAGAGGTCATCGGCGAGATTTCAGCCACAGCCCAGGCAGGAGGCTCCTCACTCAATCAGCTTATAACCAACAACCTTGGAGGATTTACTGCAGATCAGCTGGTACAGGCCGAGGTAATTAATGAAGCAACCAGAAACGCTATCGTAGGTGGATTGACCAGCCTTGGGATTCCCAACGCAGCCGCCCTCACAATAGCCCAGAGCCAGGCCACTTTCTTTGGAGCAGCAAGGGTTTACGGCAATAAAGCAACCCTTCTTGAAGATCAGGAAGCTGATGTTGTGCAGTCAGGCTCAGGAATTGCTCCTTTCTTCAGCGTCAATATTTCACCCAGTGAAAACTTCAATATTGCAGTTAAGTATGAAATGGCTACCAAGCTTGAACTTACAAATGAGACAACCAAGGACCTGACCACAGGTTATCTGGGCGAAGATCCCGAAAGACCTATCACCAGGTTCCCGAATGGCGCGAAGATCAGAAACGACATGCCTGCGATGCTGGCTGTCGGCGCCGAGCTCAGGTTCCCGTTGTTAAGTGTAAATGCCGGAGTAAACTACTACTTTGACAAGTCGGCAGACTACGGTCATTATATTGATATGACACCTGAAAACTCTACTGATTACCTGATCCCCATCAAAAACGAGGATATCATAGCCAACAACGGTTTGTCCATCCAGGCAGGTGCCGAGATCAACGTAACTGAAAGGCTTGCGGCAAGCGCCGGTTATTCATTTGCCAATCAGGGAGTCAACAGTCTTTATCAGAGCGATCTCACCTACGGTCTGTCAACACATACAGTCGGAGCCGGCGGTGCTTTTGCTTTCAGCGACAAAGTTGAGCTCAATCTGGGTGTATCATATACCAAGTACATGGACGACAGCGTAAAGGTGAATCATTACCTTGGCGGTATGAACCTTATGCCAACTGAAACATACAAGAAGAGTACGCTTGTATTCGGTGTCGGCCTCGACTTCAGTTTCTGAAATCAGAATTATAAGACATAAGAAAAGGTGCCTGAAGAGGGCACCTTTTTTTTTGCTCAGGGCACAGGGCTCAGGATGCCTATGTCTCCCCTTCTCCCCCTCGCCTCTTCCGTCTTCCGTCTTCCGTCTTCCGTCTCAATACCTTATCCCCTGATCGTTAAGGTGCTTGATATACGCCTCCGCTCTGGGGGCATCAGATGACTTGAATTTCCGGTACCACTCGCCGGCTTTTTTGTGATCGCCCTCTGCCGCTGCAAGCTTGATGATGTTGATATTAAGCAATCCCAGAATGCCATGTTTGTCCGCGCTCAGCTCGTCAGCGAGAGCAATGAAGCTGGCCAGGGCTTTGGATGTCTCATCGTTTTCAGCCAGTCTGAAGGCATTGTCTATTCGAACATTCAGATCAGCATCGAGGGCTATTCCGTAGAATGAAAAACAGTTTTCATTGCATTCCTCGACCAGGTCGACCCATCCGATCCCTCTGCCAACCGGCGGGAAGGTAAGCACAAAATCGAGCTTCTCCCCTGGTGATTTGAAAACGTGCGCATCGGGACAAACAGGTATATCTGACGCAGAGATCAGCTTACTCTTCTTACCGTCGGGGTAGATCAGGAAGATATTTCTGTCGGCGCAGAAAGTGCCATTCTCTATCCTGTTTTCGATGCTCATATAGAAGATGGCCGCTTCAGGCTTCAGTTCAATTTTAATTATCCTGAGAGTCTCGTGGCTCTTCAGTGAATAGTTGGGGTTAATGATTGTCTGTGAGTTAAGCACCCCAACAAACAGAACAGTAAAAATGGCTGTGATTAATAATCTTCTGGTCATATTAAAGTGGAAATAAAACGCAAGTTATGAATTTCATAGTCATTGAGGTTGCTGTCTGCCAGGGAATTTAACCATACACCAATAATTATCAACAGCGATAGCTGGCGATAGGTCAACCGGGGCGTTGAGTGGTGACGTCGGCCCTGAATTCATTTGTAACAAAACCTTAATCAATCCTTAACCGTGCTGAATTATCCCGGCCATACTTTTGCCGCAGAAAGTAAAGAGAAAATAATTCGCAGAACCAATAAACATGAATCATGAAAAAGTACTTAACCATTATTGCTTTATTTACAATCATCCTTGCAGGATGCAAAAAGGAAAATGATCCGCCCGTAATAACCGCTCCCCAGAGCGCCTCAGTGGAGATAACTGAAACTATTGAGCTTAGTTTCAGCTTTAATGCCATGGCAGGATTCAAATCAGCCTCAGTCAGTGCAACCGGTGGTGATGCTGAAATAAAGAACGATGGCAGCATGGGGGCCGAGTCAGGTACAATTGTTGTAACATTCACTGCCGGAAAGGACACAGGAGCCGGTTCGGTGATTCTGACACTTACTGATAATGACAGCCAGATTGTAAGCGCAACCGCAGTACTTACAATTGAGGGTGTTCCAGTTGTCTCTGTTACACAGAACATTACCGCAAACACCACATGGACCACCGGCAACATATATATTCTTGAAGGCCGCATAACGGTAGTATCGGGAGTCACTCTCACAATTCAGCCCGGAGTCATCGTCAAGGGACGCGAAGGTTCGGAGGCTAACGCCACCGCTTTGATGATTGCCCGCGGAGCTAAAATAATGGCTGAAGGCACTGCAGATTCACCTGTAATATTTACATCCGTTTCCGATAACATAATTCCCGGTGAGATCGCCAGTCCCAACCTGGCACCCACTTTGAATGGTCTGTGGGGCGGACTCATTATTCTTGGAAGGGCTCCGATTTCGGCCGAAGCCGAGGCAATGCAGATTGAAGGTATCCCTGCATCCGATCTCAATGGTCTTTACGGAGGCACTGATCCTGCAGACAATTCGGGCAGCCTGAAGTATGTTTCCATACGTCATGGCGGTGCAAACATCGGTGAAGGAAATGAGATAAACGGACTGACGCTTGGCGGTGTCGGCACCGGGACTGTAATTGAACATGTGGAGATTGTCTCCAACCAGGATGACGGTATCGAGTGGTTTGGAGGTACTGTAAATGTAAAGAATGTGGTTGTCTGGAATACCGGCGACGATGCCATCGACACTGACCAGTCCTGGGGAGGAACCCTCGACAACTTCATAATCATAAACCCGGGCGATGAGTGCCTCGAGCTTGACGGTCCGGAAGGAACAATGGCCGCAAAACACATCCTTAAAAACGGATCATGCTATGCCGGTAATGCTCAGGGCCTTGTTGACCTCGATCCCAACTCATATGTTGACATGGACGGGATTTACTTCTTCGGCCTTAAGGCAGGACAGGATTTCGATGAACTTCCGACGGTGTATGCATGCACATTCTCAAATCTGCTGGCAACCCTTCCGGCCGGTTCAAATCTTACCGATTTTTTCAAGGGCGGAAGCGATGCTTTCACGACTGCCGTAGCAACTGGAGCAAACACGAAGGGTGCAAACCCGGATGTTTTCCTGGGCTGGTCGTGGACTGCAGTTTCCGGCTCACTAACCAACTTCTAAAATATAATCACAAAAAATCCGCAGGCTGTTAAGTCTGCGGATTTTATACTAATAAATAACCAATCAATTATGCGTCTTAAAAAATTTTTAATCCTGTCTGCAGTTCTGATGTTTTTCTTCAATGAAATCCAAAGTCAGAACGGAATTATAAGAGGCTCAGTAACGGATGAATCAACCGGAGAACCTCTTATCGGAGTAACTGTTATCGCTGAAGGCACCACTAAAGGCATGCTGACGGACCTGGACGGAAAATTCAATCTGTCCGTTGAACCGGGCGTTTATAATCTCCGGTTCTCTTTTGTTTCATATGAGACACATGCTATAAATGATGTTAAAGTAACAGCCGGCAATGTAACCCTTCTCCAAAACCTGCTCTTAAAATCAGCAACCTTCGGGCTCTCGGAAGTGACCGTTAGCGCCGAGATGAAGAGGAACACCGAAAATGCCGTCATGGCCATTAAAATGGATTCCCCCAACCTGGTTGACGGCATTTCGTCGGCTAACTTCAGGAAGATGGGTGATTCGGATGCTGCAGCTTCGATGAAAAGAGTTCCGGGTGTGTCGGTCGAAGGAGGCAGGTATGTATTTGTAAGAGGTCTGGGCGACCGCTATACAAAGACAATTCTTAACGGTGTTGACATACCGGGGCTCGATCCCGACCGCAATACCATGCAGATGGACATCTTCCCCACAAACCTGATCGACAATATCATTGTTCACAAGTCGTTCAGCGCCGAGTTGCCGGCCGATTTCACGGGCGGGATTATCGATATTGCGCTCAGGGATTTCCCGGATGAAAAAAAGGGGAACCTAAGCATCGGCACAAGTTATAATCCCGATTATCATTTCAAAAACGACTGGCTGACCTACAAAGGCAGCAAGACCGATTTCCTCGGATTCGATGACGGCACCAGGGCTATTCCTGCAACTGACAATCTTCCCTTTTTCGCTTCCGTGATAGGAAATCCGCAGGGAGAACAGGCAGAACGGTACCGCAATATACTTCACAGCTTTAATCCCGACATGGCAGCCCTTAAACAGCGAAGTTTCATTGATTACAATGCAGGAGCGACCTTCGGCAACCAGATACCTTTAAAAAAGATTACACTCGGGTACAACGTCGGTTTTTCGTACAAGAACAACACCGAATTTTACCAGGATGCGGAATACGGCCGTTACGGGCTGGCAAGCGATCCCAATGTAAATGACCTGGAAGTGAGAGAATTTCAGAAAGGTAATTTTGGTGTCAGCAGTGTGCTGCTCAGTGGTCTGGCCGGATTTGCAGTGAAAACTACCAGCTCAAAATACCGGCTCAACATCATTCACCTGCAGAACGGAGAATCTAAAGCAGGGGTTTTTGATTATGAAGGATCCGATCAGGGAAGCGTTTTCTCGGGATACCAGCATAATCTGGAATACAGTCAGCGTTCCCTGACAAACGTTCTCCTCGACGGGAAACACACTTTCAAAAATGGCAAATGGGATCTTGTCTGGAAACTTTCACCCACATTTTCAAAAATTGAGGATCCCGATGCACGTTTCGTACGCTATGTTGAAGGAAGCACGGATAATTACCTTATCAATACCGAATCGGGATTTCCTGAAAGGATATGGAGGACGCTTTCAGAGAACAATCTGGCCGGAGTAGTGCATGCAACGAAGGAATTCAGATTCAATGGCGAAGCTGCAAGGCTGAGTTTCGGAGGAGCCTATACATACAAGGAGCGCGACTTCATGATAAGAAAATTCATGCTTAATGTCAGGAATGTTCCATTGACTGGCGATCCCGATGAGTTGTTCAGGCCTGATAACATCTGGCCACTTAACGGAACCGACTATGGCAGCGGAACAACCTATGAAGCCGGATTCCTGCCGTCGAATCCAAACCAGTTCTCAGCCAGTTCAAACAACGGGGCAGGTTATGTTTCAACTGAACTGACCCTGTTCAGGGGGCTGAGAGTAATAGCCGGGGTGAGGGTTGAAAAATTCACTCAGAAATACACCGGGCAGAATCAGCTTGGCTCTATCGTACTGAATAACGACAAGGTTCTGGATGATATTGGAATCTTTCCCTCTGTCAATCTTATCTATAAACTCAATGAAAGTCAGAACCTGAGGGCTTCGTATGCCCGCACAATTGCAAGGCCTTCATTCAAGGAACTCTCGTTTGCCGAGATTTCTGACCCTATAAGCGGCAGGACATTTGTGGGAGGCATGTTCCGCGATGCTGATGATAATGCCGGCATAGAGTACTGGAACGGCGCACTGGAGAGCTCTGACATACACAATATCGATCTCAGGTGGGAGCTGTACCGGAGAGACGGCCAGATGCTGTCGCTCAGCGGATTCTACAAATATTTCAACAGGCCGATAGAGGTGGTCCAGTACGCCACACAGACAGGCACCTTCCAGCCGAGGAATGTCGGCGACGGCCAGGTTCTCGGTGTTGAACTGGAGGTCCGCCAGAACCTTGGCGCCCTTAATGCAGCTCTGGAGAACTTCAGTTTCTCTTCCAATATCTCTGTTATAGAGTCAGGGATTGAACTGAGCCTGACTGAATATTTCTCACGGGTTGAAAATTCCCGTACGGGCCAGAAGATAAGCAGGGTACGCGAAATGGCAGGTCAGTCTCCCTGGATTATTAACACCGGTATTTCCTATGCCGGAAGTGAAAGATCATTCTGGTCGGGTTTTGAAGCCGGCATCTTCTACAATGTACAGGGCAAAACACTTCAGTATGTGGGCATTGCAGACAGACCTGATATTTACACATTACCTTTCCACAATGTTAATCTTACCGCATCAAGGAAGCTTGGAAGAGAAAAAAAGATGCAGCTGGAACTTAAAATCGACAATCTTCTAAACGACAAAAAAGAATCAGTATTCAAATCCTTTAATCCGACCGACCAGTTTTTCACCAGACTGGATCCCGGGATAACATGCCACCTGAAACTCAGCTATGCTCTGTTTTAGTCTGGTATTCTGACGCGTGATTGGTTATAATGCCCGTTAAACCGAAGCTACCGGATTTAGCGGGCATTTCTCCGGGCAGTATATCATCTATTTTATTACTTTTATACCATAGCATAATTCCAGGAGAAACCCCAAACTTTCCTTCCCATGGACACCCGAAACAAACGAATACTGATTGTTGACGATGAAGAGGATCTTTGTGAGATTCTTCAGTACAACCTTGGAAACGCAGGGTACATAACGGAGGTGGTGCATTCGGCAGAGGATGCATTGAAGTTGCCCCTCCTGAGCTACGATCTGATACTCCTCGATGTGATGATGGGACCTATGTCGGGTTTCAGGCTTGCCGACAAGGTCAGGAAAGAAATGGCCGTCAATGTTCCCATAATTTTCCTTACCGCCAAGGATACTGAAAATGATATTCTCACCGGTTTCAGTCTGGGAGCTGATGATTACATAGCAAAACCTTTTTCCATCAACGAACTGACGGCAAGGGTAAAGGCTGTGCTCAAGCGTGCCAGGAGCGACAGGGCGAAACAGGCTTCATTGATGAAGTACGGGGAAATCGAGCTTGATACTGTCAGAAAAAGACTAATAATAAACAATGAAAAGATCGAGCTGACCAAAAAGGAATTCGAGATACTTAAGCTCCTGCTCGAAAACCAGGCCAGGGTTTTTTCAAGGGATGAGATTCTGACGAGCGTATGGGGAAAAGATATTATTGTAACAGAGAGAACGGTTGATGTAAATATCACCAGACTGAGAACCAAGCTGGGATCATTTGGACAGAATCTGAAGAACAAGACTGGTTACGGCTACTATTTTGAGTTTTGATAATTCTCAGGCATGCCAAGGAAAAGAAACACATTCAGGAACACTCTTCTTATCTTCTATTCGGCGATCTTCCTTGTAATAGCCATGCTCATCGTCGCTTATCTCTACAACAG
This sequence comes from uncultured Rikenellaceae bacterium, assembly GCA_964419775.1. Classification (GTDB taxonomy): domain Bacteria; phylum Bacteroidota; class Bacteroidia; order Bacteroidales; family VadinHA17; genus LD21. The sequence continues at coordinate 67,522 of CAYQRF010000001.1, forward strand.
GGAAAAGCAATACAAAGTGGCAACGCTTAATGATGAGCTGCTGAATATTACCAGGATCACAGATAATTACATAAAAATCAACTCGATTTACCGGTCGGGCGGATACACACTTATCGATTCTCTTAACCGTCTTTTTCCTCACACCAACTTACGACTGACTGTAATCGGCAAATCCGGCGAAGTTCTGTACGACAGTTTCGTAGATGACTGGTCAAAGATGCAGAATCATCTTACCAGGAAAGAAATAGCAGAGTCGCTTGAATCGGAGTTTGGGACCGATATCAGGAAATCGGAAAGCACGGGTCAGAAATTCTATTACTATTCAAAATTCTATGGCGAGTATTTCATAAGATCGGCTCTGGTTTACGATGTCAGCATCTCAAATTTCATGAGGGCAAACATGAGTTTTCTACTTATCGTAATCGGATGTTTTGTTGTGATAGGCGGTATACTGCTGCTTGTAACCAAAAGGTTCGGGGAGTCAGTAACCCGGCTTCAGGATTTTACAATCAGCCTTAAGAATGATGAGCCCTTTGTTTCGGACTTCCCGAAAAATGAGCTTGGAGTGATCGGATCAGAGATACTGGGAATTTACAACAACCTTCTTGCCGCCAAAAATGAGCTCCTTATTGAAAAGGGGAAATTCTTCAATCACCTGAATGCATTGAATGAAGGTGTCGCAATTTTTTCGAATGAAAGGGATATCATTTTCAGCAATAATCATTTCATTCATCACATGAACCTGATTTCGGGAGACCTGAAGATCTTCTCCTCAAACTTCTTTGATATAGCTGAGTTTTCCCCTGTAAGTGATTTCATAGCACAGCATTCCGGAACTGACATAAATCCGGCCGACCTCCCAAAGATGGAGTATCAGATTACAAGAGACGGAAGGTTCTTCAGCATCCAGTGTGTTATTTTCCTGGACAAAAGTTTCGAGGTGATCCTTACAGATATCACCAGGCTCGGCAAGAGCAAGCTCATCAAGCAGCAGATGACATCGAATATTGCACATGAGCTCAAAACTCCCGTCTCGTCGATAAAGGGCTACATTGAAACGCTAATTGCCGATCCGGAAATCGAACCAAAGAAAAAAAATTACTTTCTTGAGAAAGCGCTGGCGCAAACCGACAGGCTGACCGGACTTATAAATGACATCTCGGTACTGAACAGGATCGAGGAAGCAGGAGCCTCATTCACACCTGAAAAGATCAGGTTAAAGAAGGTGATCAGGGAGGTCCGCGACAATTTCATCTCGGCGATTGAAGCAAGGAACATGAAAGTGGAGATAGAAATTGACAATGAGGTTACAATAAAAGGCAACAAGTCGCTTATAATGTCGGTCTTTCAGAATCTTATGGAGAATGCTATAAACTATGCGGGCGATAACACCACAATAAGGATTCTGATTTACAACGAAGACAGGAGGTACTATCATTTCAGCTTCTCCGACGACGGAGTAGGCATTGCGCAGGAACACATAAACCGGGTTTTTGAAAGATTTTACCGTGTCGATTCAGGAAGGTCGAGGAAGAGCGGAGGCACCGGCCTGGGTCTGGCGATAGTAAAAAACGCGATACTGCTTCACAGGGGCGACATTCTTGTGCGTAACCGTGCAGGGGGCGGTACTGAATTCCTGTTCACCCTGCCGAAATAACCCCTAAATCCCTGCCTGCGCTGTCGCTCCGGCAGACAGGCCCCAGGGGGACTTGAAATCCGAAACTGTTTAATGATTTTTCTCCTGAACTCAGGAAGCTTTTATAAGAATGGTTCTGATTGACTCCGATATTCCCGTTATCTCGTCGAAGCATTTAAGGAAGGTTTCCATGACCTTTTTTCTCATTGTAAGATGGACCATATCGCCATTGGATGAAGTAAAAAGCCTGTCCACACCGTCATAAAACACCTCCTCAGCCTTTTTCTCAAGCTTGTTGATAGACCTGCATCCTTCAGCAATTTGATTTTTTGAGCTGTTGATATTCTTAAGCAGCTTAAGGGTCGAAGCAATTTCGCCGGATGCTTCCGATACTATTACAGAAAGATCGTTGAAAACCGGTACGAATACACTGGTTTTCATCAGACCTGTCATTTTGCCAATCTGGTTGATATGATGAAGAAGTTCGTCCAGCCTGTTGAATAGTTTATTTACATCTTCCCTGTCGAATGGATTTATGATAAGAGAATTAACCATGGAGTACATTTCACCTGCTATACGGTTTCCCTCCTTTTCGAGTTTTCCTATTTCGCTGATGATTGCCCTGCGGTCCGAAATATCTGTCGTATTAAACAGAACCTTCAGTCTGCCGGTTGCCTTTATAAGGTTAGCCGAGCTCTTTTCGAAAATAGGGTAGAGTGCGTGGTATTTAGGGGTGAAAACCTTGATAATACTATCTTTGGTCATTGTATGAGATTTTAGAACTAACTGCCCTCATGCACCTTAACGTGATGCATTTTGAGTTAAGCCGATAAAGTAAAAATAAACAGGCTTCCCGAAATAATGCCGGTATTTCGAATAAAATATTGTTACATTTTAGTTACAAAAAACCTCCAGATACGTATGTGACAAGAACCGCGAAAGCGGTTAAACGAAAAAACCGCAGCATCATTCTGACGAAAAAACCGCAGCAGCATTCTGACGAAAAACCGCGGCAGCGGTCTGACGAAAAAACCGCAACAGCGGTCTGACGAAAAAACCGCAACAGCGGTTTAATGTGAATAACCGCCGGTGCAACCGGCGGCCAAAGATCCCCCCTGATATCTTGCCCTGAAAGGGTAATACATGTGATCAGGCAATCAGCCTTATGAAAAAGTAAATCGCAGCTCCTATGACAGCCGATACAGGTATTGTAAGTATCCAGGCCCAGAATATTTTTGTTGTAACTCCCCATTTTACGGCGGAAGCCTTTTTCGTTGCTCCGACGCCGATTATTGATCCGGTTATGGTATGTGTTGTGCTTACGGGGATACCGAGGACGGTAGCCATGAACAGAGTTACAGCACCGGCCGTTTCGGCGCAAAAGCCTTCAAACGGTTTCAGCTTTGTTATTTTCTGTCCCATGGTTTTAACGATCCTCCATCCTCCGAACAGGGTTCCCAGTGCTATGGCAGCATGACACGACAATACTATCCACAAGGCAGGATCAGAATCTCTCGGTACCTTACCCATTGCATACAACGCCACCCAGATTATTCCCATTGATTTCTGTGCATCGTTACCTCCGTGTCCGAGGCTGAAGGCCGAGGCTGAAAGGAGCTGAAGCCTTCTGAAGTGCTTGTCGACACCTGAAGGAGAGCGTTTCCTGACAATGTGAAGAACGATAATTGTTATCAGGTATGACATGAGCATCCCAAGCACGGGTGCTATAATTATGAAAGCCCCTATTTTGAGTACTCCCGAATAAACGACTGAACTGAATCCGCTGCCGGCTATTGCAGCTCCAACAAGTCCGCCTACAAGCGTATGTGAAGAACTGGAGGGAAGTCCCAGCCACCATGTAATAAGGTTCCAGATAATAGCAGCAATAACTGCTGCTGCAATCAGTTCAAGAGTCACTATTTCGGTGTTGATCACTCCCGAGCCTATTGTCTTTGCAACCTTCAGCGGAAAAATAAGAAAGGCGACGAAATTGAATGTGGCAGCAAGGGCCACTGCCGCAAAGGGCGAAAGCACTTTTGTAGATACTACAGTGGCTATCGAGTTGGCCGAATCGTGAAATCCGTTTATAAAGTCAAAGATGAGAACAATAACGATTATAAAGATCAGAAATGTCATAAAGGACCGGGTAATATGGTTTGGGATTAAATTAAGAGTGCAGGTTTATTGCTTATCTTAAGTGAGTTACAAATTATCAAAATTTCAGGTTCGACAGTTCGAAATTAGTAACTCCCATTTAAAAAAAATCTTTTTGATGTTACGATATTGTTACATTTTTTCAGGTAAAAACAGAACAAATGCACTGCCCCCGGCAGGAGATCACCTGCCCGATAAGCTGTATGTCAAATCGGCAGATCCAGCCCGGGAGTATGATTAAGGAGGCGCAGATATTTTTCACCCTTTTCAATGACCTTTCCCACGATTGCAGAAGAAGTCATTCCTTCTTGCCTGAGGGCCGTAACGACATCCGCTGCCATATCCTCACTGACACACATCAGTATACCCCCGGATGTCTGGGCATCCATCGATAGCATTTTCAGGTTATAATCCAGGTCTTTCGCAAAGAACGTGTCGTCCTCTGCAAAATCGAGGTTCCGGAAGGCAGCCCCCGGAATACAGCCTTCGTCAGTAAGCCTGTAGGCATCCCCGATCAGCGGCAGGGCTTCAAGGCCGATTTCGATGGTAACATTTCCCGCCCTTGCCATTTTGAGGGCATGGCCTGTGAGACCGAATCCTGTGACGTCGGTGGCGGCCTTCACCCCGAACCTCTGCATCACCGCGGCGGCAGAGGCGTTAAGGTTTTTCATAAGCCGCAAGGCTTCATTCACATCCTCACCCGATGCCATTTTCATTCTCTGGCCTGCAAGTATCACAGCTGTCCCAATAGGTTTGGTAAGTATAAGCCGATCGCCGGGTTTGGCAGCCGAGTTGGTGATTATCTTTTCGGGGTGGACAAATCCTATAACTGCCAGACCGTATTTTGGGGTAATATCATCAATGGTATGTCCCCCGATAATACTCAGTCCGGCTTCAGCAGCCTTATCAGAGCCTCCACGGAGAATTGATGCGTAAGCTTCGAGGGGAAGTCTGGCGGAAGGGAACATCATTATGTTCAATGCCATAACCGGTGTTGCGCCCATAGCATAGACATCGCTTATGGAGTTGGCCGCAGCTATCTGTCCGAATTCGTAGGGATCGCTGCAGACTGGCGGGAAAAAGTCGGTTGTGAAAACCAGTGCCAGATCGTCATTTACCCTGTATACTCCTGCATCGTCGTGAGTATCGATGCCCACCAGGATATTGGGGTCGGCAGTTACGGGAAGATACTTCAGGAATTCTTCCAGCAGCTTCGGGGATATCTTCGCTGAGCATCCCCCGGTTTCAGCAAAATCGAGCAGATCAACTGTCATGGCTTAATTATGTTGCCTGCAGACGCCATTGACTGGACAATCTCGAACATATTGCTCAGGATGCCTGTTGAAATGTCATCAACGATCGAATAATGCTTTGCGCATGTTTCACAAACAAGGAGGGTCACTCCCATTTTTTCAAGCTCCTTCAGATGGCCGGCAACCTGTGATTTATCGCTGACCAGGTGAACTGCTGAATTATAAAACACCAATTTTTCGGGGAGAAGATCAAGTTCCTTGATTGCCAGAATGAAATTTCTAATAAGGAGACTGCCGAGATTATCGTCTCCCTCCCCCATTTTATCAGAGGAAAACACAACGATATAACTGCCCTTTGAAAAATGGGGGATATCCGGTGTACAGTAATCCGACGGATCGGTAGTTTCGCCGGTTGGACCTGTCTTTTTCACTGTCAGAGTCCAGATCCCGTCCGATTCAGTAAAGGAGAATCCTGTAAGGTTATCGCGGAGGAACCTTGAGATATTGCTGAATGAATTACGGTTGTCGGTAATTACCTGAAAGCTTTCGCCGACGGCTGTTTCCCTGAGGGCTCTTTTTGTGGCAATCAACGGAGCGGGGCACAGTTGTCCCGATGTATCTACAATAAGCATTTACTGAGTTTTAAGAACGCGCAAAATTACACAATTTCAATGAAAAGTGGCAGGATCATTTCCCTGAGGGTATTGTTACCCGGTTCATCCGGGCTTAATAACATGCGCCTGTGTGTCGTCATATACGGATCATTGCGAAAATATTCGCATCATTTGTTCCGAATATTTTCGGAACCAAAAGGCAGATCTTATGAAGAACCGCCGAGCCTCTTCAGAATGTTTCTTCCCTTCGCAAGTATCCCGGCCGACTTGTCATCCTGAAGCAGGTTTATTGTCGCTGCCAGTTCACCTGTGAGTTCGGGATAGACCAGTGCAAGCCGGTATATTATTTCCATCGAATAAGCCTTGACTGCAATCGATGGAAACCCCGACCTGAGCATCTTAAAACAGTAGTCGGCAAGGAGACCGTGCTGTTTCCTTGTCAGGATTGAGATGTCGCCAAGAGAGATGATCTTCAGGAATGATCTTCTGACACTTTCATGGGCAAGTTCATCGAGCGATCCGATAATCATCGGGATGAAACGGGCTGATATCTCCGGGTGCTTGTCGTGGATCTTTGAAAGAGACCATGAAGCCTTCGACGAAAGCTTGTTATCGGCCGAAAAAGAAAAATTTATCAGTCTTGAGAGCACGTCCTCTTTTTCCGCAGCCAGCTCAGCCAGCCATTCGGCTTCCTTCCTCCCGTGTGTATTTTCGAGTGTCAGGATGAAATCAGCTTCTCTGACTGAATTAACTGAAGTTGTTGGGATTTCAGTGACGGAGCCCTCTTCAAAGTTGATGTATTTAAGGTATTCACCCGCAACGGGAATGTCAGCTTCGGAAAAACCGACACTGAGAAGTTCGCCGGGAGCAAGCCATTTAAATGCCGTGTGCTCCGTGAGAAACGGAATATCGTCGAGGGTGTCGCACACGAAGGGGATGAGCCGGATCTGCTTGTGACCATAATCGTGTTCGACTCCGGGCAGGCGGCCGCAGATCACAATGTTCATGTTAAGCTCTTCACTTATTTCCCGGATAATACAATCCTCTTCACTCTCACCTTTCTTGACCTTTCCTCCCGGGAATTCCCACATGAAAGGATGATCGGTCTTTTCTCCTCTCTGTACCACAAGGATCTCATCATCCTCGTTTCTTATTATGGCGCAGGTAACATCAATCATCCTTCCCTGCAATAAGGTCGTTGTAAACAGGAATTTCGAGCAGGTGGATATACTGATTCCGTTCAGGATCGAAGCGGAATGCATAGTTTACCAGGCCGTTTGTAACTATGGCAAAGGGGAGTTTAAGTCCGAGGTTATAGCCCCCTATCTGGTCATAAACCTTGTCCTCGTAGAAATCGGAGATATTTATATCGGGCGATTTGCATTCCACAATCAGGACAGGCTCTCCCATCCTGTTATGCACAAGGATATCGGCTCTTTTTTTCATATTATTGAATCTGAACATCACTTCTATTCCGATAAGGCCGGGAGGGTATCCGCCCTCATGGATAAGATAGCGAACAAAGTTCTGCCTCACCCATTCTTCGGGGGTAAGTCTCACAAACTTCCTCCTGAGGGTATCCAGTATCATTCTGGATCCTTCTTTTCCGGTTATTGTAAAGGAATATGGCGGAAGATTCAGCTGTTTCAACTTACTTTTGTACTTTTGAAAACCCAAATATATTGAGATAAAGATAAAACAGGATAAGTGAATGAAGACCAAAGAGGAAATTGTTAATAACTGGCTGCCCCGCTATACCGGGAAGCAGCTTGAAACCTTCGGCAGATATTTCCTTCTCACAAATTATCTATACTATGTGGAATTGTTCGCGAAATGGAACAATGTGGAGGTGGAGGGCCGTGACAAGAACATGCCGAGTGCGACTGCTGACGGGATAACCATAATCAACTTCGGAATGGGAAGCCCGAATGCCGCAACTGTGATGGATCTCCTCAGCGCGGTTGGTCCTTCAGCAGTGCTTTTCCTGGGCAAGTGCGGCGGGCTGAAGAAAAAAAACAAACTGGGAGACCTCATACTGCCTATCGCAGCTATCAGGAGCGACGGTACATCAAACGATTATCTGCCCCTGGAAGTTCCGGCTCTTCCGGCGTTCAAACTTCAGAGTGCAATTTCTGCAGCAATCACCAGGCACAACAAGGAGTACTTTACAGGAACGGTTTACACGACCAACAGGAGAGTATGGGAATATGACGACAGGTTCAAGAAGTACCTTGTAAAAACGCGGGCTATGGCAATCGACATGGAAACTGCCACCATATTCACGGTAGGTTTTGCCAATGAGATCCCGACCGGTGCACTTCTGCTTGTTTCAGATCAGCCAATGATCTCGACAGGAATTAAAACAGAGGCAAGCGATAAAAAGGTGACAAGCAAGTTTGTCGATTTGCATCTTACAATCGGCATCGACGCTCTCAGGGAAATCAAGGAGAATGCAATTTCAGTCAAACACCTCAGGTTCTGATTATGCCGGCATCTTTTGATGAGATAATGTCCGACCTCCGGAACAGAATATTCAAGCCTGTTTATTTTCTTGCAGGCGATGAACCGTATTACATTGATATCATTACGGATTTCATTGCTGAAAAGGTTCTTACTGACGAAGAAAGAGCCTTCAATCAGGTAGTTTTCTACGGAGAAGAAACCAATATTGGTTCGGTTATAGAGACTTCCAGACGGTTTCCCATGATGGCCACCCACCAGGTAGTAATTGTAAAGGAAGCGCAATCGCTCAAGAAGATAGAGGATATTGCCCTTTATCTCGAAAAGCCGCTTTTATCAACCATTCTGGTTTTCAACTATAAATACAAGACGCTCGACAAACGGACGAAACTCTGCAAAGCCCTGGAATCGCAGGGCTCATATTTCGAGTCGGTCAGGCTCCGCGACTACCAGGTGCAACCATGGATTGAAAGATATCTCATGACAAAGGGGATAAAGATAAATCCCGATGCTGCTGCCTTGCTGACGGAGTATCTCGGTACCGACCTGCACAAGATTGTAAATGAACTTGACAAGCTGCTGATTACACTACCGGCAGGCAAGCCTGTAATCACCTCTTCGCTGATAGAAAAGAATATCGGTATAAGCAAGGAGTACAACAATTTTGAGTTGCAAAAGGCTATCGGGGAAAAGAACATCCTTAAGGCAAACATGATAATCAGGTACTTCAGCGATAATCCAAATGACAATCCGATAATACTGACCATTGCCTCGCTCTTCGGTTTCTTCACGAAGATCCTTACATATCATTACCTCACCGACAAATCGAGTAACAATGCAGCTGCAGCCCTGAAGATCCATCCTTTTTTTGTAAAGGACTATCAGATGTCAGCATCGAAATACAGCACGGGGAAAACTATCAGGATAATCAATCTCCTGAGGACTTACGACCTTAAGTCAAAAGGATTCGGGGATGCGGGTACAGATCAGGGTGATCTTCTCAAGGAGCTAGTCTACAAGATACTGCATTTATAGGATGCCGGCGGAGTAACCCGGTAAGTCAGGAAGGTTCAGTTCATATCGGGCGATTCGGGAAAATCGGCCCAGACCCTGTATTTATTCTTAAGCGATCGCAGAACCCTTTTCCAGCTGTCGGATTCCCTGCTCTGCATTATTGCCTCGGGGTTCACTTTAGCGGTCACCCACGAGTTTTCCTTGAGCTCCCTTTCGAGCTGGCCGGCCGACCAGCCGGAGTAACCCAGGAAGAATCTGATCTGACCCGGCTTAACCGATCCGGTCCTGATCAGGTTCCTTATGCTGTCGATATCGCCTCCCCAGTGGATATTTCCTTCAACCTTAATGCTGCCGGGAACGATATGGCCGAGATCATGGAGGTAGTGAAGAGTGTCGGGTGAAACCGGACCTCCCATATTCAGGTATTCGTCCCAGCCCTCAAAACCGGTCACTGCATCGCATAGTTTTATCTCGAGCTTCTTGTTAAGAATGAAGCCGACCGATCCTTTTGGGTTGTGATCGGTAAGATACACGATGCTGCGATTGAAGAAGGTGTCAGGAAGAAAGGGTTCGGATATCAGTATCCTGCCTTTTTCCGGTACCTTGTCTTCAGGTAAGATCGCAAAAAGATCAATTTCCGGTTTCATTTGATGTAAAGTTACCAAACACAAATTAAACTTCAATAATAACAGGCAATAAAAATCATGCCAAATGTGATGTAAAAATTACTGGCGAGCGGAAACATCCCACACACCTCCCAGGGGGCTTCAGCCCCACGGAACTGCAACCATTCATTTAAAAATATTAAAGTAAAAAGATACATTTAATTAAATAATGTAATACTTTTGCCCGGTTTCTAAACAAAGACATGCAAAAAAGCACTTTAAGGATCATAGGTAATAAAGCAGTTCTTAACATCCGGGAACGGATGTGCGAGACACCTGAAGAAATGCTGTCGAGCGAAAAATTCAGGATGGTTCTGGATCATTGCATCAGCGCGCTGAAGTCGAAAGAATCGCCTGTCCTTTCCATTTTCGGAGGACAGGCTATCGATGATGAATCGACCGGTGATCTGGTGAAAACTTTGTCACTGCTTGAGAAATATGAAAGTCAGGTTGTTCCGCATATTTATGAAAAATCCGGAGTCTTCCTTAAGGACCTTCATGTTTTTAACAGTTTTGTCGAGCATCTCTACGACTACTGGCGTCATTTTGACAGATTCATCATAAACGATTCCGAAGGCGACAGGCTCGACAAGCGTCCGTACCGGACATTCCATGAAACCATAGAGCATCTTTCACACCTTGTCAGGGGTGTTTACAGGCGTATTCAGGAAAATATAACCGGGACCCGTCCCACTGTTTACAGGCAGGTGCCTGCAGGAGCGGAGATGGCAGTGATCTCTCTGCCAAAGGAAATAAGCTGGACGGACGACAGGTACAGCAAACTGAACGGGGTTCAGGTAATCAGGCAGATACTTATCTATCCGCCGCTGGTGATCCAGCAGCCCATGAACAAAAGGACAGGTGATTTCAAGAGGATAGACCAGAATCCTGCCGATCTGGCAGATTTGAATCCCGCCGACTGGCTTTGTTTCCCTGCAAAAGTCGGGAAATACATTATAATGATCTATTTCCACCTCAATTTCTTTGAACTGGGTCTTTCGTTGTGCAACCTCTTCCAGCTGGCGGAGGATTCTGACCTTGAGAGGCAGCCTGATGCTGTTTTCTTCTACGGCGTCGGAGGCGGAAAACTCGACTCGCTTGCCTCCTATCCCACCGTCTTTTATCACGACAGAATCAATTCAATGTTTGTAGGTGCGGTACCCGACAGGAATGAATTCGGGTATTTCGGGTATCTGAAGAAGATGACTCTCACGCTTCATAATTCCATGGTAATGGATGCCGGAAATATGCCGTTTCACGGGGCCATGGTAAAGATCCTTCTTCACGGGAACAAAGAGGCTACTATTCTTATGATGGGCGACACCGGAGCAGGAAAATCGGAGACCCTGGAGGCATTCAGGGTACTTGGTGAGAAGGATATACGCGATCTCAGGATAATAGCTGACGACATGGGATCAATCGAGATTGACCCTGACGGAAATCCGGTTGGATACGGTACCGAAACAGGAGCCTTTCTAAGGCTGGATGATCTTCAGTCGGGTTATGCCTACGGCCATCTCGACAGATCCATCATAATGAATCCCAGTCAGACCAATGCCAGGATTGTCTTCCCCGTAACGACATTCGAAACAGTAATAAAAGGTCATGAAATCGACTATATCCTTTATGCAAACAACTACGAGGGTGTGGATGATGATCATCCTGTCATTGAAAGGATGGATTCGCCCGCAAAGGCTTTTGAGATATTCAGGAGCGGAGCGGTGATGAGCAAGGGAACAACCACAACGACCGGACTGGTAAATTCATATTTTGCCAATATATTCGGTCCTCCGGAGTACGTGGAACTTCACGATTCAATTGCCTGGAAATACTTCCAGACCTTCTTCAGCAAAGGCGTATATGTTGGTCAGATGCGAACAAGGCTGGGAATCCCCGGATACGAAACCTCCGGCCCTAAGGCTGCTGCCGCAGAGCTGCTGCGCATCATTGCAAACAGCAGCCAGTAACAACAAGTTGGCACTAAAAGGCGTTAAGGCGTTAGGGCGTTAAGGCGTTAGGGCTTTAAGGCGTCTTGCCTTCATGCCTTTTCTCACCACTTCCCCGGATCTGCCTCCTTCATCATGGCATAAACCTCATCGAATATATCCTCGGCGCTGGGTTTCGAGAAGTAATCGCCGTCTGTAGTATAGGCCGGCCTGTGTTCCTTTGCGGCAAGAGTTTTTGGAGGCGAATCGAGATACTGATATCCCCCGTGTTTTTCTATCACTTCCTGCATCATGTAAGCCGTTGTTCCACCGGGCACATCCTCGTCAACAAACAGTATCCTGCCTGTTTTCCGGAGTGAATTTACTATGGTCCGGTTTGTGTCGAAAGGAACAAGTGTCTGAACATCAATAAGCTCTACCGAAATACCATGGGCTGCAAGCTGGCCGGCTGCTTCCTGGGCTATTTTGACCGTCGATCCGTAAGTGACAACGGTAACATCGGTGCCTTCCGAAAGTATCTCAGGGATCCCCAGTTCGATCCTGAATTCTCCCAGGTTATCGGGCATTTTTTCCTTCAGCCTGTAACCATTCAGGGGCTCAATTACGATAGCAGGATCCTGACCCTGGAGCAATGTGTTGTATAAACCTGCTGCCCTTGTCATATCCCTGGGCGAGCAGACATAAACGCCCCTTACCGAATTTATCAGCATGCTCATGGGCGATCCGGAGTGCCAGATGCCTTCCAGTCTGTGACCCCTGGTGCTGATTATGAGAGGGGCTATCATCCTGCCGGCGGTCCTGTAGTGGGTTGTTGCCAGGTCATCGCTAAGGATCTGCAAGGCATACATCAGGTAATCGAGGTACTGAATTTCCGCTATCGGCCTCATTCCCCTGAGAGCCAGACCAATGCCCTGACCAAGGATGGTGGCCTCCCTGATACCCGTATCAGTAATACGGAGCTCCCCGTATTTCTTCTGAAGTCCTTCGAGCGACTGGTTCACACCGCCTATATTGCCGGTATCCTCTCCGAAAGTAACGAGGAGCGGATACTTCTCAAACAGCTTGTCATAGTTGTCCCTGAGAATCTGCCTGCCCGGGACCTCGGGTGAATTGTCAGAATACTCCGGCGGAACCGGTCTGACCTTCAGCACCGATGTTGACATTTCGTTGTAGAGATTAGTATTGTAGCTTCTTTCGGCATCCTTGTAGTTACGACGGAGCCATCCCAGGAGTTCCTCCCTCAGGTTATCGGCTTTAGCGCAGGTGCCGCAGATATTCCGGAGTATCTTCCTGGCGGCCATGAAATTATCCTTTCGGATTGGATTAAGCACCTTTGTCAGCTCGTCGGTAATCTCATCCACTGCTGCTTCCTTAGCCTTTTCGGCGCATCTGCATGTGCGGTCACGGATTATTTTTACGAGAGCATCCCTTTCAATCCTTATCGGATTCTGGAACATGTCCCATGCTTTCTTCCTCGATTCCTTTGCCTCGGTTTCGGCTTCAGCAGAGATCAGTTCAATTTCTTCTTCTGTTGCGATACCTTCACTTATAATCCATTCACGCATCTTCCTTATGGGATCGAATTCCTCTTCCCATTTAAGTCTCTCCTCACTTTTATAGCGTTCGTGCGATCCGGATGTGGAATGGCCAAGCGGCTGGGTTACATCCTCGATATGGAATACAACCGGTTTGTGATCGCGCCGGCAGATCTCCACTCCCTCTTCATAGAGCTTGATCAGTCCGGGATAATCCCATCCTAAGCCCTTGAAAATCCTCAATCCCGGTTTTCCCGGTTCGTCCTCAAATCCCCTGAGTATATCAGATATGCTACCCTTGGTTGTCTGGTATTTTTTTGGAACGGATATTCCGTAACCGTCGTCGTAAACCGACAGTGCCATTGGTACCTGAAGTACCCCGGCAGCATTTATAGTCTCCCAGAAATGACCTTCTGAAGTACTTGCATCGCCTATTGAGCCGAAAGCTACCTCATCACCTTTGACGGAGAGCGTGGAGTATTTGTGAAGTTCCTTATTCTGCCTGAAAAGCTTCGATGCATATGCAAGCCCAAGCAGGCGGGGCATCTGACCTGCTGTCGGCGATATATCGGAGGATGAGTTCTTTTGTTTTGTCAGATCGCGCCATGTACCGTCGGGGTTTATGTTGGGAACTGAAAAATGGTTATTGAAGACCCTGCCCTGGCTGCCGTGGCTCACATCGGCATCGGTATTTCCGTAAAGCTGGTGGAAGAATTCCAGTGAGTCATACAGTCCCATTGCCATCATCCATGTCTGGTCGCGGTAGTAACCCGATCGCCAGTCGCCGTTCCTGAATTGCCTCGCAAGCGCTATCTGTATCACCTCCTTTCCATCACCGAAAATTCCGAATTTAGCCTTGCCGGTAAGCACTTCACGACGGCCGATAACGCTAAGGTTACGACTCAGAACGGCCAGACGATAGTCTGAAAGTACATTCTCCCTGTTCCATATATTTCCTGTTGGATTCTTCTTTTTAGCCATGATTTTGTTCCTGTTTTAATGTCAGTAGGTAAACAAAGGAAATCTGAAGTTGTTTAATTAACAGAGGTTAATTGGTATTATCTTTGACATAAAAAGATCATGTTCATAAAATTACTCATAATAACTCTATTACTCGTTGCAATATCGGGGATTTTCCTTGGCATAAGGATTTTGCTCAGGCCAAAGGGAAAGTTTCCGCAGTTTCATGTGGGGCACAACAAGGAGATGCGGAAGAGGGGAATTAAATGTGCACAAAGCACCGACACAGGTTGTACTCCGCTCGGCAATTCCGGATCATGCTCTGCCTGCGGAATTATTGAGAAATGAATTTCTTGAGATTATCGGTTGACCAGGTCACGAAGTTGCCGCTTTCGTCTGAATAGATCAGCAAAGCATCATATTCTGGATGTTCTCCGAGGAATTCAATAGTCTGATCCTTCCCGATTACCATGCAGGCGGTTGCAATACCGTCGGCTGTTGCACAGTCGTCTGCCAGGATTGTCGCACTCAGAAGCGTGTTGCGTGCCGGATAGCCCGTCCTCGGATCTATTGTATGAGAATATTTCACACCGTCCTCAACGTAGAATTTCCTGTAGTTGCCTGAAGTTGCAAGCGACCGGTCCTTCATGCTTATAACAGCCTGAAGGTTATTACCCGGCATCTTGTTGTTATCCTCGGGGCGGTCAATTCCTATTCTCCATAATACACCGTTTTTATCGCCCTTTGCCCGGACTTCGCCGCCGATCTCCACCAGTGAATTTCTGATCCCCCTTGAATCCAGATACTCGCTGACAACATCAACGGAGTAACCCTGGGCAATTGCATTGAAATCAAATTTTATGGCCGGATCGGTTTTTATCACTCTGTTGTTTTCCAGCCTCACCTTCTCCATTCCGATCAGCTTAAGCAAAGAATCCAGTTTTGATTCGGAAAAATTACGATAGTCATCCGGACCGAAGCCCCAGGCCCTTGTCAGCGGACCGACCGTAATATCAAATGCCCCTTCGCTCAGTTCAGATATTTCCACGGATTTCCTGAAGGCCTCAGAGAAATACCGGTCGACCTGAACATCTTCGTTCCTGTTAACCCTGGACAGGATTGACGAATCGGCATACAGTGAAAGGGACAAGTCAAATTCCTTCAGTATCTTTTCAATCTCTGATTTGAGTTCCTGAGGATCAATGTTACCCTTATTTGCAAAGGTGACGCTGTAGGTCGTGCCCTGGGCAAATCCGCCGAAGTTATCGAAGGTTGTAGTTTTTTTGCAGGAAGGCGCCAGAAGCAGCAACAAAAACAATATCAGTACTTTCCCACTGTTAACTTTTGCAGATATTAAAATCTCGGTGAATAATTTCAATGTCAGGGATGTTCTCATAATTAAGTAAGTAGTAAGGCCTCCTGTCGCCAGGAAAGATATTTGGTAAGCAGTCCGGAATCAAACCCCGAAGTCGTCAAATGAAATATTCTCCTGCGGAACGCCAAGGCTGTCGAGCATTTTGATGACTGCATTATTCATCACGGGAGGGCCGCAGAAATAGTACTCGATATCCTCCGGTTCCTCGTGCTTCGACAGGTAATTGTCGAGCAGAACCTTGTGGATAAATCCGGTGAGGCCTGTCCAGTTATCTTCCGGAAGCGGTTCGGAAAGAGCCAGGTGGAATTCAAAATTGGGAAATTCCTTTTCTATTGCCCTGAATTCATCTTCATAGAAAACTTCGCGGAGAGAGCGGGCGCCATACCAGTAAGTAACCTTGCGATTGGTTTTAAGGGTATGGAAGAGGTGGAAGATATGGGAGCGCAGCGGGGCCATTCCGGCTCCTCCTCCGATGTACACCATTTCGTTATTGGTATTCTTTATATGGAATTCCCCGTAAGGACCTGAAATTGTGACCTTATCGCCCGGTTTCCTGCAGAAGATATAGGAGGAGCATATTCCCGGAGGGACATTCATAAACTGCTTTCTGGCTCCGTCGAATGGCGGAGTGGCAATCCTGATATTAAGCTTGATAAGATTAAGCTCAGCGGGATAATTCGCCATCGAGTAAGCCCTGAAAGTCTCCTCCGTATTCTTAATCTTAAGATCCCACATAAGGTATTTATCCCAGTCGCTTTTGAAACCGTCCTCAATAAAAATATCCCTGTAGGTCATTTCGTATTTCGGCACATCTATCTGAATATATCCACCCGGTTCAAAGTCAAGCGATTCTCCATCGGGCAGTTTTACAACGAATTCCTTTATAAAGGTGGCCACATTCCTGTTGGACACCACCTCGCATTCCCATTTTTTAATGCCGAGGACGGCTTCCGGAAGCCTGATTCTCAGATCATTTCTTACTTTCACCTGGCAGCCAAGGCGCCAGTTGTCATTCTGTTCCCTCCTTGTAAAGAATCCGGTTTCTGTGGGAAGGATAGCCCCGCCGCCCTCGAGTATCTGGCATTTGCACATACCGCAGGTACCGCCGCCTCCGCAGGCAGAAGGAAGGTAGATTCCGTTTGATGAAAGAGTAGAAAGCAGATTTGATCCGGGTGAAACAACAATATCCCGGTCGTTTATGTGAAGTGTTACATCTCCCTTAGGCGTAAGTTTGTCCCTTGCAAAGAGGAGCATAACCACCAGGAGCAGAATAATTAAAAGGAATACTATTATACTGTAAAAAAGTGTACCTAAAGTTGTAACTGCCAAAAGCATATTGCGATATAATTAATTTTACAAAGAAATTCCCATGAATCCCATGAATGCTATTGCCATAAGCCCGGTAAGGATGAAAGTGATACCAAGGCCTTTAAGGGGATCAGGTACATTGCTGTATTTAAGTTTTTCCCTTATCGCTGCTATGCCGACAATAGCAAGCAGCCATCCGATACCGGAACCCAGTCCGAAAACCCCGGCCTCGAGCACATTCGCATATTCTCTTTCCTGCATGAAGAGAGATGCCCCGAGAATAGCGCAGTTTACTGCTATCAGCGGAAGGAAAATGCCGAGGGAGTTATATAGTGCCGGGCTGAATTTTTCGACGATCATTTCGACAAGCTGAACCATAGCCGCAATGAAGGCAATAAAGATCATAAAGGTAAGGAAGCTGAGGTCAACATCAGCAAAACCCTCTCCCAGCCAGGTCAGGGCTCCTTTTTGCAGCAGGTATTTCTCGACCAGAAAGTTCAGGGGAACTGTGATCACCAGGACGAACACAACCGCAATTCCCAGTCCCATTGCCGTTTTAACCGATTTTGAGACCGCAAGGTATGAACACATGCCCAGAAAAAAGGCAAATACCATGTTCTCGACAAAAATCGATTTAATAAAAATATTAAGGAGATTTTCCATATTCCAGTCAGTTATTGTTTTTCGACAAGACTCTTATCCCTGCTCCTCTGTACCCATATTATCAGGCCCACAACAATCAGAGCCATTGGCGGGAGTATTGCCATTCCGTTGTTCTCGTAACCGGTGTTGTAGATGCCCAGTTTCTCAAGAACCGGATATCCGAAGATTGTTCCTGAGCCCAGGAATTCCCTGAAGAAGGCTACTATAACCAGGATCAGTCCATAGCCTGCACCATTTCCGAGTCCATCCATAAATGAAGGCCATGGTTTGTTTGCCATTGCAAAGGCTTCAAGGCGACCCATTATGATGCAGTTTGTAATGATAAGCCCAACGAATACCGAGAGTTGTTTGCTAACATCAAAAACGTAGGCTTTAAGGAACTGGTCGACAAGTATAACCATTGTTGCGATAACAACCAGCTGGACTATAATTCTGATTCTGTCGGGAATATATTTCCGTAACAAAGCAATTACAACGTTCGAGACGCTTAAGACTACTATCACTGAAAGCGCCATCACCAGTGCCGGTTTCATCTTAACAGTTACCGCAAGAGCGGAACATATTCCCAGAACCTGAATGGTTATCGGGTTGTTTTTACCCAGAGGTTCTGTCAGCAGTTTAAGGTTTTTTGCCGATAGGATCGGTTCTTTTTCCTGATTGCTCATAGGTCAAATCCTGTTTTTTAAAAAATAGCTGTTGTATTTGATGAGGCAGTCATAAATCATGTCCTGAAGACCCTTACTGGTGATTGTGCCTCCTGATATTGCATCAACACCGTGAGGATCGTTTTCCCTTGCTCCGCCTTTAACTACCTGGACCGATTTAAAAACCGCCTCGTCATATAGTTTCTTGCCCAGGAACTGGCTTTCGAACTCCGTGGTATTAATCTCTGCGCCAAGACCGGGCGTTTCGCCTTTATGATCGAAATTGGTACCGTAAACAGTGTTCATATCCGATTTCAGTGATACGTAACCATAAATC
The DNA here is from genome assembly GCA_964419775.1 of uncultured Rikenellaceae bacterium. Lineage (GTDB taxonomy): Bacteria > Bacteroidota > Bacteroidia > Bacteroidales > VadinHA17 > LD21. The sequence goes on from CAYQRF010000001.1 coordinate 86,086, forward strand.
GGCCCCCACAGGCCTTTCCCTTCGACCGGTATTATTATGACTTTCTCTCCGTTGTCAGGCTCAGCTCTGAACACCGGAAGATATTGCTGTTCGAGCGGCTTTTTCTGTTCATTTTTAACTACTACCGTAAATGCATCCACGTCTTCGACGAGGCTGCCATCGGAGTTGACTACAAAACCTTCCCTGATGTATTTTTCATAAAGTTCCTCGGTATTTTCACGTGTTGCTTCCACATTAATGGATTCAAGCATGTTCCTTTTCTTTTCTATCTCGAGGTTCCTTGCCTGGGCAGGCTGGAGCAACGTCGCCGCAAGGGAAAGCAGGGTTGCGACAACGATTACCATAATTGAGGAGAAGATGAAAATATATCTGTTGCTGAAGTGTTTCATTTTACTCCGGTATTAAGTGTAACCTTGGCCCTTTTGAGCCTTCTTTTAATATTTGACTGGACCACATAGTAATCAATAAGCGGGGCAAAAGCATTCATGAAAAGGATGGCAAGCATTACTGCCTCGGGATATGCCGGGTTAACCACCCTGATAAGGATGGACAATATCCCTATCAGGAATCCGTAGATCCATTTACCTCTTTCAGTCTGGGCTCCCGATACCGGGTCGGTAGTCATGAAAACGGCTCCGAACGCGAAACCGCCCATAGCCATGTGATAATAAAACGGCAGTTCCATATATTCATTAACTGACAGGGCATTGAGAAGGAGTCCCATCCCTATTCCGCCGGCGAAAACGCTAAGCATTATCTTCCAGCTTCCGACTCCCGTGATCAGCAAGATTGCGGCTCCGATCAGGATGGCAATAACTGAAGTCTCCCCCACCGAACCGGGGATTGTCCCGACAAACATCTGCATGAATGAAGGAAGGTTTGAGACATCGCCTGTCGCGAGCATGGAAAGCGGGGTAGCTCCTGAGTAACCATCGATGACATTAATCCCCTTGGTCAATCCTTCGGTCCATACGTTATCTCCGGTCATCCATCCGGGATAGCTGAAAAATATGAATGCTCTTGCAAGGAGTGCAGGGTTAAAGATATTCATACCTGTGCCGCCGAACACTTCCTTGCCGAGTATCACTGAAAAAGCGACAGCCAGTGCAAGCATCCAGAGAGGTACGTCTATCGGCATGATAAGCGGGATCAGAATCCCTGTCACCAGGAAGCCCTCGTTTATCTCATGTCCGCGTATCTGTGCTGCTATAAATTCTATACCGAGACCGACCACATAGCTGACAATAATCAGGGGCAGAAGTTTAATTAATCCGAACCAGAAAGCCTGGAACAGGGCCGGGTCGGTTCCGACCGACCTGAAATGCTGCAATCCGGTATTGTAGCACCCGAAAAGCAGTGCGGGCACCAGGGCTATTATAACAACAGTCATTGTCCGTTTCAGGTCGATCGAATCGCGGATGTGGGAACCTTTGCCAGTAACCTTGTCGGATACGAAAAGGAAGCTTTCCAATCCTTCAAACACCGACTGCAGTTTCTCAAACTTACCTCCTTTCGTGAACTGAGGTTTCAGTTTATCAATCTTTTTTCTCAGGAAATCCATATGGTAAAAAATTCACTGTTTACTTAACTCATCTCTTTCCTTATCAAATCCAGTCCCTGCCTTACAATTGACTGGATCTCGATCTTTGAGGGGCAGACAAACTCGCACAGGGCAAAATCCTCTTCAGCCACCTCATAGATTCCGAGGTTTTCCATCATGTCAATATCCTGGGCAATTATTGCCTTAAGAAGCTGCATGGGATAGATATCCATTGGAAATACCTTTTCATACAGCCCTGTCACAACGAATGCCCTCTCCCCCCCATGGAAGTTGGTATCGGGTTTGTATGTCTTTTTCGGGAACAGCGAAGAGAGGAATGTACGGGAAAAGCTCAATTTACCGATGCCCGGTAACGCCCACCCGAACATTTCAAAATAATTGCCTTCGGGGATAACAGTCACCTGTGAGTCGTAGAAACCCAGGTAGCCATTCCGTTCAATCTTAGTTCCGGTAAGCACATTTCCGCTTATATATCTCAGGCCGCCCTCCTTTACATTACCTTCAAGCATGGGAGCTATTGCTCCGCCGGAAAGCATTTTATGGTACCGGGGTTCAACGACCTCTGAACCTGTAAGGGCAACCAGCCTTTCGGGCCTGTAGATACCCTCGGCAAAAAGCCTTCCTATTGCAATTACATCCTGAAAATTCACATACCATACGGCTTCTCCCTTGTTTACCGGATCGAGATGGTGAATCTGGATCCCGACATTTCCTGCAGGATGAGGGCCCGAGAAATGAGATATTTCAACTCCGCCAATACCTTCAAAGACCTTGTTTGCTTCCTCACCATGCTTTAAAGTCAGGTTGACTTTCCCTTTTGTAAGCTTTGAAACAGCCGTCAGCCCTCTCCTGAAATGTTCAGCTGAGGAGTTGGCAAGGACAAAATTATAATCCGGAGCCAGAGGGGCAGTGTCAAAACAGGAAATAAAAACTGATTTTGGCTGATCGTTGGGATTTGCAACCACGTGATAGGGACGCTGGCGGACAGCCGGCCAGAGACCTGATTGCAACAGCACCTCTTTGATTTGTGCTGCGGAAAGCTTCTCAGGATCCGCTTTCCCAAAGTCCACCGATGAGTTTCCGCTTTTCTCAACAACAACCTCAAGTATTTTTCTTCGGTCGCCTCTGTCAATTGAAACCACTTTCCCGCTCACGGGAGAGGTGAATTTTATCTCAGGCTGAAGTTTGTCATGGAAAAGGGAACTGCCTGCCTCAACTGAATCACCGATATGGACATCAAGTTTCGGAGTCAGACCCGGAAAATCAATTGGTTTGACCCCAAACAGGGCAGGACTGACAGTTCCGGCGATCTTCCTTTCAGCAATACCTTCCATCCGGATATCAAATCCTTTTTTTAGCTTTATCGATCCTGGCATCTTAATTGATCTATTAAAAAAAACTCTGGCTGATCAGATTTCTGTTATATGAATAACAGTAACTGCAAATGTATAAATAGCAAGTTAAATTTTCCGAAATATCGCAAAAATGATTCTATAAAATTTCACTATATGTAAATTTGTCAATAAAACCCAAACGATGATTTTTACCCTGCTTTTGGCATTTTTCACTAACGCTTTCACTGTTAATCAGGAAGGCAATACTGAGCTTACTCTTACAAATCATGTCTTTGACGACAGGGTGAAGACAGTGCAGCTCTACAAGGAAGGATGGAACCTGTCATACCCTGTCATCAGGCTGAACAGCGGCGAAAAGCTGGAGCTTCATTTTGATCTCATGGGAAATGACATTGATAATTTTTATTATTCATTCATTCACTGCGACAAGGACTGGAACAGGTCGGATATTTTCCACACCGACTATCTTGAAGGTTTTCCCGAGAATCCGGTGGAGGAATACAGACCTTCGTTCAACACTACGGTTCACTATACTCATTACAAGCTTTCGTTTCCCAATGACAGGATAAACTTCAAACTCTCGGGCAACTATATTATACTTATCCACCCGTCGAATGATCCTGAGAATCCTGTACTTTCATATCGCTTTATGGTAACGGAAGATCTTTCCGGGATAGAAATATCAGCACATCGCCCGAGAATGACGGCTGACCTCGACCTTAACCAGCAGATCGACTTCAACATAAACATATCGCCGCTCAGGATAAATGATCCTTACAGGGATGTCTTTGCCTTCATTCTGCAGAACGGAAGGTGGGATAATGCCAGGAAGAACCTTAAGCCCGAATTCGTGAGTAACGACCAGCTGAAATACAGCTCCCTTACTGACAGGAATGTGTTTCCGGGCGGAAATGAATTCAGGTATTTCGACATAAAAAGTATCAGATACCAGTCGCAATATGTAAGAAAGATCGATTTCCTGATGTCGAATTATCATGTGTACCTCGCTCCCTCCGACAACAGGGAATTCAAGCCTTATTTTTACTGGGAGGATTTCAACGGCAAATATTATATCGCCATTCAGGAGGAGAAGAACCCCGAGACTGATGCCGATTATGTTTCCGTATATTTCACGCTTCCTTCAAAATATCCGGTTGAAGGAGGCAGAATGTATGTATCGGGGGCATTCAACAACTGGGAATTCAACAGCAACAACCTGATGAGCTATAATGCCGCGGAGGGGGCGTACGAATGTATTATCCTTCTGAAACAGGGCTGGTATAATTACGAATATGTATTCAGGAGGGATGGCACTGACGATAGTGTTGCCTCAAAGTTTGAAGGAAGCCACTATGAAACTGAAAACGACTATACTGTTATTGTTTATTACAGAAATCCGAGGGAAAGATACGACAGGATTATAGGAGTGCAGACGATCAACACCCTCAACAGGCTCACTGATTAGTGCTTCGCGTGGGAATCGATCCCGTATTGCATCCTGATAGTGTGTTCAAGCACCTTCAGGATTTCGTTCATATACTCATTGACAGCCTTTGACGATCCGGGAAGGGTTAATACAAGCGACTTCCCCGATATGCCTGCCACTCCCCTGCTCAGAAGTGCATTTGGATTTTCAGCTCCGTATTTTACCCTTATCAGCTCCATTATACCCGGTATTTCCTTTGAAAGCAGGGGTTTAATTGCTTCGATTGTAATATCGCGCGGACCTATCCCGGTTCCTCCCGTTGTAACTATCAGGTGCATTGATTTGGATGAATCCCTCACCAGATCCTGAAGGATCGCCCGGTCGTCGGGGATGAGCTGCATCCTGAATTCATGCTTCCATTCAAGGGTGCTGAAGAAAAGAGATAGCCGGTCCCTGATGGCCGGACCGCTCAGGTCTTCGTAATCTCCCCTGAAAGCCCTGTCGCTCAGAGTAATTATCAGGATATTAAATTTTTCGGGCAGATTCATAATTTGGTCTTCTCTGTTACCATGACCCTGTCGATGACCATCATTTTGTCGACTGCCTTGCACATGTCATAAACAGTCATAAGGGCAACGCTTACAGCTGTCAGGGCTTCCATTTCAGCACCTGTTCTGCCCGTGCATGTGACTTCACTTTCAGCCACTATCCCAACCTCATCGGGATACAGTTCTACTTTGACATGATCGAGAACGATGTTGTGGCAAAGGGGAATAAGCGAAGAAGTTGCCTTTGCAGCGTTGATGCCGGCAATCTGGGCTACGGTCAGCACATCTCCCTTTTTAAGCAAATTATCCTTGATCAGGCTGAGGGTTTCATCCGAGAGTTTAATGTGTCCTGTTGCTTTTGCGCTGCGCACCTGAACTTCTTTTCCACCGACATCGACCATAGATGCCTTTCCTGTTTCATCAACATGTGAAAACTTTTCCATAAGCTTTATCCTCCTATATTATAAAAAGAGTTATTTGAATTTGTCATTCCCTTCTCAGGCTTATTCTCCAGAGCCAGTCTGAGGGCTTCTTCGTAACCGGGTTCCCTGATATCAAACTCCATGCCATTGAACAGACAGGGTTTAAGTTTGCCGTCGGAGGTAAGCCGCAGCCTGTTGCATTCGGCACATAATCCGCCGGTCCCTCCGTGCACTTTTGAGAATCTCCCTTTTTCAAGATCCATTTCTTCAATATACCTTACTTCAAGACCGTTATTCCTGCAAAATCCGTCCACGCCGGCAGCGTCTTCCTGTGAACCCGAATCACCTTTCACGCAATTGATCTTGACAGGAGTCAGTCCGGCTTTCAGGGCGGCATCAATGCCCCTGAACACATCATTCAGGTTTCCTTTACGGGTAATCCAGGCGTATTTTTCGGGATCAACCGTATCAAGACTGATATTCACCCGCTGCAGTCCCGCCTTTTTCAGATCAGAAGCAAAATTCTCAAGCAGTGTACCGTTGGTCGTCATCGACAGATCGGATATTCCCGGTATTTCTGCGATCATGCCGACAAGTGCCACAATTCCCTTTCTCACCAATGGTTCACCCCCGGTGATTCTTACCTTGTCAATTCCCTTTTCAACTGCAAGCCTTGTAAAGCCGGTGATCTCATCAAAAGAAAGTATATCTTCATGCCTGAGAAGCTTAATTCCTTCATCGGGCATGCAATACCGGCATCTCAGATTGCAGCGGTCGGTTACCGAGATACGCAGATAGTTAATATGCCTGTTAAATCTGTCTAACACTTACAATTTCCCCTTTCCCGAATATTTTAACTCCAACAGGCATTGATATTATCCCATCCGTTTCGTTCATGGCAGTGATGTGAGCCGAACCATGGTACTCAACGGGCAGCACGGTTCCGTCACCGGATAATTTAACCGGAATCAGCGCCATTCTGTCGGCTGATCTCCTCTCATACCTCAGTGCCATGGGCAGTTTCAGAGTCAAGGGTTTCAGGCTGCAATTCATCATTCTGAACAATAAAGGCTTAACCAGCAATTCAAACTGAAGAAACGAAGAAACGGGATTTCCGGGAAGGCCAAAAACAGCTGCCTCCGGATGAAGCCCGAAGGTAGTGGGTTTCCCGGGCTGAACAGCCACACTGCTGAAAAAAATTCTGACACCGGCTTTTTCAAGGACTGAAGGAACAAAATCGAAATCTCCCATTGAAACACCTCCGGTAATAATAACAAGGTCATTTTCGGCAATAGCCTGACTGACAATCTTGTAGGTTATATCCTCGTCATCTCCCGCGATCCCATAGTAATTCCCTTTAGCGCCGGCTTGTTCAATCTGGGCCAAAAGCTGGCTGGAATTACTGTTTCGGATCTGGGACAAACCAGGAACAATGCCGGGTTCAACAAGCTCGCTTCCCGAACTGATAACCGCAACAGCCGGCTTAACACTGACCAGAGGTGAAACATGACCAACTGCTGCCATTGTGGCAATATGCTGGGGCCGGATCAGCATGCCAGTCCTTATTACAATATCTCCTTTTCTGATGTCTTCACCCTTTAAGGCAATATTGTCCTTTTTCAAAGTGCCGGTGAACCTTATCCTTCCTGATGGCAGGGTTTCAGTATCCTCAACCATTATCATGCAATCGGCGCCCGAAGGCACAGGGGCGCCGGTCATGACTCTTGAGCAGCAGCCTCTGGTAATATCTTTTGAAGGCCATACCCCGGCCGCAACCGTTTCGAGCACTTCAAGCTCATCCCTCAGATCTTCCTTCCTGCATGCGAAGCCGTCGACCGAAGATTTGTCGAACGGAGGCATGTCCATGTCGCTTATCACATCCCCGGCCAGTATCCTGTCAAGTGAATCTGTAAAGGAGATCCTTTCAGATTCCATCATCATTATATCTGATTCCATTACGATGTCAACAGCCTGCGAAAAAGGGATCATGTCCATTCTATCTGTTTAAGGTTGATTTTTCTGAACTTATTCCTGAATCATTACTCCCGTCGATTACAACTGCCGCCTCACGGGGAAAGGAAATCCATACCTGTGAGGCTTCTCTTCCCTTTAATTTCCGGAAATCACTTACAGAAATGCTGGCAACAAAAAGCATTCCGGCATCGACGGTGATCTCCATACCAGATTCAGAAGGAAAAATCTCCGTGACCACTCCCCTGAAACAGTTTTCTGTGCCCGGAACCGGTTCATTGTCGCTTATCGAGATATTCTCGCCTCTCACCATCATAAGCCCCTCGCCGGCAAAGCTGCTGTCAGCCGTGCAGAATATTATATTCCGGTCTCCTTCAGCTTTCCACACATCGCCTTTCTTACTTAATCTTACATTGAAAAAGTTTTTAATTCCGGCATATCTGGCAACGAATCTGCTTGCCGGCCGGCTGAAGACCGATTCCGGAGTACCTTTCTGGACTATCCTGCCGCCATGGATAACACCAACCCTGCCGGCAAGGCTTAATGCCTCACGATAATCGTGAGTTACGTGAATTATAGTAAGTCCGCTTCTGTTAATCCGGCGAAGAACTTTCCTGATGTCGTCCTTGAGGCTTGCATCAACAGACGACATCGGTTCATCAAGAAGAAGAAGCTTTGGAGAAAGAACCAGGGTTCTGGCAATCGCAACCCTCTGAAGTTCACCAGATGACAGATTTTGGGGATAGCGGCCGAGAAGAGATGAAATATCCATTTCGGCTGCAATGGAATTGACTCTGGGTGAAATATCGCTTTTTTTCATCCCCCTGGATCGCAGGGGATAAGCAATATTCCCATAGACTGTCATGTTGGGAAAGATGGCAAAATCCTGAAAAACCAGACCAACAGGCCGGTCCTGTATTTTGCGTTTCGTCATTTCCTGTCCGTCAATCCACAAGGTTCCCGAATCAGGAGCATTCAGTCCGGCAATAAGTTCAAGAAGGCAGGTTTTTCCGGATCCCGACCGGCCGAGAAGGACAAAATACTCACCGTCAGGAACTTCAAAACTGATTCCCGAGAGGGCAAAGGCGCCGAACTTCCTGTTTATGTTTTCAAGCTTCAGCATCAGGAGTGATATGAGATTCCTTCTTTTTAAGCGATATAAGCCTGAGAAGGATAAAAACCGCCAGGGCAACGATAATGAACAGGACGGATACAGGCCTTGCATAATCAAGTCCGAAGGAACTGAACCGTTCATAGATAAGTACCGGAGCTGTCATAGGGTGATATGCAACAATAACAACTGCGCCGAACTCGCTCATGCCCCGGGCAAACATCATAACGAATCCTGTCATTATGCTTTTCCAGGCAAGGGGAAGCGAGATTGTGAAGAAGACCCTTGTATGGGATGCCCCGAGTGTCAGAGCTGCCTTTTCAAGCCTTACCGGTACAGAGGCAAAGCCATCCCTGGCTGAATTAATAAGGAAGGGAATGCTTACAAAGGCCATGGCAAGTGCGATCCCTGCCGGATTATTAATCAGGGATAGTCCTGCGGAATCGGCAATTCCGCCAAGAAATCCATCCCTTGAAATGAATCCAAGCACCGCTATTCCTGCAGCAGTGTGCGGGATGACTACGGGCAAATCAATAAGTCCCTGCACCACTCCTTTCAGCGGGAACTCCTTACGGGCAAGGATCCAGGCCAGTGGTATGCCGGCAAAAGCAAAAAGGAAGGTTGCGGAGAAAGCCACAAGAAGCGTAAGCCAGATACTATCCCTTACCTCCCTGTCATTAGCTGTTTTGAGCAGTTCAGATCCGGTTGTTTCTAAAAAAATACCTGCCAGCGGGGCCAGTATAAACAGGAGGACAAAAGATGACAAAATCAGCATTATCAGGCTGAAAAGGCTGCTTCTGACCGGTTGCTCGCTACTGAATCCCATCACCAAGGTACTTCTTAAGAGCGGACGGGATCATGGCAGGCTGTTCGGTTAGAGCAGGAACGACAGGGTCCTGTCCGTTTCTCCTGAAAATTTCAACACCTTCGGGACTCAGCATGAAAGAGACAAAGTCTGTGGCGCCCACACTGTTGGGGGCATCCCTGAGAACAGCCAGACTGTAATTGATATAATCACCCCTTACAGTCAATTTACTGCCGGGTGTTTTACCGGCCACATCGACCGATACAGAATTATAATGTTCGTTCATAAGCGGATTACCCAGATTTATCATGTCGGGCAATTCAACATATTTCAGGTTGTGCTGCCTGGCAACGGATTTATACTGGAACATGTAATCAGCTGCACCTGTTTCAACCAGGGCAATCAGATCAACCTCCTTGGGACGGATAAAATTCCTGTCTTTTGCAGTCAGCTTCCCTTCAAGACCGGGTACGCCGTAATACTTTTCTGCAAGCTTGAAAGTCATAACGCTTCTGTAGCCGCAGGGATCTGAATCAGGGTCCGACCTGGAATAGACAACATCATCCCTGAGCAGAATGTCAATCCAGTTCGATGAGTCGATTTCAGATGAATATCTCGATTCTTCGCGGAACGCAATTACAATCTCATTTGTGGCGAATTTGATGCTCCAGGAGGCGTATTCCGGTATGATAAGCTCGTCAATCACCATATAATCAGCTGATGCAATGATGTCGCATGGTTTCCTGAGTTCTGTAACCTTGCGTGCACAGACAAGGCTTCCGGCGGATTCCATAAGTATCTTTACCCCGGGATTAATCTTTCTGTATTCATCGGCCAGTTGTTTAAAAGGCACCGACAGACTTCCCGCATGAAAGATAATGATCTCTTTCTCCCTGTCAGCGACGCTGTTCCTGCAACCGGGGAATGCGACAAACAACAGTATAAGCAAAAAGAAGAAGCGTTTCATCATCAGGAGATAAAATTACGGAAAACCTGCAGAATAACAGCAATGGATTCTACTGGTAATCCTTGACGACTTCAATGACCTCAGGGAAATCCATCCCGATTTTTTTAAGGAATCCGATTGTCGGCACTCCGTTGCTGTTCCATCCTCGGCGTTTGTAAACAGCGTCGAGAAGGCTCTCATACCTGTCTTCCCGGTATTCCCTGACCAGTTTCATCTTTTCGTGAGTAGTCTTCCCTTGCGGGTCTACTCCCACATTTTCCTTTAGCTGTTTGTCATATCTTTCAGCTCTCGATTCATATTCCTCAACAGTAACCGGACCTGCAGCCCGATAAGGTTGTGCGTCGAACCTGCGGGTTCCGTAACCTCTTCTAAGGTTGAATATCCTCTGGAAGTTATATACCCTTTCCGAGTCCTCAATAAGTCTTTCCTTGCTGAATTCCCTTCCTGTAACAGCTTTGTAAATTGTAACATAATTATCGACATGCTCCGGCACCTTTGCGGGTTCATCGGTCTGAGCGTTGGTTTCGGGCTCGACATCATTCCAGGGGAGCTTGCAAAGGCCCACCAGTCCGAACCAGGTTCTGAACATCGGGAAGTAGTGCAATGCCTCGGCTTTATTTTCGAATGTTGGTATCTGGTTGTTAACCATATCCATGAAAATAAGCCAGGCCTCATCATGCTGCGGACCCTTGTTGGTCATGGCAAATCCGCCCTGTTGTGCAAGTGATTCCTTAGGCATATATTGTGAATATTCAAGCCCTTTGTTTTCCATTGCGATATCCATCAGGAAAGAGGCCTCACCCCAGCCATTGGCAATGAACAGTTCCTTCATTCTGCGAACTCCGGTCCCTGCGATTTTCCCGAATCCCTCACCCCTGGCAAGCTGGTGAAGCATCTCCAGGGCGGCTGCCGGATTACCGAAATTCAGTTCGAGTCCTCCGGTCCGTTCCTTATTCAGGATCCCGTTCTCATAGCATTCCATTACAAAGGCCGACAGGGTACTCCAGGTTATTGTGCAGATACCGTAAGTATCACAGTAGAAGTTGGTTTCAATGACGTATCCCGGATCAAAAATTCCGCAGTTTGATCCCAGGCCGGCAGCATTTTCATATTCCGGTCCGTCAACAATTACTATCTGGCCTTTGTACGGCCCTGTCTGAACCTCATAGTTGTCGATGCCCTTACTGCACGACATATTGCAGCCAAGCCAGCAACCATCTGGAATATTCTGGGTGAAATATGATTTCCACACCGTTGAATCAATTTTATAGGCTTCAGGATGGCTTCCGAACTTGTAGTTATGAACAGGAAGAAGGTCGTGGTCGTTCATTATTTCAACCAGGTGAGCAGTACCCACCTGCCTCATCTGACACTGCGCGTCGTCAAGTTCCTTGATTTCCCAGTTGAACCGCCTTCCTCTTTCCATGATAGCCGCGAGATCAACTACATTGTTAAGGTTTCCCTTAACCCCGGGGACCTTGCATACCAGCGCCTTTATCTTTTTGTTACGGAATACTGTTCCGATTCCGCCCCTTCCGGCCTGTTTCATCCTTACTTTCTTCCTTCGGGCATCGTAGAAGCTGAAGTTTAGCATTCCTATTAGCGAGTGTTCGGCTGCCGATCCTGAAGAAACGACACCGATATTCCTTTTTTCACTTTCATCATCCGCAAACATCTCAGTAAGCTGCTCAGCCAGAACGTGACTGTCGGCTGCTTCATATGGAGCTTCGAAGATCTCTACCTTATGGTTAATCCCGTCAATAAACACTACTACATCATTCTTAGCCTTGCCCTGAATTTCAATCGCATCAAATCCGGAGAACTTCAGAAACGGTCCGAAAAATCCTCCCACATTGCTGTCCATGACTGAATTGGTCTGAGGGGAAATGCTTACTACAAGCGATTTGCCCGTACCGGAGTACTGGGTTATACCGCCAATAGGTCCTGAGGATATTATTATCTCATTCTCAGGATCATCCCATTTAGTATCGGGTGAGGTGGCATCCCAGAGAAGGCGAAGTCCGTAACCCTTGCCTCCAATGAACTTTTCCTTCATCACTGGCGGGACATCCTTTTCCCTGACGTCAGTTTCTCCCACATTTATATACAGTATTTTGTCGGTATAGCCTTTATCCAGAGGGGTCCATTTATAGTCCCATCGTTTTAGAAGGCGATGCTGTGCTTTAATCTGGTGTAAATCCATGGGTTTTATATTGATTACCGGCGTAAATTATTATTTATGACCAAATTCATTCATTATTGCCAATCCCTTAATCACTCGAAAATCAGTTTATTTACCCCAAACCCCAAGGGGAGTAAACTGATTTTCTTCGCTCCCCTTGGGGCCGGGGTAAACGAAGAAAATCAATGGATTTTTGTCCCAGAGCCCCGACAACCTTATTATTTATGACCAAATTTACTCTTTAAAAAACTCCTGTAGAATGATAATGATCATTATAATGGTTTGGAGGAGGATTTTAGAAAATTCTTCAGTGTAAACCATTTATATTTGTGTAGTCAGAATGTTCAAAAATCAGCGGATGAATCTGTCAGAAATAGAGGAGCACCTGAAAAAATTCAGGGTGGGAATAGCAGGAGCCGGCGGTCTGGGATCAAATTGTGCAGTCTTGCTTGCCAGAAGCGGTGTTGGCACATTGGTAATAGCCGATTATGACAGGGTGGAGAAATCGAATCTGTCGAGGCAGTTTTATTTTAAAGGTCAGGAAGGGATGCTGAAGACCGAAGCGCTGAAGGAAAATCTGTCCCGGATCAGGCCTGAAACCAATGTATTAATTCACAGCCTGAGGCTTGACAGAAATAACATATTTGATATTTTCAGCGGCTGTGACGTGATTGTCGAAGCACTCGACAGCAGCGAAATAAAGGAGATGTTTATTGAAACGGTGCAAAGCGTCCTGAGGGGAATTCCCCTTATAGCCGGTTCAGGAATTGCAGGGTGGGGTAACAATGAGATTCTGAAAAGCAGAAAAATTGATGAAACACTATATGTGTGCGGGGATGAGACCTCTGAGGTCTCGGATGATCTCCCTCCGCTTGCACCGCGGGTAGCCATCGTGGCCGGAAAGCAGGCCAATACAGTTGTCGAATTGCTGATGGGAATGAACCGGAACCAGCACATGGTATGAAGATAATACTGAACAACAGGGAAGAGGAATTTGAGGCGGATTCACTGACTGTAAGCAGCATGCTTGAGATCAGAAAGTTTACATTCAGGATGAGGATCATAAAAATCAATGGAGGGCTTATTCCGCGCGACAAATACGGATCGACTGTAATTCATGATGGCGACAATGTACAGATGTTGTATCTTATGAGCGGCGGTTAAAAAAAAAGTTGTAGGTTTGTATCATGATGCAACGCTTCAAGTTCATCGAAAAAATCCCACCCGTCCTGAGGAACAAGTATCTCCTCACACTGATCATTTTCGCTGTCTGGATATTATTGCTCGATTCAAACAATCTGATATCGAGATGGAAGGAGATGAGAAACCTTAAAAAACTAAAGGCTGAGAAGGAGTATTATGTTCAGCGCATCGAAGAGGATAAAAGGAAGCTTCATGAGCTGAAAACAAGCGACAGGAACCTTGAGAAGTATGCCAGGGAGCAGTACAGGATGAAAAAGCCGGATGAGGATCTTTACATAATTCTGTCGCCTCAGGAAGACCGCCGGAACACAAGAGAAACAAATTAGCCGTTAAGGTCCATTTGCCTGAAACAGTTGAGCAGGTCGTTCAGGACTGCGGGATTATCTTTTTCCATCATTTCAAGCAGATCACCTGCACCTTCTTCCACAGGCACTTTGGTGAAATGCGTTATGTGTACCGAATTCAGGTATTTCACAATCCTGAACATATTGAACCAGCTGAAAAATCTTTTTCTGAATGAGTCCTTTCCCGAAGTGTTGTTTCTTATCTCAGTGATTCTGGCTTCCCAAACTTCAGAACTGATGAACTGACGAATGCCCGGCGGCAGGTCAGAGAATTTGTAGTTGACGGTATTCCTGTCTTCAAGAAAGAAACCGTCAACCATGCTGAAAAAGAGCCGGAGTTCACGGAACGCTTCCGGGTTATAGGAAAGCAGGCCGGCATCAGGTGATTCAGCCAGACGGGATATGACAGGGCCCGTACCGAAAGGCACCCTTGTTGAGATTCTTGGTGAGGGATAGACAGTGGTTGAGGTCAGGTTAAAGAATCCTCCTGCCGGAAGCAGTTTCTGAATAAAATAGAAATCTTCCCCGGCCGATCGCTTGTTCATCCCTCCAGCCCTGACGTAGGCTAAGGCCTTAATTGCAATTGCCGATCCGACCGTATGATGGACCCATGGAAAGCCTGTAAAGAAAAGGCCCTGAACGAAATATCGCATATGGAGCTCGTAGAGCATAACAGATCTGTATATCTCCGCCGGAAAGTCATCGCCCGAAACAGGATGTTCAAAATATACAGAGCATGCCATCCGGTCGGGTCTGCCGGCCATTTCGCTGTAAACTGCTTCGAAGTAGTTGTTTTTTACCGTGCAATCGGCATCGATATTCAGAATAATTCCGTCGGGATTGTTCAGAAGGTCAAACCGTCTGACGGCTTCGTCCATTCCGGTCTTCCTGGCAAGACCGACGCTCCAACCTGACGATTTAAGCTCCAGCCCGTCAACAACATGAACATCAAAAAAAAGATCGCGGTTAAGCTGTTTCCATGATTTGACGGCAACAGCACTGTTCCGTGTGCCTGAAAGACTTGCTTCCCCGGCATTGTCGGGAGCATTCACAACTATCACGATTTCAGCTCTGCAGGCAGGATGATTGCAACCTGCAAAGGAGTCAAGGAGATTAGTTATTCCGGGCTCGTCAAAAGCGGGAACAACAACAATAATACCTGTATTTTGAGCTGGCGCCTCTGTAATGATCCGGGGGAAAAGTGAATTTTGTTCAAGCCACGCAGAGGCAAATCCCATGGGATCACTTCTTTTTCTCGGTCTGATATTTGGCATTCAGTCCATCAACGACCTGCTGGGTAATATCCATTGCCGAATCGCCGTAAAGGATGGGGCTTCCGAAACTCTTGCCGAGAACATACTGGTACTTATACTCATTCTTATGTTCTACGAGAAAGGTGGTGATGTATTCCAGTATCTGCCTGTTCATTACCTGGTCTTCCTCAAGAAGGTTGGACTGTAGCTGGTCACGCAGATTGACCAGTTCCTGCTGCTGCTGAAGAAGGGATTGTTCCATTTCCGCTGCAGTGGCCCTGGTTACAAGACCCTTATTCACCTTATCCTGGAAGTCCCTCACTCCCCTTTCATACTGGGTACCTTTGGAATTAAGTTCAGCCTCGGCGCTTTTCTGTTTCTCGAGCAGTTCTTCTCTCCTGTCGGAATACATGTTGAATTTGAACACCACGGTATCGATATCCACAAAGGCAATCCCGTCAGACACGGCACTTGCTGTTCCTTCAGCATTATTGTCTTTTGAGGTATTTTTATTTCCGGTAAAGTGGAGCACGAACAGGGCGGCAACAGCCAGAAACAGCAGTGCAAGCAGAACATTGGTAAGATTCTTCATCGAAAGAAATGTGAGGTTTAATGTTTATCAGCCGCAAATATAGCAATTTAATTATTTTGCTGCCTCACACCCTTTAATTTTAAAAAGATATGCTGAACCGGATCTCACGGAACTAGAATTCCGGGCATGGTATAGCCCTTATCTTTGTTCTCTGACCAATTGAGAATGAATTGAATTCGTATACAAGAGATATCTCGTGAGCACCTGATGTAGAAGATATCAGATTTGAGATTGTGAAATCGTAACTATATCCGATATGGAGCTGTTTGGTTTTGATGCCGAGAAGTCCTATAACTGCATCTCCTGCCTGAGAGGTCACAAACGGGATTCCCCTGTACCACAATCCGAAAATAAGCGGATCCCTGTAATAGTACAATCCTATATCGGTCTGATAAAAATCGGCCTGTTTCTGGAAATTAAGTGCAACCGACAATACTTCCTGATATGTCTGACGAAGCCTTGTTTTTCTTAAAATCTGGATACCTCCGAAAACATTCAGCTTAACCGGCAGGGTTGATTCATTCCCGTAAAACGACTGTTTTGGGTTAAGAAGATGATCAAGAGTGAAACCGCCCCAGAAGCGGTCATTATATACCAGTGCTGATGTAGCGAAATCGACATCGGCCACCTTGCTGAAAGGTGGCGGATATACCGACGGTACGGTTCCCGAACCGGTCATCTGGCTGGCAAAGACAAGCTTGTAGATATCGAGTCCAAGGTAGGTGAATTTAAAGTTTACCCCGGGCCGGATGTGCCAGTCATCATTGATTTTAAAATCGTAGGAATACAGGAGCCCGATGTTTGTGGTACTAAGTTCACCGGATCCTGCAACATCGTAAGTTGCAAGCACCCCTATCCCTGAATTGAAATTCAGAAGGGCTTTGTCGAATGATATACTATAAGTGTGAAAAACCCCCGGGACAGCCGGCCACTGGTTCCTGTAGTTAAGGGCAAACCTGTATTCTTCAGTTGCGCCCGCGAACGACGGGGCAAGATAAAGCGGATTGGCGTAGAACTGAGAAAAAGTCGGATCCTGGCCAAAACTATCAAGAAGCATGACACAAGACACTAATAATGAATATTTTATTCTCTTAAGCAAAATCGATCCGATTAGGTTTATTTGACTATTCATCTTTTTCGCAACAGTATATAAACGGAGATTTGCCGAAAAAGTGATATTCTTATTAAACAATTTTTTGAGAAAGCGATGTAAAATAAATATTTACAACTATTTAAAGTGTAACTAAATTATTTTCAAACTGTCATAAATCATTAATCCGATGTGACAAACGTCATTAAAATAAGACTCAGTATAGTTTTTATTTGATTTTTTATTTCAGGTTGTTGTTCTGAGCAATGATTTGATATTTTTGTGACACTTTAACTTTAAGAAAGATGTTCAATAAATTAATTGCCGCAATTCTCCCTTATTTTCCAAAAAAGTTCATATGGATATTCTCAAAAGCATACATTTCAGGGGAAAAAATAGAGGATGCCATCAGAGTATCGAAAGAGCTCAAGCTTAGCAGGACTGATGTCACTCTTGACGTTCTGGGAGAATTTATCACATCTCTTGAGGAGGCTGAAGAGAACAAGGAAGAGTACCTCAACCTTATTGAAGTCACCATTAAATCGGGTATTGACGGTAATTTTTCACTCAAACCCACATCCTTCGGGCTTCTTATCGACAAGGAAGTGTGCTACAATCATATCAGGGAGATTACTGCAAAAGCCGCCTCATACAACGGGTTTATCCGTATCGACATGGAGGACTCGCCGTGCACCGACATGGAGATCGATTTATACAGGCGGCTTAAACCGGAATTTCCGCTTAGTGTCGGTCTTGTTGTACAGGCATATCTGAAAAGAACCCTGAATGACGTAAAAGGATTAATGGATCTTCACACCAGCGAATCGCCCCTGAATTTCCGGCTTTGCAAGGGCATATACATTGAACCTGCTGAAATCGCCTACAAGAAGTATGAGGAGATCAACCGTCATTTTCTCGAGGATCTCGAATACATGCTGGCCAACGGTATCTATGTCGGAATCGCCACACACGACAAACCTCTGATTGAGGGAGCCTACAAACTGCTTAAGAAATATAATGTCCCGAAGGATATGTATGAATTCCAGATGCTTTACGGGGTTACTCCGAAGCTGCGTGAGAGCATTGTGAATGAAGGGCACAGGATGAGGGTATATGTTCCTTTCGGGAAGAAGTGGTTTGGCTATTCAACAAGAAGGCTGAAGGAAAATCCCAAAATGGCCAGTCATATTATCAAGGCTATCTTTGTAAAAGGATAGCGGCCGGATCATTCTTTTCTCAGTTTCTCAAGATAATTCCTGTGAATCTGATCAAGTTCTTCGCGGGTCAGGCTTGATTTAAATGGTTCAGGTTTTGGGGGAAGTCCGTTAATAAGAAGATATACCACTCCGACAAGCATAAACGGACTCAGTCCAACCATCGCATCGGATGGAATTGTACCTTTCTCGGATGCGTTCCTCAGATTTCGCTGATGGATCATTGCGTAGTTGGATTCAGGGTCTCCAAGTTTTCCAATACCCATTCTTCCCTGATAAGCAGAAACAGCCATGTTATACCTGGCATTTTGCATTTCAGTTGTTACCGGAGGCGGTTTATAGATATCATACTTCAGATTCTGCAGTCTCGGGATTATCACCACCTCTTCAATTGCAATAGTATCCGTCTGCATGTAGATTCCAACCATGAACTCACGGCCCGATAAACTGTCGCTTACGTGAAAGGAAGCATTCTGATAGCCCAGAAGTCTGAACTCCACAGTATCTCTCCTGTTCACACTGAGGGAGAAGGTGCCCTCTTCGCCGGTCACTGCTATAAAGGATCTGTTAAGGAAGATCTGAGCCTCAGGCAGAGGCAGCCAGGTTGATTCATCCCTTACAATGCCGTTAAAAACCATGGCACCGCTTGTGGTTTCACCAACCTGGCAAATACCAGGGGTGAGGGGGAAAAGAAATGACAGTATGATGAGCCATCCTTTTTTCATTTCGTAACAAAGTTACGAATTCATTATCAGATCATCAAGTCTCCGCTTTGGGACATGGTGAACATCCTTTATGTCCCTCCAGTATTGTATGTCGTCGCCGGCCACCTCATCTATAACCACTTTTTCGACTGGCATCCCAAGGGCCAGGACCAGAAGTATTTCCAGGTTTTCCGGAATATGAAGTTCATTCCTTAGTGCTTCCCTTTTCACTGAAGCTATCATGCATCCTCCCAGGCCGGCTTCAGTAGCGCCGAGCATAATGCTCTGAGCTGCAATTCCGTGGTCAACATTGAAAGATTCGGTTATTTCCTTGTCGCCCAGTATTATTATATATGCCGAAGGCCTTTCGCCTTCGGCCGGTCCATCCCAGTCCTTGAGATAACCCGCCCACGCAAGTGAGGGAAAGACCCTCCTGCATTCTTCGGGAGTGTTGTACAGAAGGTATTTCAGGGGCTGTCTGTTCGCAGCGGAAGCGGACATCCGTGCCAGGTCAACGAGATCTTCAAGTACGTTCCTGTCTATCTGAAAGGACTCGTCAAAGCGCCTGTACGACCTGGTTCTGTAAACAAGATCCTTGAGATTCATTTTTTGAGTTATGTGGTGAATTGAACATTCATTTTTTCTCCTCGTCCTGGTACAATCCCTTGCGGGAGAGCAGGTGATCGAGATCGGCCAGTCCGTAAACGACAACTGCGGTAACAACTGCAGTTTGCTCCTGGTATTCAGGAATACTCTTGGTATACAAATCATTCTCGGTATGCCAGATCTCCTGATAACTGAAATTATAACCTTTGGCATCCGGGGCCTCAAAGGCCAGTGTAGGCACTCCGTTCATTGCAAAATATGCATGATCGGAGCCTCCGGCCGTTGTGGGCCTGGGCCTGGGAGGACTGGTATTCTTTTTAAGGCTGAACGGAAAATCGGGGTTTATTGAGTTCAGAGGCTTGCACACTTTTTCAAAATCCTCATACATTGATTCCGGAACCGTAAGCCCGTTTGCCACCGTTGGTCCGCCGTCGCGATTGAAATAATTGGAAATTCGCGGCAGTTTTTCCTTATTGGATTCAACCCAGTGTTTTGAGCCGAGCAGGCCGAATTCCTCAGCTGCCCACAGGCATACCAGTATTGTGCGCTTCGGTTTTCCGCCGGCGGTCATTATCAGCCGGGCAGCTTCCATGGCGGGAGTTATTCCCGATCCGTCATCAACACCGCCCGTGGCAACATCAAATGCATCCAGGTGTCCGCCCATCATCACATACTCATCGGGGAAACGCGTTCCCTTTATCACTCCGATGACATTATGGTATACTACCGGACCGGGTTTGAAATGGTTCCTGATATCGAACTCAAGCAGGAAATACCTGCGTTCCTTCACCATCTTCTCGATGACGGAGTACTGGTTTTCATCAAGTTTGATATCACAAACAGTCGGAAGATTTTCAAAAGTCATGTCCGGAAGATTCTTCCTGTCGTAGAGGGCCCTGATGGGGACCTCGGAAGACTGGATTATCCCGAGGATGCCGGCTTCGCGCATTTCCCTGTAGAAAAGTGCGGGCTCGGTTTTCAGGGGGATGGTCTCTTTGGGAGGTTTATCCCTGTTTGAATAATTATCCCTTGTTATTTCACGGTTTATGGCGCCTATGGAGTCGTTCCATGCGATAATACTTTTCCGGACCGAGTCAGCTTTTTCTGAAAAATCGATGGGCCATCCGTCATTTTTTCCTCCGATGAGGACCCAGGCTCCCTTAAGGGCTCCTTTCATCCTTTCAAACTCGTCCTTGTTTTTTGGTTCCATGAGGACATGTCCTCGCTGAACCCCTTTGGTTCCCGAAGTAAAGGAAGGCGTGGCGAAATGGAGTATCATGCCATTATCTGACAGCATTCTTCCAAACCAGGGTCCCCTGTTAAAGCCCACCGGAACCGATCCCGCCTCATCCATTATTACATCCATTCCCCATTTCCGGAATTCGGAAGCGCACCATAAGGCTGCATTTTCATAGGCATCAGACCCGACAAGTCGTCCCCCGAACCTGTTCGAAATTACATCAAGATGCTGCATTGTGCGGTTATCCGTGGTGCCTGTTTCGATAATCCGGTCAATAACCTTACCCGGCTGAGCCCAAATTTCCGCAGATACGAGAATCAGGACAGCAAAAAGAAAACAACATTTCTTCATACCTTCTATCTGTAGCGATTAGAAATTATATTCCAGTCGAGAATTTCCCAGAATGATTTTATATAATCGGGGCGTCTGTTCCTGTAATCAATGTAATAGGCATGTTCCCATACATCGCAGGTAAGGAGGGGTTTGAGGCCATTCCTGAGAGGATTTCCTGCGTTTGATTCCTGGACTATCCGGAGTTTTCCTTCCTCCTCGCTGACGAGCCAGGCCCATCCTGAGCCAAAAAGTCCGGCAGCAGATTTGGCAAACTGTTCCCTGAATCCCTCAAAGGAACCGAAGGACTCCTTTATTGCTTCAGCAAGCGGGCCAACGGGCGTTCTGGGCCCCGTTTTAGAAAATGATTCGAAATAGAAAGTATGATTCCATACCTGGGCGCCATTATTGAAGATGGGACCGTTGGCCGTCCGGAGAATCGTTTCCAGGTCAGCATCGGCGAATTCTGTACCCGGAACCAGACCGTTAAGATTGTTCACATAAGCCTGATGATGCTTACCATAGTGGTATTCGATGGTTTCGGCACTTATAAAAGGAACAAGTGCATCAGCCGGATAAGGGAGTAAGGGTAATTCAAATGCCATGGTTTTACTTTTTGTTTGTTAAATCAGATAATTTGTATGTCAATCCATCAAAAATACTCAATTTAGAGCTGATTTCGCCCTGAATCAATCCAGAAAAATGGACTCCGGCAATTCCGGAATAACACCTTTATCAGCTGCGATACGGTAAAGTTCTGATACAGCTTTCCTTCCGACCGGTCCCAGAGTCAGTGTGAAATCATTCACATAAAGATCAATATGGCGGCTAATTACCGACTTTTCAATTTCCCGGGCATTGGAGGTTACGAATTCCTGCTGCTGGGATGAATGCTTTCTTGCATATTCAATGCTCCTGCGCAGTACCCTGTTGAATTTCAAGGCTATATCGCCGGGAATCCGCCGGTTGATCACGATAAAGCCCAGGGGAACGGGCAATCCTGTCAGCTTTTCCCAGAATTCCCCCATATCCGCGATCTTTACAAGTCCTTTTTCCTCATAGGTGAATCTCGTTTCATGGATTATCAGTCCGGCGTCAGCTTTCCCTTCAAGAATAGTATTCACTATTTCCGAGAAAAGGTATTCCCTTTTATTACGGGCATCAGGCCATGCGATGCTGAAAAGAAGATTGGCAGTAGTGTATTTGCCGGGAATTGCAATGACAGCATTGCTTACATCCTCATTGCGTATTTGCTCCCTGCTTATAAGGAGAGGGCCGCTGCCATAACCGAGAGCGCTCCCGGAATCAAGAATCATATAATTTCCGGAGGCGTATGCATATGCATGGCAGCTTATTTTAGTAATATCGGAATGTGCATTAAATGCTCGTCTGTTAAGTTCCTCCACATCGGCAAGAAAATAATCAAACTCAAGTCCTTCAGTGTCTATCCTTCCGTTTACAAGGGCATCGAAAATGAATGTGTCATTCGGGCAAGGGGAAAATCCAAGTGTCAGTTTCATTATGTTATTTAAATAACAATAATATCTCATTAAGTTTTACGGAAAGGTTTGCAAGAGCCAGTCCGATATTCCATTTCTCCCGATCGCGGGGCTCCACCATATTTGATACAGCTCGCAGTGACATGAAAGGAATCTTTTCTCTGCTGCAGACGTAAAAAAATGCTGCGCCCTCCATGGTTTCAATATCAGGATGATACTTTTCAGACA
>CAYQRF010000002.1:0-82807 GCA_964419775.1 uncultured Rikenellaceae bacterium
GAAAGGAGCTGGCACTTGCAATGGGGCTTGAAATGGCCACGGCAAGGATAGGGACTACCATGGCGCTTGTTACTTCTGTTCCGATTGCAAGGGCACTTGGCGGGGTTTCCAAGCCGATTCTTGTTTGTCTGATAATGCTCTGCATCGGAATGATCTCATTCATCGTCTATACTTTCATGGACAAAAAACTCGACAAATCGATAGCCGATGAGTTTAAAAGGAGTGAATCAAAGGAAAGCGAAGAGTCATTCAGCATAAAGGATATCTGGTTTATCATAAACAACAAGGGATGGTGGTACATTGCACTTTTGTGTGTTTTGTTCTACTCAGCCGTGTTCCCGTTCCTTAAGTACGCATCCGATCTGATGGTAAACAAATTCGGTGTCGATCCGGAGCTGGCAGGCATCATTCCGGGAATGCTTCCCTTCGGCACAATGATTCTGACACCGCTGTTTGGCAATCTTTATGACCGTAAGGGAAAGGGAGCTTCCATAATGATACTTGGAGCTCTTCTGCTGATCTTCGTTCATGCAATGTTTTCGATTCCGTTTCTCAGGGCCACACCGATTGCCATTGTACTGATAATCATACTTGGAATAGGTTTTTCACTGGTGCCTTCGGCAATGTGGCCGTCGGTGCCGAAGATTATTCCCGAGAAGCAGCTGGGAACTGCCTATGCGCTTATATTCTGGGTTCAGAATATAGGACTCATGGGTGTTCCTGCACTTATTGGCTGGGTATTGAACAAATATTGCATCACCGGAACATACCTGATCGACGGTTCACCGGTTCCAAGCTATAACTACACACTGCCGATGATAATATTCACGAGCTTCGGGGTTATCGCCCTGGTATTTGCCCTTTTGCTGAAGGCAGAGGATAAGAAAAAGGGATATGGCCTGGAGATGCCGAATATCAAAAAGTAATACAATATGGCTCACAAAAAAGGATCACCTGACAGGTGATCCTTTTTTCTTTCCGGGCGAGAATGTTTTTTGAAAATCCTGCAGAATAAGCGAATTATTCAGGCCATTTTTATGAGGATGGACTTGATAGTATCCGATACATCCTCTTCCTCGTCCACACATCTTTCCAGTATCTCAAGAATTTTATTGTTCTTGAGCAGTTCTGAGGGATCCTTCTCTTTCTCGAACAGTTCGGAGACGGCAACGAAATAGTAGTCGTCAGCCTTGTGCTCTATATCCTTGATCCGGTCGCAGGCGCGGGTTATCTCTTCCTTGTTGGCAGCTGCGTCGTTAAGACAATGGATGCAGATTTTTATCTCTTTGGCCCCCTCAAGTATCATTTTGGCCATCTCCCCGTACACCGGAAGAAGCTTTTTGGGTTTATAGAGACAGATCCTTCTGCCAATGCCGTTGATTGAATCCACCACATTATCAATATTGGCAGTCAGTTCATGAATGTCTTCCCTGTCGAAAGGTGTGATGAACGACTTATTGAGCTGGTGGTAAGTGGTGTCGGTAATTTCGTCTCCGATATGCTCCACCTCCTTTATTTGCGGATAAATCCTTTCATGCTCGGCCGGATCCGAAGTTGAAAGGAGTTCGATAAGAAGTTCGGCTGCTTTTACGAGGTTGGCAGCATCCTTCTCGAAGAGAGGATAAAAGGAATGGTCTTTCGGAACAAAGAACTTGAGAAACTTATCTACGTTCATATTTTGGGATTTTGAGTGTTTCAATTAATTAAGGAAGTATCCATTTCAGCAGAAAGAAAATAATAGCACCGAATACTCCTGAAACAGGTATCGTAAGTATCCATGCGTAGAATATTTTGGTTGTCACTCCCCATTTTACTGCTGAGAGGCCTTTGCGTGATCCTACTCCGATGATTGCTCCGGTAATCGTATGGGTTGTGCTTACCGGTATCCCGAAATGAGTAGCGCCGAAAAGGGTAAGCGCTCCGGCGGTTTCGGCGCAAAATCCTTCAAAAGGCTTAAGCTTTGTGATTTTTTGCCCCATGGTTTTGACTATTCTCCATCCTCCGAAAAGAGTTCCGAGGGCAATGGCTGACTGGCAGGAAAGTATTACCCATAGCGGAGGTCTGGAAGCATCTTTTGA
This sequence comes from uncultured Rikenellaceae bacterium, assembly GCA_964419775.1. GTDB lineage: Bacteria > Bacteroidota > Bacteroidia > Bacteroidales > VadinHA17 > LD21. The sequence continues at coordinate 2,079 of CAYQRF010000002.1, forward strand.
AGTAATTCCGTAGACTATCAGGGCTATCCAGATAATTCCCATGGATTTCTGCGCGTCATTTCCTCCATGTCCGAGGCTGAATGCTGCCGCGGAAAGAAGCTGCAGCCTCCTGAAATGTTTGTCGACTCCGAAAGGGCTGTGATTACGTGCCAGATACTGAACAAGGGAGGAGATGAAGAATCCGAATATCATTCCAAGAAGGGGCGAAATGACAATGAAGGCAACAATCTTTATTACCCCGCTGGTTACTATTGAGTCAGGACCGGCGCTGACCAGGGCTGCGCCAACCAACCCGCCAACCAGGGTATGAGAGGAACTGGAGGGCAATCCCCACCACCATGTCAGCAGGTTCCACGTAATGGCTGCAATGAGTGCGGCAGCGATTACGGACAGATTCAGTACATCGGGTTCGACAACACCTTTTCCCATCGTGGCGGCAACCTTGAGGGGAAAAATAGTGAATGCGATAAAATTAAAAAAAGCCGCCATGGAGACAGCAGCAAGGGGCGAAAGGACTTTGGTAGAAACAACAGTGGCTATTGAATTTGCCGAGTCATGGAATCCGTTAATAAAGTCAAACACAAGAACCAATCCGACAATTATGTAGAAAAACGTCATTTGCAGCCTTTTTGATTTAACAACTTGTCATTAATGCCGGAATTGGCTGGTTTGGAATGATTTAAGATCCACGGTCATGAGGTTCCTATATTTTGATCAGGTGCCCAAAATTATAAAAATATTATTACTTTTATGAATTAATCATTCTAAAATTAAAAAACATAACAATATGAATGACATACGACAACTTGAGCCAAAGCCGCTGTGGGGCTTCTTCCATCAGATTACGCAGATCCCTCGTCCCTCAAAGAAGGAAAAGCTTATAGCTGAATATGTGGTTAAATTTGCATCCGATCACAAGCTTGAAACTATTGTCGACAAGACAGGGAACGTGATTATAAGAAAGCCTGCCACGAAAGGCATGGAGAAGAGAAAGGGAGTTATACTCCAGGCGCATCTCGATATGGTCCCGCAGAAGAACAGCGACAAGAAGCATGATTTTGAGAAGGATCCCATCGAAGCAATTATCGATGGCGAATGGGTCAGGGCAAACGGTACAACACTTGGTGCCGACAACGGTATCGGTGTTGCTGCAGCTATGGCTATTCTTGCTTCAAGGGATATTCCTCATGGTCCGCTCGAAGTACTCCTTACAATAGATGAAGAGACCGGCATGACAGGCGCTTTCGGACTTAAAAAAGGACTGCTTCATGGTGACATTCTGATGAATCTGGACTCAGAAGACGAAGGAGAGCTTTATGTTGGCTGTGCCGGAGGGATCGATGTTGCTGCAATAAAGAAGTACAGTGAAGTTAAGACTCCGTCAGGGATGGCTGCATACCAGATTATGGCAAAGGGATTGAAAGGCGGACATTCGGGAGTGGATATTCCCCTGGGGAGGGCAAACTCGAACAAGATCATGTTCAGGTTCCTGATGCAGGCCGAATCCGATTTTAAAATAAGGCTGGCGGAAGCTGCCGGGGGAGACCTCAGAAATGCAATTCCGCGTGAATCGCATGCCGTGGTCGCAGTTCCAAAGAAAAGCGCTGCTGAATTCGAGAAGTTTGTTAAGAACTATGAGAAAATGTACAGGAATGAGTTTTCCGAAACGGAACCTGCTCTGTCGTTCAAATGCAAAGAGACCGTGCTACCGGAGAAAGTCATGAGCAAAGAAGACCAGTTCGGAATAATCCGTGCAGTGTTTGCCTGTCCCAACGGCGTTCAGAGGATGAGCCAGGCCATGAAGGGTCTTGTGGAAACATCAAACAACGTTGCAATAGTGAAATGCAGGAACGGCAAATTCGAAGCCTATAACCTTACCAGAAGCTCTGTTGATTCATCAAAAGAATCGACTGCCTGGAAGATTGCCGCAGTATTTCATCTCATTGATGCCAAAGTGACTTTGTCGGGAAGTTACCCGGGATGGAAACCCAATATGGAATCTCCCATTCTTAAAACGATGAGCGGGGTTTACAAGAAGTTATACAACCGGATTCCCGACATCAAGGCAATTCATGCAGGTCTCGAATGCGGACTTCTCGGAGGTGTTTATCCAAAACTCGATATGATATCCTTCGGACCGACAATCAGGTATCCGCACAGTCCTGATGAAAAAGTTCACATTGAATCAGTAGGTAAATTCTTCGATTTTCTTTGCGCCACGCTGAAAGTGGTGCCTGAAAAATAATCAATTCTCACCCCTCTGACGGAGGGGTGAGTTTATTCAACTTTTATCTCGATCAGAAGATCATCCTTCATTACACTTGTTCCGCTTTTGGCCAGAACACGGGTGATGTGACCGTTGACAGGCGACTGAATCTCATTCTGCATTTTCATTGCTTCGAGAATCAGCAGGGGTTCCCCGCGAAGCACGCCTGTTCCTTCCCTTACAAGCACATCTATTATTTTCCCGGGCATGGGAGCTTTGATTGATTCCGATCCGGTCTTTCCCTCAGAACTTTTCAGAACTTTCATCCGCCTCAGTGAGAAAGGAGTTTCAATGGTAAAAGTGTAGCTGATGTCGTTGAAAAGTATTTCATAGCGGTTCTGCCGCGACCTCACGATATCCACGGGGTATTTCCTGTTTTTCCACAGTATGTAGGTGCCGTACTTCTCATCTGATTTGAGTTTTACCTCGTAGCTTCTCTTTCCGATCCTGATTGTATGTTTCAGCGGCAGGGAGAAGGAAAACCTCCTGTCCTCGGATGAAAGTGCGTAAAGCTTTTTTATTTCGGGTTTATCTTCGTTCATGAACGCTGAGAATTTTAAAACTGATTTATTCTTTTATTCAGCAGCCAGGGGCTCATTTCCCTGCCATTCTCATAATCAGGGCTGACGCTCTTTTCCGTTAGGTTTTCATCAACGAAAAGCCTTGTTGTCAGCCATGCTGCAAGCATCTCCTCATATTCGCTGTTCAGGTAATATTTTTCGAGATCCTTCTCAATAAAAGCCGTAGTGAAGGTGCCGGCGATAAACTTTGGATTTCTTACAAGCATTCTGAAGAATGGGAGGGTAGTCTTGACACCTTTGATCCATACTTTGTCAAGCGCCAGTTTGCATTTTCTTATGGCGTCCTTTCTGTCGGTTCCTGTGACAATAAGTTTTGCAATCATCGAATCGTAGCTCGAAACTATTGCCGATCCGGCCCGTACACCTGTGTCGGTCCTTACCCAGGGTTCCGACGGAAGTATAAGCTTCTCAATTTTACCCGGATCAGGGGCAAATCCCGCCTGCACGTCTTCAGCGTTGATTCTGCATTCTATTGCCCATCCTTTTATAGTGATATTCTCCTGTTTAAATGAAAGTGCTTCACCTCTGGCCACGCGGATCTGCTGTTCAATTAGATCGATTCCGGTTATCATTTCCGTAACCGGGTGTTCAACCTGTATCCGGGTGTTCATTTCCATAAAGTAGAAATTCCTTTCGGAGTCGAGAAGGAATTCGACGGTCCCTGCCGAGTAGTAACCTACTGTACGGGCAATTCTGACAGCCATGTCACCCATTACATTTCTGAGATCTTCATCGAGGGCTGATGAAGGAGCCTCCTCCAGCAATTTCTGGTGTTTCCTCTGAATTGAGCACTCCCTTTCACCCAGATGAACAATATTACCTTTGGTATCGCCAAGGATCTGAAATTCTATGTGCTTTGGATTCTCTATATATTTTTCTATGAAAACAGAGGGATCGTTGAATGCTTTTTCTGCTTCCTTGCTTGCAATCAGGAACATTTTCTCCATCTCCTCCGGCTTTCTGACGATTCTCATTCCCCGGCCGCCTCCCCCTGATGCAGCCTTTATGATGACCGGATAGCCAATGTGCTGTGCTACAACTGCGGCTTCTTCCTCGTTTCCGATATTCCCCTGGCTTCCCATAGCCATTGGGATGCCCTGTTTCATGGCCAGTTCACGGGCAATAGTCTTATTGCCCATTTTGTAAATGGCATCGGGTGAAGGTCCTATGAAAATGATCCTGTTGTCGATGCACTTCTGTGCGAAATAGGCATTTTCAGCCAGGAATCCGTAACCGGGGTGGACTGCATCCGATTTTGTCTCCAGTGCAATTTCTATCAGCCTGTCTATATTCAGAAATACCGGAATTTCGTCAGTTTCCCCCGTATTGTCATAAACCACGTCGGCAAGTGAAAGGTATAATGCGTCGGGCTCGGTTGCATTCCTGATGACGACCGTTTCGATGTTCATCTTTCGGGCCGTGTCTATAATCCTTACCGCTATTTCCCCGCGGTTTGCTATGAATAATCGCTTGATCCTCATGTTTCAGGTATTATAAGGGCATATTACCGTGTTTGCGTGCCGGGACCTTCACCCATTTGTTGCTAAGGGCGCTGAATGCTGAAATTATCTTCTTTCGCGTGACGGCCGGATCGATAACCTCATCTATATACCCAAGTTCATCCGCTATAAAAGGGTTGGCGATTTTATCGCGGTACTTCTTCACCAGTTCCTTTTTCAGTTCGGCAGGATTTTCTGACTCTGCAAGCTCACGCCGGTAAAGAATGGCAACCGCCCCGTCGGGTCCCATTACAGCTATCTCAGCTGTTGGCCAGGCGAAGCTGAAATCACCGCCGAGGCTTTTGCTGTTCATGACGATGAATGCTCCACCGTAAGCTTTTCTCAGTATGACAGTTATCCTTGGGACAGTTGCTTCGCTGTAGGCAAAGAGAAGTTTTGCTCCGTGCCGGATGATACCCGCATGCTCCTGGTCTTTCCCCGGAAGGAAACCCGGAACATCCTCAAGTGTAAGTATCGGAATATTGAAGGCATCGCAGAATCTTATGAATCTGGCTCCCTTTGTCGATGAGTCAATGTCCAGGACCCCGGCAAGCACCTTGGGCTGGTTGGCCACTATCCCTATTGTCTTTCCCTTGAGCCTGGCAAAGCCTGTTACCAGATTCGGGGCATAAAGCTCGGCTGTTTCAAAAAAACTGTTTTTGTCGGCAATCAGGTTTATTACATCCTTCACATCATATGCCTTGTTGGGATCGTCGGGCACAATATCGCGAAGCTTTTCATTTATATCAGGAGTTGATCCGTCATCGGGCACCAGTGGGGGGTTTTCAACATTGTTGGAAGGGAGGTAGGCCAGAAACTTTTTCAGCGCCATGATTGTGTTTTCCTCGTCCTCATATATCATGTGGGCAACGCCGCTCTTCCGTCCGTGTACCTCAGCGCCTCCGAGTTCTTCAGAAGTCACATCTTCATTAAGGACTTCCTTTACTACATTCGGCCCTGTAACGAACATATAGCTTGACCTGTTTACCATAAACACGAAGTCGGTGAGGGCAGGAGAGTAAACTGCTCCTCCGGCTGCAGGACCCATTATAACGCAAAGCTGTGGTATAATCCCTGAAGAATTTATTATGTTATGGAAGATTGCAGCATATCCGCTCAGGCTGGCCACACCTTCCTGGATCCTGGCGCCGCCCGAATCCATCATGCCTATTATGGGAGTACCCATTTTGAGAGCCATCTCCTGAATTTTGGCAATCTTCTTTGCATGGACAATACCCAGGGAACCTCCCATTACCGTAAAATCCTGTGCGAATCCGAAGACAAGCCGTCCGTTAACCTTGCCATGGCCGACAATCACGCCATCGCCATAGGTGCGTTCAACCTTTCCGAATTCAACCGGCTGGTTTGCCGGGGTGACGAAAGCATCAATCTCCTCAAATGTGCCTGAGTCGAAAAGAAGGTTTATGCGCTCCCGTGCGGTAAGCTTACCCTTGGAATGCTGCTTTTCCGCCTGTTTCGGACTGTACTGCTTTTTAAGGGCGTCCTGGCGTTCTGTGAATGCCTTGTAGTTTTTACCTGACAGATCCATAAATTATATAATTTACATGACGCTGGCGGGAATTAACAGCCAGACCTTCTTTCCATGGCAATTCTGAGGGCTCAAAATTAGCCATAATCAGGTTATTTCCAAATATTAATTTCGAACGATTAATTCGACGATCTGTTAAATAATTAACAAACAGCGAATTAAAATAAGATGTTTTTCGACTGCAACACTCTTGTCTCTCATGCCGAACGGGTTATTATTTCCTGCATTCTGCCATACTGTTCTTCCATACTTTCAACAAGACGTATCTGAGCTCTTGTTCTCTGCAAATTATGGTGCTCATGATGTATCTTGTAGTAATTATCTCCATCGAGGTAATCGGTGAGGAACCTCACTGCCTGGACAAACGTTATCAGTATGGGTGCAAAAGCAAGGTATTCCTTCTCCACCGTGTTCAGGGTAGCTCTTGTTTCAGAGAGATACCCTTCGGCGTAGGCTTTGAAAAGGTTGATGTCCATCCTGATTTTTGACAGGTCTATTTCGTCTTCGGCAGCAACATTGGCAGCCGTTCTGATTGCATCCCCGAAGTCGTAATGAACATAGCCCGGCATAACCGTGTCAAGGTCGATAAGACACAATGCCCTGTCATTCTTATCAAGAAGTATGTTATTGAATTTGGTGTCGTTGTGTGTTATCCGGAGCGGGATACTGCCCTCTCTTCCAAGCCTGCGGATGATTTTCATTTTCTCCGCTCTTTCCCTGACGAATTCAATCTCGCTTTTCAGGATTGCGGCCCTCTTTACCTTATCCAGGGCAACGGCATTCTCAAACCATTCGAGGCGCTTCTCTGCATTGTGAAAATCGGGGATTGTTTCATGGAGAGGAGGTTCGGGCATATCGGCAAGCATGGCCTGAAACCGTCCCACGGCTCTTCCTCCTTCAAATGCCAGGGCAGGAGAGTCAACGATGTCATACGATCTGTGGTCTGTTATGTATATGAGTAGTCTCCAGTAGCTGCCCTCATCGTCGGTAATCCAGCTTTTACCATCCCTTGCGTGAATCATGTTAACACATTCCCGTTTCAGGTCGGCCCCCGGGATATTAAGAAGCTTGCTCCTGATGTGACTTGTAACCCTTTCGATATTTTCATGAAGTTCTGGTATTCTCCTGAAAATATTTGAATTGAGCCGCTGGAGAATGTAATCGTCCTTCTCCTTTTCCTTTGTGGTTACAAGGAAAGTATCATGAATATGACCGCTGCCGAAAGCTTCTGCCTTCTCAAATGAACCTTCGGCAAGAAAAGAGCCGAATAATCCACTAAGGTCAGGCTTCATTTTTCAGACCTATTTTATAGCCTATGAATGCATAAAACATTATTACCAGGTAGCAGGGGATGCAAAGCCAGTATGCAGCCTGAGTGGATGACATGTCGGCAACTTTTCCGTAAACAAGCGGTATGATGGCTCCGCCGGCTATTGCCATGATAAGCATTGCAGAACCTGTTTTGGTGAATTTTCCAAGACTGTTCAGGGCAAGTGGCCACATTGCCGGCCACACAAGGGAATTGGCCAATCCCATCAGTGCGACGAACAATACGGTTACAGGCAGTACAAGTTCAAGGGGTTTTAAGGTAAGCAGGTCGATGAAAGGCATTGTAAATACCTTATCTGCAGGTGTTAGTAATGCTCCGAGGGAGAATATCACTCCGAGAATTGCACATATCTTTAATGCATTTCCCTGTTTCAGGTATTTGGGGATCAAGGCTATGCCAACGACATATCCGATTATCATGAATACCATTGTAAGGGAAGTGAAGTATTTGGCGGAATCCATTGAAATTCCAAGCGACTGACCGTACCTTATAATGGTATCGCCTGCAATTACCTCCACGCCGACATAAAAGAAGAGGGCGGTAACACCGAGAATTAGGTGAGGGAACTGCCATATGCTGGTTTTTTTCTCATTTGCCACGCCTACCGCTTCATCTTCTGCATCGGTGTCCACATCGGGCAGATGAACAAATTTTATAAGAAGTCCGAGCAGGACAAGCACGACAGCCATTATTATATACGGTACAATTACACCTCTTGCCATTTCATCAAGCAAAAGAGCCCTTGAGCCTGCGTCGACTGCCTGGACAAGCTGCTCTTCAATAATATGCGAATCCTTCAGCAGTACACTGGCCAATATTATCGGTGCGATTACTCCGGCAAACTTGTTGGCTATACCCATTATGCTTATTCGTTTTGCAGCGCTTTCACGGGGGCCGATGATTGTCACATATGGATTAACGGCAGTCTGAAGAAGTGCCAGCCCTGTTCCTTCAACAAACAGACCTGTGAGAAACAGCCAATAGGTTCTTGTGATCGCTGCCGGTATGAAAATAAGGGCACCCACAGCCATAACCCAAAGCCCTACCGACATTCCCATTTTGAATCCGATCTTTTTAAGAATCAGGGATGATGGAAGCGCCATCACAAAATATGAAATATAAAAGGCAGCAGTTACGAAATATGCCTGAAAATCGTTCAGCTCACAGGCAGTTCTGAGGAAGGGGATCAGAACTCCGTTAAGCCAGGTGACAAAACCGAAAATGAAGAAGAAAAGACCGATGATTGTAATAGCGAATACATAGTCCTTCCTGCTGATGTCGCTTGAAGAGTTGCTTGTAGACATAATTATGAATTTAGGTTAGGTTTATCGGAACAGTCAAAACTAATCTTTTTTTTAATTTCGTTGCAAAGCAAAATTACTTTTCGATGGAATCGCGGCCTGATTTTTCCCTCGACCTGACACCAAGGTAACCGCCATGATGCCGTTTTGAATAGTCCTGCGGGGTGAATCCTATCTTTTCCATCATAATCACCACCAGTGCATCGCCGATTGCCGTAAATACGGTTGTCGAAGTTGTGGGAGTGAGGCCCAGCGGACATACCTCTGACGGAGATCCTGTTGAAATGAAGTAATCGGCTTTGGCAGCAAGAGGACTTTGTTCATTTCCCGTTATCACAATAACGGGCAGACCGGGGAACAGATTTTCCTTAAGGTCGATCAGTTCCACTATCTCTCGGGTCTTGCCCGAATTTGAAATTACAAGTATTACATCGTTTTCCTGTAAGATTCCAAGGTCGCCGTGCTGAGCTTCGCTGGGATGAAGGAAAACTGCCGGAGTTCCCGTCGAACTGTATGTCGTGGCTATATTGTTGGCTATCTGTCCTGCCTTGCCCATGCCGCTCGTTATCAGTTTGCCCCTAAGCTCATGAACATGCCTGAAAATGATTTCGGTAACCGCTTCGTATGCATCGTTTACCGGAATATTTCTGATTGCAGATGCTTCCCTCTCAAATATTGCAGCTATTTTATCCTTCATATCCGTCAGAATTACGCCCAAAAGTACAAAAAAAACACCATGGTAAATTTCCTGTGGGGTTTGTTAGATTATCCGGAATTTTAAGAAAAGAAATTCTATTTTTGTATACAAGCTCTAATTTTAACCTGATCTCCCGAAAAGAATGACCAGTTCTGACGCTTCACCGGAAAGCTCCGGTATTCGCGGATCAAAGCCCTACGTTGTAGCGACAGCATTTTTTGCATTACTGGCAATTGTAGGTTTTGCTCTTTACGGTCTTCCCTTTTTCTACGATTTTTTCGTGAAGGAGTTCGGATGGTCACGAACCGTTGTTACATCAGGAAACGCTCTTGGAAAACTGATCATCGCACCGCTTTTCGGATTCCTTGCCGGCTGGCTTATCGACCGGTACGGACCAAGGAAACTTATGCTTGCCGGATCGCTTCTTGCCGGATCGGCCCTTATCGGATTGAGCATGATGAACAACCTTGGGATGTTCTATTTTTTCTATATCCTGAACGCACTGGGATATGTAAGCGGTGGTCCGCTTCCCTGTCAGGTTCTGATATCCAGGTGGTTTGAGAAGAACAGGGGTAAGGCCATGGGAATTGCCTATCTTGGAATAGGAACAGGCGGGGCTATTGTTCCCCTGATCTCAACCACGCTTGAGAGGAACCTCGGCTGGCATCTGGCCCTTACCATGATAGGAGTATTGGTCATACTGTTCTCATTTCCCCTGGCATTTTTCTTAAAGGAGTCTCCCCGTAAGGTTGTAGCCGAAACCAAAAAGGAACCTGAAATTCCTCTATCCAAAATACTGAAAAACCGGAATTTTTATCTTCTTGCCGTAGGAAGCATGTGTTCTATCGGGGCTGTTGGCGGTGTCAACCAGCATCTTAAGCTCTATCTCAGGGATCAGGATTTCTCACAGTCAGATTCAGCAACCATTATGTCGCTCGTGCTGCTTTCAAGTCTGGCAGGCAGGGTGTTGATGGGGATGCTTGCCGACCTTTTTCCGAGGAAATACATCATGATACTGATCTATTTAGTGGTAGGAGCATCTATTCCCTTGCTCCTGATGGCTGATTTTCCGGGAAGGCTGTACATTTTTGCAGTCATTTTCGGGATAGGTCTTGGTGGTGATTATATGATAATTCCACTGATGGCAGGTGACCTGTTCGGTGTGAAAATGCTGGGAAGGGTAATGGGCATTATCCTTGTGGCAGACGGAATTGCTGAATCGGTCTCACCTATGATGGTGGGCGCCATGTACAATGAGGCTCTTAAGAGCTATACCCTCGGTTTTACAGTGCTTATCGTCATTGCTCTTACCGGGGCGCTGATAGTTTCATTTCTTCCAGGGCAGGGCATATTAGCAGAAAATAAACCTAAACAATAAAACCATAACAATTATGAAGAAGCTTATTTCAGGACTGTTCATTACGGCATGTTTACTCGTGTGCGGGACATTATATGCCCAGATGCCCGAGCAGATGGTTAAAATAATTGTATCGCCCGACCATGAAGACTGGCAATACAGGACAGGAGAAAAGGCCACATTTACAATCCAGGTCTTCTATCATCAGAATCCCATGAAGGGAGTAATAGCGTATTATGAGGTAGGATCGGAAAAGATGGAGCCGGCGAAAAGAGATTCGGTTATGTTGAACGGCAAACCGTTTGAAGTGAATGGCGGTACAATGTCATCGCCGGGTTTTCTCCGTTGCATCGTGACTATTGATTTTGAGGGACGGAGATACAGGGGTCTTGCCACAGCGGGTTTCAGTCCCCTGGCGATTCAGCCAACGGTGAAATACCCCGGCGACTTCAGGGCTTTCTGGGATGCGGCCAAAGCTGAGCTTGAAAAAGTCCCCCTGAATCCAAGGATGACGCTTATGCCTGAGCGATGCACAGAAAACACCAATGTGTATCATGTAAGTATTCAGAACATTGGCAACTCGAGGATTTACGGGATTGTTTCAATACCGAGAAAGGAAGGAAAATATCCGGCAATACTGGAAGTTCCCGGGGCAGGGGTGAGGGGTTATTCGCCCGATCTTAACCTTGCGGAGCGCGGTGTCATCACTTTCGTGATTGGAATTCACGGAGTTCCTGTGAATCTTGATCCTGGTGTATATCTTGACCTTGGAAGCGGAGGACTGAGGGAGTACTGGACCAACAATATGGACAACCGCGACAGGTATTATTATAAAAGGGTATATCTGGGTTGCGTGAGGGCAAATGACTTCATTGCCTCACTTCCCCAGTACGACGGATCGAGCCTGGCAGTAACAGGTGGAAGTCAGGGCGGCGCACTTTCTATAATAACAGCCTCACTCGACCCCAGGGTAAAATACCTTGCTTCCCTGTATCCTGCACTTTCCGACGTGACGGGCTATTTGTCGGGAAGGGCAGGAGGATGGCCTCATTTCTTCGACAGGAATAATGTGAAGTATCATAATCTCAAGGAAAAGCTTGAAACAATTCCATATTATGATGTGGTGAATTTTGCAAGGGAATTAAAGGCAACGGGTAATTATACCTGGGGGTTCAACGACGAGACCTGCCCGCCGACATCAATGTATGCAGCCTACAATGTAATAAATGCCCCCAAGGAACTTCATCTGGCACTTGAAACAGGGCATTGGACATTCCAGGAGCAGAACATCCGTCTTCAAAACTGGCTGATTGAAGTGCTTAAGAAATAACAAGACCTGTTTTATAAGTTCAGTCGGGCTAAACAAAAAAGCATTTTTTGATCAATGGTTGCTAATCAGGCATCAAAAGGTTTTTTTCTTTTGACAGACGGCTTGTTTTAATGGTTTAATGATATAAAAATATCTCATTTTGAGACACTTTGGAGTCATGTATGTTTTGTTGTCTAAGCTTTATTTGTTAAATTTGAAAGACAGATTGCTCAAGGGTTTGGTAGTGCAGTTTGAAAACTGAATTCTGAAATGCGTATAATAAACACGGGGATAAAGGAAAAAATCAGGGGACTTGCATCCGGATTCTTCCATAAATATTCCGTACCCAGATGGACCCTTTTCATGCATGACATGATTTCGGTCTTTCTTAGCTTCCTTCTTTCATATCTGCTGAGGTACAATTTTGTCCCGGGCGATTTTCCCATGGAATGGGCTGTTCTGCACGGTCTGATAACCTTGTTTGTTTATACTGTCTTTATTCTGTTGTTTCGCTCCTACGCGGGTCTTATTCGCCACACCACACTGACCGATATCACGATGGTTTTTCTGACTACATCGGTCTCGGCGATCGTAATGGTGATTTTCTCCGTTGTGAGTGAGAAGTTCCATTTTGGTCAGTACTTTAATATACCCATATCGGTTCTGCTTATTCATTACGTACTGATAACCGTTTATCTCTTTTATATGAGGATTGCGGTAAAGGTGCTGTTCAGGTTTGCGCATCATTCCTACAAGGGACTAAATAAAAGGGTTCTTATATACGGGGCAGGAGAAATGGGATTTGTTGTGAAGCGTGTTCTTGTAAGCGACCCCAGGGGAGGCTTCAGTGTCAGCGGATTTATTGATGATAACAGGCAGCTTCAGGGAAAGAAGATCAATGATATTACCGTATACAATTCAGATATCCTGAATCCGGGTTTTATTAATAAACACAGGATACAAACACTGGTTCTGGCTATTGCCAACCTTAACCCGGCGAAGAAAAGCGAGATAATAAAAAGGGCCATAACACTTAACATAGAGGTACTCGAAACACCTGCACTGGACAAATGGCTGAACGGACAACTGGAGGTCCGGCAGCTTCAGAAGGTAAAGCTTGAAGATCTTCTTGGAAGGGAACCCATAAAGCTCAATCTTGATGCCATCAGGAAGGGATTGTCCAAAAAAACCATACTTGTAACCGGAGCTGCCGGATCGATAGGTTCGGAGATCGTCCGCCAGCTTTCACGATTCGGGACTCAGAATGTAATTCTTGTTGATCAGGCGGAGACACCAGTGTTTCACCTTGAAAATGAACTCAAAAAGAACTACGGGCACATGAAGTTCATAACAAGGCTGGCCGATGTCACCAATATGGAAAAGATGGAGCAGATCTTCGCGACTTATCGTCCGGAGGTTGTTTTTCATGCGGCAGCCTACAAGCATGTTCCTCTTATGGAGGCAAATCCTCATGAGGCTTTGCGCGTAAATGTAGGAGGGACAAGAAATACGGTGGAACTCTCGGTTAAGTACGGAGTTAAGAAGTTTGTAATGATCTCCACCGATAAATCGGTCAATCCAACCAACATAATGGGGGCATCGAAGAGGGTTTGTGAAATGCTGGTTCAGACAAAATCTATGAAGGAAGGAGTAAAGACCCAGTTTGTAATTACAAGGTTCGGGAATGTGCTTGGATCAAACGGATCGGTAATACCCCTGTTTAAAAAGCAGATTGAAGAAGGCGGACCTGTAACTGTCACTCATCCCGATATTACGCGCTATTTCATGACCATTCCTGAAGCATGTCAGCTTGTTCTGGAGGCTGGTTTCATGGGAAACGGGGGCGAGATTTTCGTGTTCGACATGGGCAAACCGGTCAGGATTGCAGATCTGGCAGTAAACATGATCAAACTTACCGGCCTTGAACCAGGCAAGGATATAAAAATAGAATACACAGGACTCAGACCGGGAGAAAAGCTTTATGAGGAACTTCTTTCTTCCGAAGAGGAAATACAGTCAACCCACCACGAAAAGATCAAGATTGCCAAAGTCGACAGGAAAGATTACAAGACTGAAGTCCTGCATGTTATTGCATCACTTAGGAATGTTTACGGACTCAGCGACATTGAGATAGTTGATTTCTTTGAGCTCCTTGTTCCCGAATACAAGTCCGCCAAGCAGGCTTTGAACGGCAGCCTTGAGAAGAAAAACTAATCCATAAAAAAAAGCGCCGTTTAAGGCGCTTCTTGTGATCCCGACAGGATTCAAACCTGTAACCTTCTGATCCGTAGTCAGATGCTCTATTCAGTTAAGCTACGGGACCTCATTGTCAATTTCAGGTTGCAAATATAATAATTTTTTCTGCCTCTGTTAATGCTTATCTTTATTTGTCGAAAAACGTAAAATATTTCATATTTTATATCGTTGAAAATCATTAGACAAATTACTTAAAATGAAGAAAGCAACATCAATAATACTGAAATCTCTTCTCGGACTGGTTCTTCTCATCCTGATACTCCTGTTCTCAGTTCCCCTTATTTTCAGGGATAAGATAAAGGAGAAGATTGTGAATGTGATCAACGAATCGGTTGAAGCCAGAGTAAGTTTTGGCGACTACAAGCTGGGATTCTTTAAAAACTTTCCCAACCTTACTTTTTCACTCGGAAACCTGTCGGTGGCAGGTGTGGGAAAGTTTGAAGGTGATACGCTTGCGGCTGCCAACTCGATTAATCTCGTGTTTAATCTGTCGAGTATTTTCGGAAAGGAAGGCTATGAAGTCAAATCGGTGATAATAGATGGCGCCGCCGTAAAGACTTTGGTCCTTGAAGATGGAAGCGCAAACTGGGATATAATGACCGACAGCGAGGAAGAAGAAGCGGAGGCGGAATCAGATTCCGGCGTGAAGATACTCCTGAAAGAGGTAAAAATGCTCACCAGCTCTGTTTCATATATTGACAGGGAATCGGATATCTCAGCGTGGCTGGGTAATGTGAATGGTTCTCTGAGCGGCGATCTGGCCGGCAGCAAAAGCGACCTGGTCATAGCCCTTGAATCGGATGATTTTGATTTTGTAATGGAAGACATAAAGTATATCAGCAATGCAAAAGCAACTGCATTGGTGAATGTCCTGGCTGATATCGACAGTATGATATTCCGTCTGAAGGAAAATTCAGTGACAATCAACGATCTGCTTCTTAATTTTGCCGGAACGGTAATCATGCCGGGTGATGATATAGAAACCGATCTGACATTCAGATCGGATAAGACCTCGTTCAAATCACTTATCTCCCTGATTCCTGCCTTGTATATGAAGGACTTTCAGGACCTGAAAGCCGAAGGCACATTTAATCTTTCAGGCCTGGCAAAAGGAATATACAGCAGCGCCGACAGCACCATGCCTGATATTTCCCTTGACCTGAATGTGAAAGATGGTCTTATCAGCTATCCTGCACTGCCTGAGCAGATAAAAAGAATAAACCTCGAATCTTCAATATTTGTTGATGGAAAGGATATGGACAAGACCAGGGTGGATGTTTCAGTCTTTCATTTTGAACTTGCAGGAAATCCATTTGATATGAGGTTTTATCTCAGAACTCCGATGAGCGATCCCGATATCGATGGTTCAGCCAGGGGAAAAATTGATCTGACCGCACTCACAAAAGCAATCCCGATGGATAGTATAAAGTTGGAAGGGCTGATTGACATGTCGGTGGATCTGGCAGGAAGGATGTCGATGCTTGAACAATCACAATACGACAGGTTTAAGGCATCGGGGAACATTAACCTGAAAGACATGCTGATTGCAATGACCGGATATCCCGAAGTGAACATCAGGGAAGCAGGAATGTCTATCACACCGGCATTTGCGGAACTTAAAAATGCAGAAATCAGCATCGGACAGGCCAGTGATTTCAACCTGGAAGGAAAACTGGAAAACTATATCCCATATGTACTTAAAGATGAGACCATCAGGGGCAAGCTATCACTGCATTCCCGGCAGATCGATCTGACTGAAATTATGGCTGGCATGGCAACAGAGACAACTGATGAGGACACTGCATCGCTTGCAGTCATCAAAGTGCCGGGCAACATTGACTTCGATTTCAATGCTCAGGTTGACAGGTTCAAATACAATACTATTAATGCAAGCAATGTAACCGGTCACATTCTTGTAAAAGACGGGATTCTGACTTTGAAGGATACCGGTATGGACCTGCTTGGGGGCAAAGTGGCTTTCAATGCCGATTATGACACCCGCGACACACTCAATCCGTTCGTAAAGGCTGACCTGAACGTTTTTGATCTTGGCATCAGGGATGCATTTGACGTTTTCAATACCATTAAGATGCTTGCTCCGACAGCAAAGGGTATTGACGGCAAATTTGACTTTTCACTCAATTTCAGCAGTATGCTTCAGAATGATTTCATGCCCAGGATTTCAACAATAACCGGAGCCGGAAAAATGAAGTCAAGAGAAGTGACACTGGTCGAATCTGCAGTCTTTAACACCATGAAGGAGGTTCTCAGGATTGGCAAAGGCTATACCAATACGTTCAGGGATTTGAATATAAGCTTCAAGGTCAGCGACGGACGCTTGTTCGTCAGTCCGTTCAATACCCGTGTCGGAAATATGAAAATGAACATCAGCGGTGACCAGGGTATGGACCAGACGATTAACTATGCTATAAAGACAGAAATACCCAGGTCGGAACTGGGAAATGCGGCCAATTCACTTATTGAAAGCCTGTCGGCTCAGGCTTCTGCATTTGGCGTAGCGATTAAACCGTCTGAAATACTGAAAATCAATGTAAATGTATCCGGTACTTTCCTTAAACCGGTTGTAAAACCATTTTTTGGTGATAACCCGTCTGACAGCACCTCGGCTATGGACATCAGGGAAACAGCCAGGGAGGCAGTAAAGGAAGTTGCAAGGGAGAAGGTTGAAGAGGTCAGGGAGAATGTGAAGAGCGAAGCTGAAATTCAGGGCGACAAACTGGTTCAGGAGGCAGAAGGCCAGGCACAGCAGTTAAGGGATGAGGCTTCAAAGGCTGCGGAAAAGATCCGTCTTGAAGCCCGGGCCCAGGCCGACAAGCTGGTTAAAGAAGCAGAATCCAAAGGCCCTCTTGCCAGGCTGGGAGCCCAAAAGGCAGCCGACGGCCTGATAAAGGAAGCAGACCGGAAGGCCGATCAACTGGTAAAAGAGTCGGACGAAAAAGCTTTGAAACTTGTTGATGAGGCTAAGGCAAAGCGGGAAGTATTGCTTCAGAAGATATAAAACAAAAAAGGCTGTTCCTTGCGGACAGCCTTTTTTGATATTAATATATTCTAGAATTTCTTCTCCTTGATTCGTGCTTTCTTTCCGGTAAGGTCGCGGAGGTAGAAAATCCTGGCCCTGCGCACTTTTCCATGCTTGTTTACTTCGATCTTGTCAATGAAAGGCGAGACCAGCGGGAATATTCTTTCAACACCGATATTACCCGACATTTTTCTGACAGTAAAGGTCTCAGTGTGGCCGCTACCACTCCGCTGGATCACTACGCCGCGGAATTGCTGAATTCTCTCCTTGTTCCCTTCCTTTATCTTATAGTGAACAGTAATAGTATCTCCGGCAATAAACCTCGGATATTCATTTTTTACTGCAAATTCCTTTTCAACAACGTCCATTAAATTCATTTCACAACAATTTTGTTTCAAACAACATGATCTAAAATCAGGGTGCAAAAATACAAATTTTCTTAATATTCACAAACACCGGAATTTAAATTTTGTCATTAATGGTCAAACAAACCACTAATGTCCGCCTCCTGCCGGAACCAGCAGCTTGTTGCCCGTATCCTGGATGACCGATTTTTTCCACTTGTCGTCATATCCCGGCTGCATAGGAAAATCAGGATATCCGTCCTCAGTAGTGGAGAACTTGCCGTCTTTTTCCTTTTTTATGTTGCCATCGATGTATTTGACGAGCAGGTATTCACTGAGTTTTTTCCATTCTTTAAAGGTATTACCGGCTGTTTCAACTGAATACCTGGTAAGGTAATCACGCGCTTTCCATACATCGTTTTCATAAAGTTTCTTAGCTTCCTCATCGATTTTGGAAACAGTCTCCTTAATATATCTGGTTTCCAGTTCCCGCTGAACATCAAGAGCATCTTCGCTCATCATGTCGTAGCGAAGGTAGCACATGTTTGCCACCTGGTTAAACAGCCAGAAGGCGGAAGTGGGAGAGTAGGTGACCATGCTTCCGTTCCCTGTCTTGAAACATTCGGGTATCTCGGTGATACCGCAGTACATCGGATTGAAAACAGTCGTTCCTGCATCGTCAACGCCGAACCAGAAGATACCGCCGATTGGATCAGGCAGCCAGTTGCGTGATTCTGCCACAAAGACAAAACCTGTCTGCTGTGTGCCTGTAGCTCTCTCGTTGCAGTAAGTGGGTGCGTTGGGGTCGTCTGATACTTTCCAGGAAAGTGGTCTCCATCGGTATGGCGAGCCGAAGGGGCCTGCGCCTATGTCTTTTCGCATGTCAAATTCGGTGCCTTCGAGATGATCGCGCATGAAATTCATGAGATCGTAATTGGAGACTTTCCGGTTTGGTTTAATCCAGAGAGGCATTCTTTTACTGAGGTCATGTCCGGAAGCATATCCTTTAAATTGCTCCATTTCGTTGCTGACAGCCCTGAAAAATGCCCATACCCTCATTTCGCAGTATCTTGCACCGTCGAAGGTGATAGGATTATAGGTATCGGAGAAGCTGAATTCCTGGTCGGTTCCCTTGTAGAGCCCTTTTGTTCTTGCGAATTCAATTACATCCTGGGCATAAACGCATTCAACAACCGGATCAAATATCCTGCGGATATCCTTTGATGTGATTGCATTGCTTGTCTTTTTGCCTGTGGCAAGCGGAAAAGTCTGAATCCTTGCCTGGTTGGCATGAGCGCTGACATATCCGTCGGGAATCAGGCGTGCTACCCATACAGCTCCCTTGTTGCCCTGTCCTTTGCCAATTATTTCAAATATCCATGCCTCATTGGGATCGGCAATGGAAAATGACTCACCGGAACTTGCATAGCCGTATTCCGCAACGAGTTCTGAAATAACCTTGATGGCTTCCCTTGCATTTTTTGCCCTCTGAAGAGTGATGTAAATCAGGCTGCCGTAATCAACGATTCCATCAGGATCAACAAGACCGTCAACTCCGCCATAGGTGGTCTCACCTATCGACAGCTGGTGTTCATTCATATTCCCCACAACAGAGTAAGTATGTCTTGCCTGCTTGATTTTTCCAAGGAATTTTCCGGTATCCCATTCGTAAACATCCAGCCAGGCACCTTCAGGATAATCTCTTGAAGGCCAGTGGTAAAGCTCTCCATAAAGAACGTGGGAGTCAGCTGAATATGTAATCATTACCGATCCGTTGGCAGATGCTCCTCTTGTTACGATAAAGTTAGTGCATGCGGCCGATTCAGGAGCCTGGATCATCCAGGCAAAAAATATCGCCGTTATTGTTGCAAATAGCTTCTTCATAAATGATTTATTTGTTTTACAATTATTTCGATTGATGATTTCAAGAAATGCAAAGGTAACAAGCCGGACAAAATTTCAAAGTGATTCAGATCATTTTGACTGATTCAATGATTTTTTTTATCCTTTCGGGATCGGCGACTTTTCTTGTAAACTCGGGTAATCCGGTTTGACCTCCCAAAGAAATGCCATGACGGCGGAAGATCATTTCGCTATCAATTTCCATCCTTCCCGTCAGATGCAATTCAGTTGCCTTTGTAGCTGTAATTATCTGGGCTGCATTTGTCTCATCAATTCCTCCTCCCGGCATTACGATTAACCTGTCACCTGCCTGTATTATGAGCTGCCGGATCAGCTCGATCCCGTCACGGGCCTTGTTCCGCAATCCGGATGTCAGAAGCCGCGAAGCACCTGTGGCGATTACGTCTTCCAGTCCGCTGACCGGATCCCTGCAAAGATCGAATGCCCTGTGGAAAGTGGCACACATAGGGTAAGCAAATTCAATGAGCCTGCCTGTGCGTTCAACATCAATATTGCCACCTGGCAGCAGGATACCGGTTACAATCCCGTCAATACCGTTTTCAGCGCAGAGCTCGATATCCCTTCTCATTATGTCGTATTCGAGGTCGGAATACAGGAAGTCGCCACCCCTTGGCCTGATCAGCACGTGAAGCCTGATGTCGAGGTTGCTTCTGGCTGAAATAATGGTTCCGTATCCGGGCGTGGTTCCTCCTTCGGACAGATTATCGCACAATTCGATCCTGTCTGCCCCAACCGATTGTGCATCGATTGCTGAAGCAACACTGTCGGTACAAATCTCAAGCTTGAACTTCATCTGCAAAAAATAATGCTGATAATAAAAGTAAGAATATTTTTGTATAATTGTGAATCATAAAAACATATTAGTATGAAACCGACACTTTTAGTTCTTGCAGCCGGAATGGGCTCACGTTACGGAGGTAACAAACAGCTTGATGAAGTTGGCCCCTCTGGTGAGACAATTATCGATTATTCAATATACGACGCCATACGTGCGGGTTTTGGCAGGATTGTCTTCGTCATCCGAAGGGATATAGAGGAACAGGTAAAGGAAAGGTTCGTTGAAAAGCTTCGTGGAAAGATTGAGGTGGATTATGTATTTCAGGAAATCACCAATCTTCCCGAAGGAGTGAAAGTTGCGCCTGACAGGGCCAAGCCGTGGGGAACCAGCCATGCCATCCTTGTGACCAAAGACAAGATCAGGGAACCGTTTGGCGTAATTAACGCTGACGACTATTATGGTGTCGATTCATTCAAAATACTAAGGGATTTCCTTGTTGACGACAAGGATCCAAACAATTTCTGCATTGTCGGATATAAGCTGGGTAACACGCTCTCTGAACACGGCCACGTTAACCGGGGCGTCTGCAAAGTTGATGAAAAAGGCTTTCTCAGTCATATTGTCGAGACGCGTCAGATTGAAAAGACGAGGGATGGAGCCCTGGCTCCTGGATCGGACGGAAAACCGATTGTGTTCACAGGAAATGAAATTGTTTCAATGAATCTGTGGGGATTCAAGCCATCGTGCTTTGATTTTCTGGGTGAGGAATTCCGCAGTTTTATCAACAATTACGGAATGGACCTGAAATCGGAGCTTGATATTCCGACATCTGTTGACAGGTATGTGAAAAGCGGTGAAATAACCATTCAGATACTTATGAGCAACGAACGGTGGTTTGGCGTTACCTACAGGGAAGACAAACCCTTTGTTGTGGAAAGTATCAAGAAGATGATCAGGAAGGGGATCTATCCGGCAAGGATCTACTCATAGGTCACCATACAAATTCACAATCCCAGGTGCTCTGATTATTGCAGTTATCCGTCACTCTGACTGAAAGCCTGTGCTTTGTGCCTTTCTGAATCCTGTCGGAATCAAAGGTGTGAATCAAGACATCATTCTTCTGATCATATTCGAACAATGCCCATTTGCCGTCAATAAGCGGTTCGTATGATTTTATGCCGGCAAGGTCATCGCTGATCTTTATTCGCATGCCGGATTTGCCCGTAAGGTTTGCACCGGCAGAAAAACCGTTCGGAGTGATCCGTGGGGGAACTGTATCAATGCCTATAAAGAATGTCCCGAATGTCCTTGGATTGGCAGTGACAAAACCATTATCCCACGAACTGCTGACCGGAGTCTTCCTTCCGATGTTGTCAAGCTGCAGAATAAGCAGTTTGGATTCTTTTCCCGCGGGTACTCTAACAGGCCTGAGTGAAAGGCTGTATGGTTTGTGAAGGGGAGTGTAGATATTATGGATGTCAAATACCTCGGAGTACATTTCAGGCAGCCCCGGCTTTCTTCCGAATTCAAACCACAGTGTGTCATAAAGGGTGCCGGTGGAAAAACTGACAGCCACATCCTTTGTGACGAACCTGTTGTTCCTGTTGAAGGGCATCATTATCCCGCGATCGGTTTTTACCTGATTCGCTGAATTCTCCTGATTTGGGGAGCCGGCGACAGACGTGACATTAAACGTCAGAACCGATTTGTTTCCATGTATGTCCGACACTGTGATCTCGATGGTGTGTCTGGCATTGTCAGAAAAGGTTATTATTCCCCTGTCCGTCAGATTTCTGTAAACACTTAGCCTGTCGTTTGGCAGCCTGTATGCCCTTTGAATATAGATGTTTTCCTTCTTGTAGGTTTCGTAATCGATATGGCTGTTGACATACCTGGTTTCGTTGAATGAAAATTCATCCATAACATAGTTGAAGACCTGTCTGTTGTCAACTTTCAGCTGGATGGAATGAACCGAGAACCTGCTCCCTGAATTGTTAATGAGGTCGTACGACTTGAATCCGAATCCTGCAGGTCCGCTTATTGTAATCTCGTTATTTGAGGATAATCCGAATTTCCCGTTTCCGCCGGAAACATTCAGATTAAGCATTTTATTTCTGTTGTTGATAAATGTCTTTTCTGAAAGCGGAAAAATGACCAGTTTTTCGATTACCGGTCTGATGTTGTCATCAATGCCGAATTCGAAAAGGAGGGGATTGACTGGTATTTCCCCTTCGGTTTTTCTTATTTCATAATGAAGATGTGGCCCCGATGAGCTTCCTGAGTTTCCTGAGTATGCAATGATGTCGCCCTGTTCGAAGCGGAATCTTTCCCTGGGCGGCCACAGTGTCACCATGAAGCTTTTTTCCTCATACTGTCTGGATACTACATACTCTTCTATTTCAGGGGTAAACCTGTCAAGATGGCCGTATACAGTTGAGTATCCGTTCGGATGGCGTACGTAAATGGCTTTCCCGAATCCTCCGGGTGAGACGCTTATCCGGTAAACATAACCCCGTGCCGCTGCAACAATCTCTTTGCCAATCACTCCCTGAGTCCTGATATCGAGTCCTGAATGAAAATGATCTGTTCTGATTTCGCCGAAATTTGAAGAAAGTGACAAGGGGATTTTAACAGGCGAAATAAACACTGAACGATCGCCCGGTTCTTCGGGCATGGGCCCCGCAAGCATCAGTTTAAGCAGGATTGTCAGGAGTACTGTCATGTCGGTAAAATGGTCTTTTTAGCTTCTTGTGCAAAACTAGGCTTATGAGTTGTTCTTCCAAACTATTTATGTTAAATTTTTGAAAATAATATTATCTGTGCTACCTTTGCATTAAAGATGTTAATATGTCGGTTCAGGGTCTTGAGGAGCTTAATTTACTGAACAAAAAGCTCGAAGAGTTGTTTGAAAGGTATAAGGATCTCAAAACAAAAATCAGGGATCTTAAGAACGAAAATGATGTATTGAAACGTTATATTGAAGAACGTGACAATAAAATAACAGAACTGGAAAGCAAATACGAAAGGATCAAGATATCAGGAGCACTAACGGGTAACGGAGGAGGAGCCGATGAGGCAAGGGGAAGGATCAATGAGCTGGTGCGGGAAATAGACAGATGTGTTGCTCTTTTGAACAGATAAGATATAGCAATGGATGATAAGCTTTCGATCAGGGTCAATGTAGCTGACAGATATTATCCATTGAAGGTGGAAAGGGATAACGAGGAAAGGATCAGAAAAGCTGCCAGGATGATCAACGAGAAAGTGCTGCAATACAAGCAGCGCTATTCTGACAAGGATGTACAGGATTTTCTGGCGATGGCTTCTCTGCAGTATGTGATCAAGCTGAATGAGGATGAAGAGAAGCTGGTCACAGATGAAATTCCGGAAGCCCTGAGGGAGCTGGTGAGGAAAATTGATGATGTTCTTGGAGAAAAAGAGTAACAGCGTTCTTTCAAATAGCAAAACTTATTGCCCGCATTGTTTCTTCATTCGTTTTTGAAACTCAACACTTAAAACTTTGGAGTCATCCTTAGTGTAGTAAGGACAGGCCTCGTCCCGGTTCGCCGGGAAACCCTCCTTCGGGAGAGTCAGTGGAAGTTCAAGCTGTATTAGAGGCTCCAGCCATGTAGATATGGGGTTTTATAAAAGTTGAAGAGACTTTGCGGGTTTTTTTATATATATAATTTAACACTTTGCATATGACACTAACTATAGTATTGGCAGCCGCTGCACTTATAACAGGTTTCATTGCCTCATACTTTCTCTGGCATAAGGCTCTCAGGAACAAGAGCAGGAAACTGATCAGCGAGGCGGAGGCAGAAGCTGAAGTGATTAAGAAGGAAAAGATACTTCAGGCCAAGGAAAGATTCCTTCAGCTAAAGGCAGAGCATGAGAAGGTAATCAACGAAAAGAACAACAGGATCAACCAGGCTGAAAGCCGCGTAAAGCAAAAAGAGCTTACATTGTCACAGAAGCTTGAAGAGGCTCAGCGAAAGAAGACTGAAGCCGAAACCATACGGGAAAGCCTGACGTCACAGATTGAACTCGTTGAAAAAAAGAACGAGGAGCTGACAAAGCTTCACAGGCAGCAGGTGGACAAGCTTGAGACTATATCAAGCCTTTCGGCCGAGGAAGCAAAAAACCAGCTGATCGAGTCGCTGAAGGAAGAGGCAAAGACCGGGGCTATGTCCTATGTGAATGAGATTCTCGATGAAGCCAAGATGACTGCAAACAAGGAGGCAAAAAGGATAGTCCTTCAGACGATTCAGAGAGTTGCCGCAGAAAACGCAATTGAAAATGCAGTCACGGTGTTTCATATTGAATCTGATGAAATGAAAGGCCGGATCATCGGCCGCGAAGGAAGGAACATCAGGGCTCTCGAAGCCGCAACCGGAGTGGAGATAATCGTTGACGATACTCCCGAAGCCATCGTCCTTTCGGCATTCGATCCAATCCGCCGCGAGGTTGCACGACTTGCGCTTCATCAGCTGGTCACCGACGGCAGAATACATCCTGCACGAATTGAAGAGATCGTGGACAAGACAAGGAAACAGGTGGAAGAGGAGATACTGGAGGTTGGAAAAAGGACCACCATCGACCTTGGCATCCACGGACTCCATCCGGAGCTTATCAGGCTTGTAGGGAAGATGAAATACAGGTCATCATACGGACAAAACCTGCTAATGCACTCCAGGGAGGTTGCTAATCTCTCGGCCATAATGGCTGCCGAACTTGGACTTAATCCCAAACTGGCAAAAAGGGCAGGACTGCTTCATGATATCGGCAAGGTTCCTGACGATGAGCCTGAATTGCCGCATGCAATCCTGGGAATGAAAGTAGCAGAGAAATTCAAGGAAAAACCGGAAGTCTGCAATGCCATCGGTGCACATCATGATGAAACTGAGATGACAACCCTTATTGCTCCGATAGTTCAGGTCTGCGATGCCATCTCTGGAGCCAGACCGGGCGCGCGCCGCGAGGTTGTCGAGTCGTACATAAAAAGGCTCAAGGAACTGGAGTCACTTGCACTTCAATACCCGGGTGTCATGAAAACCTATGCCATCCAGGCGGGCCGCGAACTGAGAGTAATTGTGGGGGCTGAAAAAGTAACGGACAAGGAAGCAGAAAACCTTTCCTCTGAGATTGCAAGGAAGATCCAGAATGATATGACATATCCCGGACAGATTAAGATTACTGTTATCCGCGAAACCAGGGCGGTTAACTATGCAAAATAGACACAGAGGACAAATTACTTTTTCCAGGGGATAATGTCAAAGATAAAACTGCTGAATATCGTAGGGGCAAGGCCTCAGATAATAAAGTCTTCAGCAATCAGCAGAGCGATACGGACAGGTTTTTCTGACCAGATAACTGAAATTACGCTTCATACAGGCCAGCACTATGACAAGGAAATGTCGGATGTGTTTTTCGATGAACTCGAAATCCATAAACCCGACTTTAATCTGGGTGTGGGATCTGCCAGACATGGACGCCAGACTGCAGCCATGATAACAGGTATTGAAGAAGTGCTTCTGGACGAAAAACCTGACGGGTTACTGCTTTACGGAGATACGAATTCAACCCTTGCCGGAGCAATAGCAGCATCAAAACAGCATTTTCCGGTGATTCATATCGAAGCCGGCCTCAGATCGTTCAACAAGGCTATGCCTGAGGAGCTTAACAGGATCATAAGCGATCATGCATCGACCCTTCTTTTTGCCCCGACCAATGCTGCTTTCAAGAATTTGATACATGAGGGTTTCCGGCCCGAGAACAGTCCGCCCTATACGATCGATAATCCCAAGATCTACCTTACGGGCGATATTATGTATGACAATTCACTGTTTTTTGCCGAACTTGCCGAACGTAAAAAGGGCGAGCTGCTGGAGTCACTGTCACTGGAGAGAGGAAAGTTTGTACTTGCCACCATTCACAGGGATATGAACACTGACGATCCCAAAAGGCTTGAAGCAATTCTTTCAACGCTTAAGAACCTGGCCGAGGAGTACAGGATCCCATTTGTACTGCCATTCCATCCGCGTACCATGAATTCGCTTAAGACGGGCCTTGTGAGTCTTCTCGAGGATCTGCGCAAATCGAAGTATATCAGGATAATTCCGCCGGTCTCTTATCTCACCATGACTTTCCTCGAAAAGAACTGCTACATGATAGTGACTGATTCGGGTGGTGTACAGAAGGAATCCCATTTTTTCAGAAAGCCCTGTATAGTTCTTCGAAAAGAGACCGAATGGATAGAACTTGTTGCAAATGGAACTGTTATGCTGGCTGATGCCAATCCCGACCTTATTCATCATGCTTTTGAGGGGTATTTTCAGTCAGGCATAAATCTTGAGTATCCGGGCTTCTATGGAGATGGCAAAACGTCCGAATTCATACTCAGGGAGATACTGTTGCTTCTGGAACGATGATTTCATTGTTCCGGGAGAAATAAAAACCGGCTGAAACCGTTCTTTTTCTAAAGTTTTCCAATGAATCGCAGATTAAGCGGCTTTAAGGTACTGGTAACAGGAGGTGCAGGCTTCATCGGATCGAACCTGGTTGAATCCCTGCTCGCTTCGGACAATTACGTAGTATGCCTCGATAATTTTTCGACCGGAAAAAGAGAAAACATTTCCGGTTTCATTAACAATCCCCGTTTTGAGCTTATCGAAGGAGATATACGCAACTATTCCGACTGTGAGAAGGCAGTTAAGGGTGCGGATTTTGTATTTCACCAGGCTGCACTGGGCTCGGTGCCCCGATCGATAAAGGATCCGGTAACATCGACCGATGTCAATATAGGTGGCTTTGTAAAGATGATCAATGCGTCGAGGGAGGCAGGTGTCAGAAGATTTATCTATGCAGCCAGTTCTTCAACATATGGTGATCATCCGGGGCTTCCGAAGGTGGAAGACAAGATAGGCAAGCCGCTCTCACCATATGCTATTACAAAATATGTAGATGAACTGTATGCTGCTAACTTTGCGTCTACCTATGGCACCGAATCCATAGGTCTCAGGTATTTCAACGTCTTTGGCCGCCGTCAGGATCCATTGGGAGCATACGCAGCCGTAATTCCCCTTTTCGTTAAGAAACTTATGAGCCATGAAGCTCCTGTTATTAACGGTGACGGGACTTACTCAAGGGATTTCACCTATGTCGATAACGTTGTTCAGGCCAATCATCTTGCTGCACTGGCTGCCGACGCTGATGCTGTCAACCAGGTTTACAATGTGGCTCACGGAGAACGGACAAACCTGAATGAGTTGTTTGAGATGATAAAGCAGCTGATTGGCCTGTTTGACAAGGATGTATTGAATTTAACTCCTTCATTTGGTCCGGTAAGGGCAGGTGATATACCTCATTCCCTTGCTTCAATAGAAAAGGCCGTGAGATTGCTCGGATACAAACCAACTCATACTGTCAGGGAAGGAATGGAAGAAGCGATAGGCTGGTACCGTGCCAATTTGTAACATTTGTTACATTTTTTCACTTTAAATGATTCTCATTACCACAGCGGCAAGATTCATCATAGCCGGCTTGTAATCGTTTATAAATTCACCTGTAACCCTGTTTCCAATCACCAGGCATACCGTAATGGCTTTGTGTCCCAGCAGGCCTGACAGACCATAGATGGCGGAACTTTCCATTTCGTAGTTGCTGATTGTCCTGCCACGGAAAGAGAATTCCGCCAGTTTGCCGTTAATTTCATTATCGAAGGTCTCAAGCCGGAGTTTTCTTCCCTGCGGGCCGTAAAAACCGGGAGCAGAAATGGTGATACCCCTGATGAAATTTTCTCCGCGGAATAGCTCAGCAAGGTCCTTGTTGGCATTTACGGCATAGGGGAAGGGGAGAGTATCGGGCCACTCAAGATATTCAGCCATCACCGACGACAGAATGTTGTCAAGAATCCAGTCGTAGCCCTCGTAAAAATGAATCAGGCCGTCGAAGCCAACAGCAGTCTCGGCAAGCACATAAGATCCGGTTGGAACATCCGCCCTCAAACCTCCGGAGGTGCCTATCCTGACCAGTGTCAGCGAAACCGGTTCAGCTTTTGGTTCGCCGGTGGCAAGGTCAATATTGACGAGGGCATCAAGCTCGTTTATCAGAATGTCAATGTTGTCGGTTCCGATGCCTGATGAAATAATTGTAATCTCAGTTCCTCCGTAGAATCCGGTCACAGTTTTGAATTCCCTGTTTTCCTTTCTGACACGAATGTCGGTAAGAAGGGATGACATCATATCAACCCGTCCGGGATCCCCGACGATGATTATTTTGTCAGCTATGTCGCCCGGGAGAAGATTCAGATGGAAAATACTTCCGTCTCTGTTTGTTATCAGTTCGGTCTTCTTCTGCATAATGAAAATTTGATGACCAAAGATAGCAAATCCGGGTGAACCATTTTACTGATAATACTCCATTATCCTTCCGGAAATAAGCATAAGCGATATTTCCGCCAGCTTCGCCTGATACTCGACTGAGAGCAGGCTTTCGCGGGCGTCGAGGAGGCTTTTCTGAACTTCCCTCAGGTCAATTCCCGACAAACTTCCAAGCTTATACCTTTCCATTGCGATCTCGAGGTTCTCGCTTGCGGTCTGAAGGTTCTGGTTCTCGAGGGTAATCAGTCTCAGGTAATTGCTGTAAGCGCTGTAGAGAGTGATCAGGTCAGCTCTCACACCCTGCTCAACTTCCTGGTACCTCAGTTCCCTGTTCTGAATTTCAATTTCAGCGTTTTTTATGCTTCTCCTCTGGTTCAGACCGTCGAAAATATTCATGCCAAGAGTAAGTCCGTAGTTCATTCCGTTGGTGTTCTGACGCTCCATGGTCCCTGCAGAGTAATTGTTCAGGGTGGTTGTATATCCCGAGGATGCATTAAGATAAGGATAACTTCTTGAAACTACCAGTTTCCGGTCAAACTCCGAAATCGTTTTGTTTTTTAAGGCAATCAGGAGGCTGGTATTATTTGTAAGTGTCTCATCAAGCAGCTTCTCAAAAAGAAGCTCGGGATTTACTGAGATGGCGGTGTCGCTGGTGGAAAACAACTGACTCAGGTCTTCAACTGCCATCAGCTCATTAAGGCGGATCTGGGCAGCCCTGACCACTTCGGTCTGACGCGAAAGCCTTGAACTGTCGGCATTGAGGTAAACCCTCGACTGCAATACCTGAAGTTTTGAGCTGGATCCAAGAAGATAGCGGTCCTCGTCAATCCTTAGTCGTTCCTTGGAAAGAGTTACGGCATACTGAAGATTTTTCAGGAGCATCGTCTGCTCAATATAATTATAGTATGCTGAAATTATGCCCGAGACAAGGTTCTCAACCGAAAACTGGGTGTTAAGCTCTCCGATCTGTTTCAGTTCATTGAGCTTTTTATAGGTAGTCTGAACATTGAAACCGTTGAAAATCGTCATTCCCATTGAAAGGCCGGCATTTGCAGTTGCTGTATGCTCCCCGTTTGACTCTGTTTCAGTTCCGTCGGTGAAGTTTCTTCTGGTGCTGTTAATATTTCCGCCGTATCTGCCTGAAAGGTCAAGAGAGGGAAGAAACCCGGCATTTCCAAGGGTGAAGTTGTTAAGCGCCACTTCCTCGCTGTTTTTGGAAATCAGCAGTGAGTAGTTCTTTTCGAGTCCTATACTGATACATTCATTGAGATCGTAAACGATCTGGGCACCGGAATTTATGCTGACTGCCAGGAACAGCAGGCTAGGCAACAGCAGTTTTAGTTTCATCATCTTTATTTTTTGGTTCACTTGAGATGTAAGTATAAATGGCGGGCACCACAAACAGCGTAAGAAATGTTGAAAACATCATTCCTCCTACAACAGTAATACCCATAGCTACACGGCTTTGGGCACCTTCGCCCAGTCCGAGAGCCAGCGGCAGCAGTCCGAAGATGGTTGCTAGACTTGTCATCAGGATCGGCCGGAACCTTGAGGCAGCTGCACTCTTGATAGCATCCACTTTGTTGAGACCTGCGGCTTTTCTCTGGTTGGCAAATTCGACAAGCAATATTCCGTTCTTTGATACAAGCCCGATCAGCATGATCAGACCGATCTGGCTGAAAATATTCATGGTGATATTAAAATACCACATGAAAATCAGAGCTCCGGTAAGGGCAAGCGGTACTGTCATCATGACGATGAACGGATCCTTGAAGCTTTCAAACTGAGCAGCAAGCACAAGGAAAATAAGAATAAGTGCAAGCATAAATGCAAACATGAGGCTTGAAGAGCTTTCAGTATAATCTTTTGAGTCACCGGCCAGAGCCGTTCTGAACGACTCATCGAGCACCTCATCGGCAATCCTGTCCATTTCTTCGATCCCTTCACTTATCGTCTTTCCTGGTACCAGTCCTGCAGATACGGTCGCAGCAACGAACCTGTTGTAACGATAGAGCTGCGGAGGTGCAGTTTCTTCCGAAAGGGTAACCAGGTTGTCGAACTGAATCATTTCTCCCTTATTGCTTCTGACGTACAACGATTTAAGGTCAAGCGGCTTGTTTCTGTTCTCACGGGCAAGTTCGCCAAGTATCTGGTATTGTTTTCCGTTCATAAAGAAGTAACCGAACCTCTGACCGCTGAGAGCAAGCTGCAGGGTTTGACCAATATTCTGAGTCGAAACACCCAGTGTAATGGCTTTTTCCCTGTTTATATGGATTCTGAGTTCAGGCTTGGTGAATTTCAGGTTCACGTCAGCCATTTGAAGGACCTCGCTGTCATTGACTTTGTTCATAAAGGGAGGTATAACTTCCCTTAGCTTCTCAATATCGGTAGCCTGCAGAACATACTGCACGGGCATCCCCATACGTCTCTGTCCGAATGTTGACTGTTGCTGAACAAAGGCTCTTGCCTTGGTTTTGCTCCTTACATCAATGGAAAGCCGATCGGCAATTTCCTGCTGCGACCGGCTCCTTTCATCCGGACCTACAAGGTTAATCCTTATGTTGGCGAATGTCCCGCCGCGTACCATTGATGTATAGGAGAGCCTTTCCGGGACTCTATCTTCAACCAGCTCAGCCAGGTCATCCACATAGGCAAGCATGTATTCGTAAGTGGCTCCTTCGGCAGCAGATGTATTTATTGTAATCTGCGACCTGTCCTCCAATGGAGCCATTTCTCCCGGGATTGTAAACCAGAGCAAGCCAATCAGACCAATTGATACGACAAGGATAATAAGTGCAAATCTGCGGTTTTTAAGAAAAGTTTCCAGGTTCCTTCTGTACCATTCATTCATCCCTATGAAAAACGGCTCCGTTTTCCTGAAAATCCAGGTGTGGCTCTTTTCCTGCCTCAGGAGCTTTGTGGAAACCATTGGCGTCAGCGAAAGCGCGAGGAAGGCTGAAATTGTTACAGTTCCGGCCATTACCATTCCAAACTCCCTGAACAACCGGCCGGTGATGCCCTCCAGAAATACGATAGGGAAGAATACCGAGACAAGGGTTATAGTGGTAGAAATAATTGCAAAATAGATCTCCTTTGAACCCGTCAACCCTGCTTCAAGGGGAGGCATCCCCGATTCCACCTTTACAAATATATTCTCCATTACAACAATTGCATCGTCCACGACGATCCCGATTGCAAGAACGAGTGCAAGAAGAGTAAGGACGTTTATTGTGAAACCGGCCAGGTACATTATGAAAAATGCTCCGACCAGTGAGACCGGGATCACCAGGATGGGTATTATTGTTGCCCTCCAGCTTCTGAGGAAGAAATAGATGATAACAACCACGAGTGCGAAAGCAATGAAAATAGTGTCCTCAACCTCTTTTATTGATGAACGTATATAGGCTGTATTGTCGTAGTTCACATTTACCTGTACATCATCCGGCAGATCTTTTCTGATATATTCAAGCCGTCTGAATATCTCATCGACTATTTCAATATGATTTGATCCGGGCTGGGGTATTATGGCAATCATGGCCATGGGAACACCATTGTTTTTTAATATCCCCCGTATGTCTTCAGGACCAAGTTCGGCCCTTCCTACATCCTGGAATCTGACGATCTGATCTCCGGTCTGTTTGATTATAAGGTCGTTGAATTGTTTAGGAGTCGTCATCAGTCCCAATGTCCTTATAGTGAGCTGGGTTGTCGTTCCTTCTATGCTTCCCGACGGCAATTCAACATTTTCACGCGAAATGGCATCCCTCACATCCATTGGTGTTAGTCCATAACCTGCAAGTTTCACGGGATCGATCCACAAGCGCATTGAATATCTCTTTTCACCGAAAATATTTACCGCACTCACACCTGAAACAGTCTGGAGTTGTTCCTTCAGGGTAAGGTCAGCAATCTCGGAAAGCTGAAGCAGAGATCTCTTATTACTCTCAACCGTCAGGAAGAGAATAGGGTTTGCATCTGCGTCGGCCTTGGTGACTGTCGGAGGGTCGCAGTCGCGCGGCAGCCTTCTCTGTGCCTGCGAAACCTTGTCCCTTACATCATTGGCTGCGGTTTCCAGATCGACTGAAAGCTCGAATTCAACAGTTATCCTGCTCGATCCCTGGCTGCTGACGCTGGTCAGGGTACGAACTCCGGGAATACCGTTGATCGATTGCTCGAGAGGTTCCGTTATCTGTGTTTCAATAACATCAGAATTTGCTCCCGGGTATGATGTATTGACAGATATTATAGCCGGATCAACACTTGGAAATTCACGGATACCAAGGAATGTTGCACCTACTATACCGAACAGTACAATTACAATGGCAAAAACCGTTGCAAGGACCGGCCGGTTTATACTTGTCGATGATAGACTCATTATTTGATTTGTGTTTAAATTAATTTACAACAAGGGTATCAAGCACCACGGGAAGATTTTGTCTCAACTGAAGTATGCCTGAAGTAAGAAGCGTGTCGCCGAACTTGAGGCCGCTTGTTATCTGAACCTGTGATTCCGTTCTGAGTCCGACACCCACTTTCAGGACTTCTGCCTTGCCATTACGGTACACGTAAACCATTTCTCCCTCCATTTCAGGAGTGATTGCTTCGGTCGGAACAGAAATGGCATCATCGATCTGTGAAAGCAAAAGAGTAACCGATGTGAAACGTCCGGGTTTCAGTTCTTCATTGTTGTTAGGATAAAGAGCACGCAGAACAATTGACCGTGTTGCTATATCAACCTGCGGATCGACAGCATATACTTTTGCATTGTATACATCGTTTGAACCGTCCATCGTAAATGTCACGGGATAACCGATTTTAATCTGATTTGCATAACGTTCGGGAATCGTGAATTCAATTTTTATGGGTTTGATCTTTACCAGCCTTGCAATTTTTGTCGATGGATTGGTATAGCTTCCTTCACTTACGTACCTGAGACCAATTATGCCGTCAAACGGGGCACGAAGCTCAGTCTCTGCAATCCTGGCACCCACAAGGTTGATATCAGCCTGAATGGTCTGAAGCTCCGTTACAATCTGATCGTAACTTTCCTGGCTTATTGCATCCTTGTCGAGCAGGCTGCGCTGGCGGAATTCCTTTTCTTCTATGAGTTTTTTCTGGGCCTGCAGTTTTTCGAGCTGGGCCTGAAGGGGTCTGTCATTGATTTTTGCAAGCAGATCACCCTTTTTTACACGGGTTCCTTCGGTAAAATTGATGCCCACAATTTTCCCTGAAGTTTCAAAAGCAAGCTCTACAGTCTCGTCAGGCTTTAATGTACCGGTACTCACATAGAGGTCGCTCATTTGCTGAGGTTTTATTAAATACCCGCTGACATTGAGAACTTGCCGTCCTGCCCCTCCGGGTCCTCCTCCGGCAGTCATTCCCGGTCCGCCCGGACCACCTGACTTCGACGAGAAGATTGGTTTTATTTTAGGATAGAATACAATTACTGCAGCCACAAGGATAAGCAGAATTGTTATGATCAGTCTGTTTCTTTTCTTCATACCGGTCTGTGCTAATAGAATTTACTGTTGATTTGAAAACGTACATGAAAGATAATTGTTCATGTCTGATTCCATTTTTCCGGAACCGACACAAAAGTAGATTAATTCACGATGATTAAACAGCATGGAATTTTTAAAATATGTTAAAACAAAGTTCGCCCAATATTTCCGCTTTTATAATGCAAAATTTCACTAAAGCATATCAGGATTTTGTGGTTTCTTGATATTTTCGCAGATGCTTTCCGTGAAGTTGCGGTCAGCTTAATCAAAGTCATTAAATATTATGATACAAAGAATTCAGTCTATATATCTGTTATTGACATCCATTGCATCAGTATTATTCCTTAGCGGAAACTTTTTAAGCTTTTTTAATGATTCAGGGTCACGGATATTCATGAATTACCGGGGAATCTGGACGGCTGTGCAGGAAGGGGCACCTCAAAATCTTGAAAGTCAGATAATCATACCGGTTGTTACTTTGCTGATAATCATCCTTTCAGTTGCAGCCATCTTTTTTTACAAAAACAGGAAAATTCAGATCAGGTTTACTCTTGCAACAATTATTCTTTCTGTTGCGTTAATTGCCCTGACAACCTGGTTTGCCTGGTCAGCAGGTGAGAAGTATCAGGCAGTTCTGAGTCCCGGAATCCGTACATTTCTTCCGCTGATAATTCTTCTTTTCAGTATACTGGCATATCTTGGGATAAGGAAGGATGAAAACCTGGTCAGGTCGTACGACAGGCTCAGGTAATATAGCGGGTTGATATTCCCTGATCAGATTATATGCAGATTTTCCTGATCGGTTATCTTTTCACAATAATGGCATTTAAGGGCCACGCTTTTCTTTGATACAACCCTGAAACGGGTGATGACACGTTCAAAATTGGTTATGCATTTTGGGTTCATGCATTTTGCAATCCCGACAATTTGTTCAGGTACTTCAACCACCTTCTTTTCAACCACTTCATAGTCCCTTATAATATTGAGCTTTGCATCGGGAGCAACCAGTGCTATCCTGTTGATGTCGGTGTCCTCAAAGTACTTCTCCGATATCTTGATAATGGCTTTTTTCCCCAGTTTCTTACTTTCAAGGTTTGTGCCGAAAGTGATCTGGCTGTCGATGTGGTCGAGTCCAAGGATTGAAATGACCTTAAACAGATTCTTAGCAGGGATATGGTCGATAACTGTCCCGTTCTCGATTGCACTAACGCTGAGTTGTTTTGGTTCTTTCATTTCAGCCTCCGGATTATTTAATTCCTAATAGTGAACACAATATTGCCTGCCTTGTAAAAACACCGTTCAGTGCCTGCTCAAAATAGTAAGCCTTAGGATTGGAATCCACATCCGTATGTATCTCGTTCACCCTTGGAAGGGGATGGAGTATCCTCATGTTTGGCTTTGTATTGGCAAGCATGGCGTTTTTAAGGACGTATACATTCTTGACTTTTTCATATTCAATGGGATCAGAGAACCTTTCCCGCTGGACCCTTGTCATGTAAATTATGTCAGCCCTTGAAATTATATCTGTAAAATCGAGGTGCTCATAGTATTTCAGGCCAAGGTTGTCGAGGTACAGCTTGAATTCTTCAGGCATCTTGAGTTCTTCGGGTGAAATGAAGTTAAAGGTAGTGTTCCACCTCGACATTGCCATCATGAGTGAATGAACAGTCCTGCCGTACTTCAGGTCGCCAACCATGAAGAGATTAAGGTTGTCGAGTGTTCCCTGGGTTTTTCTTATAGAATAGAGATCAAGCATAGTCTGGGTGGGATGCTGATTTGCACCGTCACCAGCATTGATAACCGGTACCGAAGAAATTTCGCTTGCAAATCTGGCGCTGCCCTCGATCGGATGTCTCATTACAATAAGGTCGCTGTAGCTGCTTACCATCCTAATGGTGTCGTGCAGGGTTTCTCCCTTGGAGACGCTTGTTACACCGGAATCGGAGAACCCTACGATCTTTCCTCCCAGACGGTTTATGGCGCTTTCGAAGCTTAGCCTGGTTCGGGTCGACGGCTCAAAAAAGAGCGTTGCAATCACCTTGCCTTCGAGAAGCCTGCTGACAGGGTTCTTTTCAAATTCGACGGCATGGTCAAGGATTTTCAGGATCTCCTCGGTGCTTAAATCATCTATGGAAACCAAACTTCTGTTTTTCATTGCTTTGGCTGATTAGGGAGTGTGTGAAATGCCTGAAACAAATTTATTCAAGAAGAGCCTTGGGAAGGATGCGTGTTGATAATTAACTAACAACTTTCAGGGCAGCAATTTATCAGAAAGTGCCTTTCAGAACATACCTCAGATCGCTTATCCTGTCGAGGGATGAAAGTATCCTTTCTCCCGAGGCACGTCTGAAACTAATCGTCAAACGGCATTCCAGACCAAATGACTGTTCCGACTGGCCTGCCTCCTCTTCTTTTACAAGCTTCATCACCTCGTTCATTGCAGAGTAGGGAAACGTCAGTACATAATGATCCAGGACATGATGCTCAAGTATTTCATTGTTAATAAGGGCGGATCCGGCTGCCATCCGGTAGGCATTTATCAATCCGCTGACCCCAAGAAGCTTGCCTCCGAAATACCTTACCACAATAATCAGAATATTGGTTACCTGAAAGGCATTTATTTGTCCAAGGATAGGTTTTCCTGCGCTGCCTGAGGGTTCTCCGTCATCATTAACCCTGTAATTGATCCGTTCGTGGCCGATCATCCAGGCGAAGCAATGATGCCTGGCTGAGTGGTGTTCCTTTTTTACCTGTGAAAGAATGCCTTTGATTTCTTCCTGATCCGTGACAGGGAAAGCCAGTGAAATGAACCTGCTTCCTTTTTCCTTGTAGAGGCCTTCTGAAAATGATTTGATGGTAAGGTAGGTATCCGGTTCCATGAATAAAATAAAGCTGAAGAACTGCCGTTGATACTATGGTGCAATATTAGCCATATTATGTCAGGAAGGTTTCCGTGTAATACGAAAAATGATACTTTTGTTTAAAAAAGAAATCAGAGATGGGCGTGTTACTGGATGAAAAAGACCTTGGCAAACTGATAGTTATAGGCGACAGGATCCTTATAAAACCGAAGGTTCCGCAGGCAAAGACAAAGAGCGGACTGTACCTGCCGCCTGGTGTTAATGAGAATGAAAAAGTTCAGATTGGCTATGTTGTCAAGGTTGGACCGGGTTATCCGATACCATCGGTAACCGATGCCGATGAACCCTGGAAAGGCAGAACAGAGGATCCGAAATATGTTCCGCTGCAGCCCAAAGAGGGAGATCAGGCGGTCTACCTTCAGAACAGCGCCATTGAAATTGAGTTCAACAAGGAAAAATATATTGTCGTTCCGCAATCAGCAATTCTACTGCTTTTAAGGGATGACGGACTTTTTGAATAAAACCGGGCAAATGGAAAATGAATACCTGAGCACAAAAAAGATTCTTATTGTCGAGGATGACGTGTCGAGCAGGCTCTATCTTAACAAGATTCTTGAAAAGACCGGGGCATCGCTTTTAAGCGCCTGCGATGGAAAAGAAGCCATTGAAGCAGCCAAGGCAAATCCCGACATCGATATAATCCTCATGGATATTCAGCTTCCCCTTATCGATGGCTACGGAGCGGCAAAGGTTATCAGGGAATTAAGGAAGAATGTTATTATCATAGCCCAGACTGCCTACAGTCTTCTTGGCGACCGTGAGAAAATAATTGCATCAGGTTTTGATGATTATGTAGTCAAACCCATATTTCCCCAGCAGCTGATAGAGAAGCTTGCGAAATTTTCCCGGAAGACCTGAATACAAGGAATTGCGATCTACTCAGGATAAGCCGATAGCTGCCTGAATTCATATTCAAACTGCTCAATCTCGCCTTTCCATCTCTCCCTTTCAATCCTCGCAGGAACACCATTAAGCAGGGCACTTCTCATAATTGAATCACCTGACAGTATGTCAAAGGGCATCAGTTTATATTCATATTCATACGGCGGATCGTTAAATCTGAGCGATCCGGGAGGAGAAGTCTCAATTACTGCCGAAAAAACCTCGTAGGCAGTCAGTACCGGCAGAAATTCTTCCGGTTCAGTAACATGTATCTGGAGGCCGTTGCATGCCTGGCCGGCATATTTGTTGAATGTCGGAATGAAATTATGAACCCTGAATATGCACCCCGGAATTTTTCTTCCGTCAAGGTTATTCTTCAGCTTATCTGCATCAATATAAGGAGCTCCTGATAACTCGAAGGGTATTGTGGTTCCCCTTCCTTCCGACATATTGAGCGCTTCTGCAAGAACCATCCCCGGATAAACAATTGCTGTCCTGAGGGTGGGCATGTTGGGCGATGGAAGTATCCAGGGCAAACCAGTCTGATCGAACAATGATTGCCTTTTCCAGTTCTTCATCCATACAATTTTAAGCAAACAGTTTATGCTGTGA
This sequence comes from uncultured Rikenellaceae bacterium, assembly GCA_964419775.1. Taxonomy (GTDB): domain Bacteria; phylum Bacteroidota; class Bacteroidia; order Bacteroidales; family VadinHA17; genus LD21. The sequence goes on from CAYQRF010000002.1 coordinate 40,606, forward strand.
TTTTCCCTGATCCATAAAGCCATTTCGCCAAGTGTCATCCGGTGGCATAGGGGAATGGAAGCGCCGCCGACGAATGTGAAGTAATCCTCCTTAAGCACCGGCCCGTCGAACTGAATCAGTCCTATAGGGTTTGGCCTGTCAAGTATCCATACGGGTATCCCGGCTTCGGCACATGCTTCCATGCAAAGCTTAACGGTCCAGACATAAGTGTAGAGACGGGCTCCCACGTCCTGGAGATCAACAACAAACGCATCGAGCCCGGCAAGCATTTCCGGGGTGGGTTTCCTGTGTTCTCCGTACAGGCTGTAAACCGGAATTCCATACAGTGGATGAACCGAACTGCTCCATTCTATCATATTGTCCTGTGTCTGTCCGTAAAGACCGTGCTGGGGACCGAACACTGATGCCAGGGTACAATCAGCTTTGCTTCTGAAAATTGTAGTTATGTGGGTATAGTCGGATGCAACGCTTGGCGCATGGCATAGTATTCCAACTCTTTTCCCGGTGAGTTCCAATGGAGTATGATGCCTTATCTGGTCGAGTCCGGTTTGAGTCATGGTATTAATTAATGATGCTGTGCATATTTAACTATCTTTAACTGGCAACCCGATAATTGCCCTTTCAAAATTAAGCTAAAGTAAATATTCTTTTTTAAGTTTATAACCCCGTTTATACTGATCTGCCTTATGAGAAAATTTCTTCTTTTTGTATTCATTACCATCCAATTGTCTGTGACCGGTCAAAAGCAGCCTCTCGACCATTCGGTTTACGACAGATGGAAAAGCATCACCCAGTCGGTTATCTCACCCAACGGCAGCTTGGTTGCATTCACTGTCAATCCGCAGGAAGGGGATGGCTGGCTTTATATTGCCGATATCCGGAATGGACTGAAGGACTCCGTGGCACGCGGCGGTTCTCCCCGCTTTTCACCGGGCTCTGACTTTGTTGCTTACACCATAGCGCCCGCAGCAGCTGAAACAAGGCAGGCGAAGCGGAAGAAGCTCAAGGAGGATATGATGCCAAAACAGGGTCTGGAGATCAGAAAACTGCCCGGAAATGAAATTACTCATGCAAAGAGGATAAAATCTTTCTCTTTAGCGGAAGAAACATCTCCCTGGATGGCATATCACATGGAAAAGCCCATTCCCGCAAAGGAGAGTGCTGATTCAACTAAGACAGCCAACGGTAATTCTGATGTAAAGAACAGTAAGAAAAACTTGAAGGGCAGTGAACTGGTTGTATTTAATCCGTTGTCCAACACCAGTTTCAACTTTCCTGATGTTACAGAGTTTGTAGTGGCAAAAGGAGGAAATTCAATAAGTTTTATCCAGGAACTTCCCGATACATCCCTGATAACCGGTTACAGGGTGAGCTCATTTGATTGCAGTAAGGGGATTCCGGTGACGCTTTTTGAAGGCAGGGGCAGTGTTATAAAAATAACAACCGACAGACCCGGTTTTCAGACATCATTCCTTTATTCGGCCGATACTTCAAAAACGAAAGTCTATACTCTTTTTCTTTCACGGTCATTTGCGCCTTCGGTTTCCATAGTGGATACGGTCAACAGGTCGATGCCGCGAGGATGGTCAGTCAGCGAAAACAGCGATATGGCTTTCTCAGACAATGGAAAGAGATTGTTTTTCGGCACTTCCCCAAAACCTGTCAAAGAGCCTGAAGACACCCTTCTTGCAGAGGAGAAATACAAACTCGATGTGTGGTCATGGACCGACGGCCAGATTCAGCCGCAGCAGAAGAAACAGCTAGATAGGGAAATCAAGAGAGTCTACCAGGCTGTTTATCATACGGATAAGAATACGATGTATCAGCTTGCCGATAAGACAATGCCTGAACTCAGGCTGAATACCAGATCCGATTGCGATTTTGCACTTGGTATGTCTGGTCTCGAATATCAGAAATTGTCTTCATGGGATTCAAGAAACTATGCTGACTACTTCATTGTCAGTCTGGAGACCGGCGAGAAACGGCTCATCCTCAAAGAATATCCTTCACAGGTTCAGTTATCTCCGGATGGCAATTTTCTGGCAGCATGGTCGCCCGGCGAAAAGAGCTGGAACCTTTTGTCGAGGGAGGGAGAACTGATTCGTAAGGTTATTTTGCCGGAAAATGTACCCCAGTATGATGAGCTTCATGACAGTCCGTCTGATCCTTCGCCATACGGTCTTGCAGGATGGACGGAAAAGGACAGGAACCTTATGATCTATGACAGATTCGATATCTGGTCGGTAAATACAGCAAAATCAGAGGAGCCGGTGAACATCACCAACGGTTATGGCAGGTTGAAGAATATCCGGTTCCGTTATGTAAAAACTGATCCTGAGAAAGAATTTATTCCAGCCGGGGAACGAATGCTACTTTCGGCTTTTGACAATAACAGCAAGGAGGCCGGATTCTTTTCGGTAAGGCCCTTCAGTAAGGATATCCCTTCAGACCTGATAATTGAAAAGGCCGTGTTCTCAGGCGGAGTAACGAAAGCAAAGAAAAGCGACATGATAATATGGAGGAAGGAGTCGGTTGATGTTTCTCCTGAACTTTTCATAAGTGATATGAAGTTCAGCCGGCCGGTGAGGCTGTCTGTAACAAATCCGCAGCAGAAAAATTTCAACTGGATGACTGCCGAACTTGTTGCATGGACTTCCTTCGACAACCAGACGCTAAGCGGAGTATTGTATAAACCCGAAAACTTTGATCCCTCCGGCAAGTATCCCATGATTGTTTATTTCTACGAGCGCAGTTCAGACGGATTGTACAGCTATTTCCAGCCTGCACCCAGTGCTTCAATAATTAACAGATCCTTTGCGGTGAGCAACGGCTATCTGCTTTTCGTACCGGACATAATCTACACTACAGGTTACCCGGGTGAGAGCTGCTATAATGCCGTGGTTAGCGGCACACAGGCTCTTCTCGACAGGTATGATTTCATCGACAGGAACAGGCTGGGCCTTGATGGTCAGAGCTGGGGCGGTTATCAGATAGCCTGGCTTGTAACCAGGACCAACATGTTCAGATGTGCCTATGCAGGAGCCCCTGTAAGCAACATGACAAGTGCCTATGGAGGCATCAGATGGGAATCGGGAATGAGCAGGATGTTTCAGTACGAAAAAACCCAGAGCAGGATAGGGGGCACATTGTGGGAGAGACCGATGCAGTACATCGAAAATTCACCTTTGTTCTACGTTCCAAAAATAAACACACCATTGCTCTTAATGCATAATGATGCTGACGGAGCCGTCCCCTGGTACCAGGGCATTGAATTGTTCATGGCCCTCCGGCGGCTGGAAAAACCGGCATGGATGCTGTCGTATAATGATGAGGCCCACAATCTGGTAAGAAGACCAAACAGGAAAGACCTGTCGATAAGAAAAATGCAGTTCTTTGACCATTACCTTAAAGATAAGGATATGCCTTACTGGATGAAAAACGGATTAACCCAGACTGAGAAAGGGAAGATCGACGGATATGAACTGATTGAAAATAAATGATATTAATCCTTCAAAACCGAACCTATCAATGAGAACAAGAATATCATTCACCTGCTGGGCAGTAGTTGTTCTGACAGCTTTTTTTATTTCATGCACGGGTGGCGGGGCAGAAGGGGATTTGATAATCCTCGAGACAACCGACCTCCACGGTGTTGTTCTTCCGTACGATTACATGGAACAGCAGAAAATGGAGGTCTCACTTGCTTCAATCGCTTCATATGTTAAAAAGGCACGGAGCGGCCCTGCTCCGGTGATTCTGCTCGATAATGGCGATAACCTTCAGGGACAGCCATCGGTTTATTATTATAATTTCATCGACACGGTATCTCCTCATATAAATGCTGTGGCTTTCAATTCGATGGAATATGATGCCATTACAGTCGGAAACCATGATATTGAGGCCGGTCATGCCGTATACGACAGGCTGGTCAGGGAATACAATTTCCCGCTGCTGGCGGCCAATGCAGTTAATCTGTCAACCGGCAAGCCCTATTTCAAGCCATTCACCATAATAGAAAAGAAAGGTATAAGGGTTGCTGTATTCGGAATGGTGACTCCGTCAATCCCTCAATGGCTGCCTCCGGAACTGTATTCGGGAATGGAATTCAGGGATATGCTCGAAACCGCGGAAAAATATATGCCGTTGATAAAGAAAGAAAAACCCGATCTGATAGTGGGACTGATTCATTTGGGTTGGGATGGAAGGGATGATGACAGCGACAACCGTTATGACAAAAATGGCGTGGCAGCCATAGCTTATAATGTACCTGGTTTTGATGTGATTCTCTGCGGTCATAACCACAACGTTGTAAATACATCGATTATCAATTCCGAAGGCGATAGTGTGCTTATTCTTGAAGGAGGCAGCAGGGCCCAGAAGATCGCCAGGGTCGACGTACGTTTAGTCAGGAATTCCAGCGGCAAAGTGCGGCCGGCAGCCAGGGGTTCTATCGTGGATGTCAGGGATTACAGTCCTGATCCTGAGTTCATGGGTAATTTCAAAGGTCACGACGCTGATGTAAAGGAATACGTCAGCAAGGTAATAGCCCATTCGGAGGCGAACATGTCATCGAGGGATTCATATTTTGGCTCATCTCCATTTGTGGATATGGTGCATTCAATTCAGCTTGAGATCACCGGAGCTGACATTTCGTTTTCAGCTCCTCTTTCATTCGATGTAAGTATTCCTGCAGGCCCTGTAACGGTGGGTGACATGTTCAAGCTTTACCGATTCGAGAACATGCTCTATACGATGTGGATGACAGGTGCGGAAATACAAAAGTATCTTGAGTATTCTTATTCGGACTGGCTTAATACTATGAAGAGTCCGGGGGATAATCTCCTGAAATTCCAGATGACAAAAGACGGGAAGATCCTTATCAGGAACGGCGAAGCCTGGCTTAAGAATCAGCCATACAATTTTGACTCGGCAGCCGGTATCGATTACATTGTGGATGCCAGCAAGCCTGAGGGCAAAAGAGTTACAATAAAGTCATTTTCGGATGGCACGCCGTTTGAGATGAACAAGAGATATAACGTAGCCGTAAATTCATACCGGGGAAACGGGGGAGGAGGCCATTTTACATCAGGAGCCGGAATTCAGGCCGGAAAACTTCCGGAAAGGCTTGTAAGCTCGACCGATAAGGACCTGAGGTACTATATACTGGTTAATCTTGAAAACCGGAAGACAATCAGGCCGGTGGCTCTCAATAACTGGAAGATAGTCCCGGAAGCCTGGGTAAAGCCGGCAATGATAAGGGATTATGAGTTGTTGTTTGGAAAATAAAGCTGTAACTATCACGTTCTGAAATATGGATAAAGTGCAAGAAATGAGTTCTGACGGACTTGAGTTGCCGCTGGTTGAAGAGTTCTTTACGATTCAGGGAGAGGGATATCACTCAGGAGAGGCAGCGTGGTTCATCAGGCTGGGTGGCTGTGATGTTGGTTGCAACTGGTGCGATTCGCGCTTTTCATGGGATCCGGCCATGCATCCTCTGGTTCCGACGGAAAGGATTATTGACCACGCACTTGGTTCAGGTTCAGGATCAGTGATTGTTACCGGTGGTGAACCCCTGATGTGGAATCTTGATCTCCTGTGCAACGGGCTTAAAAATGCAGGCCTGCGCACTTTCATTGAGACCTCGGGTGCTTACAGGCTTAGCGGGGCGTGGGACTGGATATGTCTGTCGCCAAAGAAGAACATGCCGCCGACAGGAGATATCTGCCTTAAAGCAGATGAACTTAAAGTAATTATTGAAAACACAGATGATTTTGAATGGGCGGAGAAATACAGGAATCTGGTCGGACCCCGGTGCCGGCTCTACCTCCAGCCGGAATGGAGCAGGTTCAGGACAGTCATTCCTGATATCGTCAGCTATGTTAAAGCGAATCCCGTCTGGAAAATCTCCCTGCAGATACACAAATACATGCATATTCCCTAGGATGAAACAAGGGCTGATCTTAATTATTGCATTCGTTCTGGTATTATTTATATCTGAGAATCAGTGCTATTCACAGAAATACCACACAACTTCCGTAAAAGCCCTCAAGTTCTACAAGGCTGGAATGACTGCCTTTGACTATATCGATTACATAAATGCCGAAAGCTACTTCAATCAGGCGATTGAAACGGATGGAAACTTTTTTGAGGCTTATATGATGCTGGGTGAACTTCTCTCCAAGCAGAGGAGATACGGCGAGGCAGCCAGTAACTTCCAGAAAGCGGTCAGTCTCGATTCCACAGCCTACATGCCTGTCTTTTTCAACATGGCCACAGCTGAACTGATGTCGGGCAATTACGAAAGGGCACTAGTTCATTACAAAGTTTATCTGGCCCAGGATAAGATATCGGAAAAGAATAAGGCGCTTGCAATCAGAAATATAATAAACTGTGAGTATGCAATAGAAGCAGTTAAGAATCCTGTCCCCTTCAGCCCCGAAAGCGTTGGCAATGGCATAAACACCATACATGACGAATACTGGCCCTCTATTACCGCCGACGGACAGACTCTGATGTTTACTCGTCAGACTAAACCGGGTGAAAATGTCCTCAGGAGAGGTATTTCACAGGAGGATTTCTATGTCAGCTTCATGCAGGAGTCAGTCTGGAAGGAAGCGGTCAATGCTGGCAGTCCGCTGAATACAAGTCAGAATGAGGGAGCCCAGAGTCTGTCATCCGATGGTAACTACATGTATTTCACCGCATGCGACCGTTCCGGAGGATTGGGAAGCTGCGACATATTCTTTTCAGCTTTAAACAATGGCCGCTGGTCAATACCTGTCAACCTGGGAAGTCCTGTCAATACATCCTTCTGGGAAAGCCAGCCCTCTGTCAATGCCGACGGGCGGATGTTGTTCTTCTCGAGCAACAGACCAGGGGGCATCGGCGGGAAGGATCTTTATTTTTCAGTCTGGAAATCGAACGGAAAATGGAGTTTTCCCCGGAATATGGGAGACAAGGTAAATACACCGGGCGACGAGATGTCGCCGTTTATTCATTTTGACGGGAGGACTCTTTATTTTGCTTCTGACGGGCGGCCGGGGATGGGCGGATCTGATATTTATTTCACCAGGATGCTTGAAGATACAACCTGGACGGAGCCGGTGAACCTGGGTTATCCCATTAATACCTACAATGATGAGATGGGGCTCACAATCGAATCAGGAGGAGAGAAAGCCTATTTTTCATCCAGAAGGGACGACAGGGGAGGCAAGGATATCTTTTCTTTCAGGCTTCATGAGGCTGTGCAGCCCGACCCTGTGGCATATATCAAGGGAAAAGTCACCGACAAGGTAACCGGTCAGATGCTTGTTGCAGAATATGAGCTGGTAAACCTTACAACCGGTAAATCAGTATTCAATAACCAGACTGACACCAGGGGGAATTTTCTGGTTTGTCTGCCGTCAGGGAATAATTACGGCCTCAATATCAGCAAGGACGGTTACCTCTTTTATTCCGAAAATTTCATGCTGGAGGGAACTCATTCAGTATTGCAGCCTTTCATTAAAAACATTATGCTCAGCCCGTTCAGGGTAGGTGAAAGGATGCTTCTTTCCAATGTGTTCTTTGAAGTCGATTCGTGGCAGCTTAAAAAGGAATCCGTTGCCGAACTTAACATGCTGTCTGATTTACTAAAGAACAACGGGGAACTAAGGGTTGAAATAGGCGGATACACTGATTCCACGGGTTCGGAAGAACACAATCTGGACCTTTCTGAGAAGAGGGCTCTTGCCGTGGTGGATTTCCTTGTGAGCAGCGGTATTCCTCAGGCGAGGCTGACTTACAGGGGATATGGAAATGCCTCACCTGTGGGAGATAATGTTACTTCCGAAGGCCGAAAACTCAACCGCCGTACTGAGGTTCAGATCACAGGGTACAAAAAATAGAACAGCTGCATTGGCAGGGCAGCTGTTCCGGACTCATGCATTGGCATGCAGACATTGAAAAATTGACTTTTCTCTTCTTTATCAGGTAGGACTCATAGTACTCGAAAATTCGTTGATTGAATTATCGCGGTTTACAGCTGCCGCGACAGGTATGGAGAAAAAGATGGAAGAACCTGTTCTTCCGTTGTTCTCAATCCAGAGCGATCCGTCCATCATCCGGATCAGTTTGCGTGCAAGGGCCATGCTTACAGCCATATGGATGTCGTTAAACTTCGCAAGTGATTCTGATATATCCCTGCTGTGAAGAAATTCCCTGCATTTCAGGTAACCCTGACCCGAATCAGTGATGCAGAACCTGAGATGGCCATCAGCAATGTTATAGCCGACTTTAATATACCCTGATTCAGTGTTGCTCAAAGCGATCTGGAATAAATTGCGAATTACCCTTGTCACCCTGTTGGCATCAAAGAGGCAGTCAGGACTCTGGCAGGTCAAATTGTCGGATACAAGAAGCAGATCCTTGTATCTTTCCTTTTGAAGTATTTCCCTGAACTCTGAAAAAAGACCAGCGAACATCTCACCCGTATGCACTACTCCCGGTTCCGAAATTGAATTACCCGTATCAATGATTGCGGAATCCAGGAAATTGTCAAAAAGTGAAATAATCTGTTCGCATGAATTATATATGTGATTGCTGAATTCTTCCCGCTCGGCTTCGCAATATTCCTTCTTGTTCATCATGAATGAAAATGCAACTATTGCGTTCATCCGGGTCCTCATTTCGCGCGACAGCTCAGTCAGCACTGTGGAACAGCCCGATACCGGTTCAATCAAATGATCTCCGTTTCTGGCCTGATCCCTTTTTACAGGAACCGGATCACCCGAATCACCCCTCATATGCCCAAAAAGGTCGAACATTTTAATCCTGTTAAGGTTAGATGGACAATTATTTCAGGTATCTGAGAATTTTCCTTGCTTCTTTTCTGTAGATGGTCCTTGAATCTTCAATTGTTGCCAGCTGGCTGACTGCCTTGACTGTCTCACCTGTCTTCAGATAACAAAGGGCAAGGTACCACTGTGCATGGTCAATATAGAAGTTGTTATTATCTTCTATGACTTTTGAGAATGAATCGCTTGCTTCAGGATAATTCTGTGTTTCAAATTTTGAAATGCCATTAAGCAGTTCGGTATGCATGTCGCCCGGATTTTCTGCCAGGACCCTGGAGAAGTAGATTGCGGCGTTCCTGTAATCCCTTACGTTGTAGTATTCCACGCCAAGCCTGAAATTATCCGAATTTGATGCCATGTTTGCCGAACGCGATATTGTCGCCACTTCATAAGGTTTGTAGTAGCGGCTTATTATCTCGTCGGTCTCAGGCTTTCCCCGCGACAGCAATGCGATGCTTCCTATTATTACCAGGCTGGCTATCGCGGCAGCGAATCTTATATTAAGCGGCTTCCGTGGTTTTACTTCGGGCACCGGCTCTTTACGCTGCTTCTCAATAGCATTCAGCTTGTTGCGCAGATTCATTATATCCCGGTCCTTCAGAATCATATCGGTCCTGCTGCGCAACTCAACCTCCCGGCGAAGCTTCTCATTGCCTTCCAGCTCTTTTCTGAACCATTCCTTTTCAGCTTCATCCATCTCACCGGCATTGTACCGTTCGATAAAGTATGAAAAATCAATTGTCTTCATAGCCATATAATGTTTAAGTATATATCCAATTATCATCCATTCAGACTGATAGCATGTACATACCTGATGCACGGGCTACAGCACTCCGAATGCAATTCCACTGCCGGGAAAAAATTCTTCCAGCCCGGCTGAAATTCAATCAACCAAAAACAACCTTCTGCCGTTTAAACAGAACCCTGCCTTCACTAAGACAGAACCGGCAGCTATATTTTTTCAGATCTGAACAGGAGGCAATGAGGGTTTCAGAATAGGATCGGCATCACCGCCTTTCACACAAATCATTTCTTCAACTGTCAGAGCATAGACATCAAGAGTCACATCGTGGTTTTTTACGTTCAGGGAGTTCATAGTGCTGATTTTTTTACATTGATACTTATTTCGGGTAATTCGCAATTTTTAAGTCAAATTCTATGTATCATGTCGGAATACCCCGTTTTGTGACAATGAAAATTGAATTATTTTTAATAAATTTTCTTATATCAAGATAATCAGCAATATACAAAACAGGAAAAACGGGCACACAGACCTTCATAATAACATTTTTTGTAAACTTGCGTTTTGGCACTGGGGAGAGACAAATAAATCAGCGACCTTAATGTTTTCAGGCATCTTCATAAAGTCATTATTGGTATTTTTCATTTCTGCTGTCAGTATTCAACTGGAATCTGGAGTTACGGATACCAGTCAGGAGCTTGCCCGATTGAATGAGGCCTTTCATGCAACTATTGCAGCCGGCGACACCGCCGGATCGAGGGATATTCTTAATTCAATCCTGAAGATGCTCAGTGAGGATAGTGCTGAAAATATCACCGTCGCAAATTCACAGTATTATATCGGTGTCTATTATCTGCTGAACGGCAGGAACAAGGAAGCTGTCAACTGGCTGGGTTCGTCGGTATCGATCCGTGAACAGACAAAGACTGTTGACGAGGTGTATGCAAAGAGCCTCTTTAATCTGGCCCTGGCACATTCCCGGCGCGGAGATTTCAAAAAGATGGAGGAAAGCATACTCAAATCTCTTGATGCTAAAAAGTCCATGTATGGCGGGAACAGTCCCAGACTGCTCGACGGATATTCCGCATTGACGGGAGCCTGCATCAGCCTGAAGGATTACAGCCGGGCAATAGAATACGGGAATAAGGCACTCGACCTTATAGGGGATGACAGGAATGAACATATTAACGAACTGGCGATCCTTTATGTGAATATCGGCATAAGCCATGCCTTTATGTCAGATTATGCAAAAGCGGTAATGTTCCTTGAAAGGGCAGAAGCATTGTACCGGACCAGCTCCCTTCCCGGGGATGAAAACTATATTAACCTGCTTAACAGCCTTGCCTCCAATTACCATTTCCTGGGACAGCGCGAAAAATCCGAACAATATTTCAACAAAGGTTTCAGTTTGATAAGCTCGGCAAATTCCGATTTGTCGCTGAATTTTCTGAACAGCTTTGCAATAAACATGGGAAACGCCGGAGAGGTGTTAAAAGGGGAGAAACTCCTGGCCGGATCACTTGACAAGGCCGGAAAGATATTTGGTCAAAGATCGAGGGAATACTGCGAGATGCTCAGGAATTACGCCGAATATTACAGAAGTTTCAATCTGAATATAGGTAAATCAATTGCATTATTTGAAAAGTGCAATGAATTGCTTAAGGACAACGCAGAGGATCTTGCATTGAAAGAATCTGTTCTGCTCGGATATGCCCAGGCTCTTTCAGAAAACGGGGAGAATGTAAAAGCTCTTGGGATAATTCAAAATCTTCTTTTCGAAGGCCGGGAAGGGACAAACGGAGGTTCGGGACTTGAAAATCCCGATCCGGCTTTAATTGAACCTACTCAATGGTCGCTAAGGCTGCTCAGGGCAAAATACCGCATACTCCATGGGATCTACAGGAAAGAGCCTGATCAGAGCTACCTTCTGGCTGCAGCCGGGACGTCCGAACTGATAGTATCCCTGATTGAAAAGGTCAGGATAAGCATCAGTGAGGAAGAGAGCAGGCTTGTGCTCGGCGACAGGTTCAGGGATTCCTATCTTCACGCCATCCGCGATCTTGACCGGTGTTACCGTATAACCGGCGACATCAGATATCTGCACAAGGCTTTTGAATATTCCGAAAAATCGAAGGCTGCCGGCCTTCTGGCTTCAACAAGGGAACTAAGGGCAACAGAGTTTCATATTCCTGAAGAAACTGCGGAACTGGAACGAAGGCTTAAAATGGAAATTGGATTTTATGAAGCCAGAATAAATGAGGAAGAATCAAAAAAAGAAGGTGATGTCTCCCTTATAGAGGAATGGAAGGACCTTCTGCTGACGGCCACACAGCGGCGGGATTCTCTGATTGCTGTCTTCGAGCGTATGTATCCCGGTTATTATCATATCAAATACAATACTGAGGTTATTTCACCCGAAAAGATCCCGGGCATTTCGGGAAGGAACACCAACTACCTCAATTATGTTGTGTCCGACAGCCTCCTTCATATTTTTGTTGTAAACCGGAAGCACTTCCGGCTTGTCACGGTAAACATTGACTCAACTTTTTTCAGTGATATCCGGCAATTCCGGACTCTTCTGTCGGAACCTGACAATAATGCCCGTACAGGTTTCAACAGATACCTTTCAACAGGCTACAGGCTTTACCGGACTGTCATTGAGCCTGTGAAGGAATATCTGATTTCAAACAGCCTGCTGATCTCTCCCGACAACATTCTTTCCTACATACCATTTGAAGCACTTCCTGTCAGCGCTGAAGCCGGGAACCTTGCCATGTTCACCCGGATTCCATATCTCCTGAGGGATTACATGGTCTCCTATACCTATTCCGCCACAATGCTCGCTGAATCAGTCACCAGCGATCACAGTTTTTCAAACTCACTTGTAGCCTTTGCCCCAAGCTATAACGGGAGGATCGATGTTGACTCACTTATGAAGTCAAGGCAATCAAGGGTGTCAACCCTGTACGACCTTAAATTTGCCAGGACCGAGGCTGAATATGTTGCGGAACTCACAGGAGGCAGGCTTTATCTCGACAATGACGCGAAAGAATCGGTTTTTAAAACCGTTGCATCTGAATATGATATTATTCATCTTGCAATGCATACCTTGCTGAACGACCAGGATCCGATGCATTCAAAGATGATTTTTTCGCAGGATGACGATACTCCGGAGGACGGCAACCTTAATACCTGGGAGGTTTATGGGATTCCGCTCAAGGCAAAAATGGTTATACTAAGCTCCTGCAATACCGGAAGCGGTTCCCTGAATTCAGGCGAAGGCATACTGAGCCTTGCCAGGGGCTTTGTTTACTCAGGATCCAGGTCAGTTGTCATGTCAATGTGGGAAATAGAAGACAGGTCGGGTGCCGAGATAGTGAATAAATACTACAGGAACATCAAACATGGAGCGTCCAAAAGCATGGCGTTGCGAAAGGCAAGGCTTGACTATCTTAAAAATTCCGACATGCTGCGATCTCATCCGTATTACTGGTCGTCGCTGGTTGTTTACGGAAACAATACACCAATTTATTTTTCAGTATGGCTGAAAGTTGGAGCGGTAATGCTTCTCCTTGTTATTTCTGTCCTGCTGTTCCTGATTTATCGGAAATCAAGGTAATCCTTGTATTCCGGGTCGGATTTCACCAGCTCCATCAGCGCTTCTTTACTTAGGTATTTCTTGCGCCTTGCGTAGGTTTCATTCTTCAGATTCATTTTTTCAGCAATCTCCGGGTATGAAAATCCCTCTGAGAACAGTGAAAGAATAGTCTGCGCATCATCGCTCAGCTTTCTGAAAGCACGGCTGACAATGCTTTCAAGCAGCAAACCCGGATCATCACCTTCGTCATCATCAGGATAATCACTATCAATTCCGGTATTTCTCATCCTTTTTCTCAGCTGTGCATTCCATACATTCCGTGCAATTCCGTAAAAATAACCCCTGAGGTCAGTCGTGAGCTTAAAACCATCTGACGTAATCTGACGATAAAGTGTAATAATGGATTCCTGGAACACATCGGCGACATCGGACTCCGACCCGCTGTTCCTGAGCACATGATGCCTTACAGTCTCAAGGTAATTATCATAGAGCCAGTTCAGTATCTGATCATCCTGTTGCCGGATTCCATCTACTATCGTACTATCTGAGATTCTTCGGAACAATTGCTGATTTTTTGCCCGGATAAATTGACAAATATACAATTTCCCGCGACCGAAAGTATCGAACTGTCAGCGCTGGAGGTACTCAAATTAACAATTTAAGGCATTTCTGATAAATAATAAATATATTTACTCCTCTTAATTAAACGGTTAGGTACTGGAAAATGTTATTCCCCTTTGTAAAACAACATGATGCAATGGATTGTGGCCCCGCCTGCCTCAAGATGATAGCGGCGTATCACGGGAAAAACTTTTCAATGGATTACCTGCGAAAGAAATGTTACATAACGAAGGAGGGTGTATCCTTCCTGGGTTTGTCAGAGGCTGCAGATTCTGCAGGATTCAGGACAATGGGGATTAAAATACCCTTTGAGGTGCTCCGGGAAAAAATCGCACTCCCATGTATAGTTCACTGGCGTCAGAAACACTTCGTGGTTGTTTACCGGATCAGGAAAGGAAAAATATATGCAGCGGACCCTGCGACCGGACTTGTAACCTATACTCAGGATGAATTCGAAAAGAACTGGGCAGTCACAATGGTCGACGGTAAGCCTGCCGGCCTGGCTCTGACCGTTGAACCGACTCCCTCGCTTTACAGCCTCGATGACCAGCCGGAAAAGACAGGAGGCTTCAGGTTCCTTCTGAAATACTTCAGGCTGTACAGGAAATATTTCGGTCAGCTTCTCCTGGGGCTGCTGATCGGTAGTTGCATCCAGCTGATTTTCCCTTTCCTCACCCAGTCAATAATTGACATCGGGATCAACAATAATGACCTGGGATTCATTTACCTGATACTGTTTGCCCAGCTGGCCCTGATACTTGGCCGAATGTCGGTTGAATTCATCCGCGGATGGCTGCTCCTTCATATCGGATCGAGAGTTAACGTTGCCGTGGTTTCCGGATTTCTGAACAAGCTGATGTCGCTTCCCGTGGCTTTTTTTGACACCAGGCTCACAGGCGATATAATCCAGCGAATTGACGATAACCACAGGATAGAGGATTTTCTTACATCAGCCAGTCTCAGTATATTGTTTTCATTTGTAAATCTTGTTGTGTTCGGCATAGTGCTCGCCGCCTTCAGCCTGAAAATATTCCTGATTTTCCTTGCGGGAACAGGCCTGTATATTCTGTGGGTTTCGCTGTTTCTCAAACCAAGGGCGAAGCTGGATGATCTACGATTCAGGGAAATGTCAGTATCAGGTTCGAAGCTGATTAATATCATCAACGGAATGCAGGAGATAAAACTGACCCAGAGCGAAACAAGCAAGCGCTGGGACTGGGAAGTCCATCAGGCATCCCTGTTTTCCCTTAAGGTTAAAGGTCTGGGGCTTATTCAGTACCAGTCGGCCGGTGCCACCCTTGTCAACGAGGTAATGAATATTTTCATAACGATTTTTGCGGCAACAGCTGTTCTGAAGGGACAAGTGACGCTGGGTATGATGCTTGCAGTTCAGTTTATAATCGGACAGCTCAATATTCCTGTTAACCAGATCATCGGCTTCTTTCGCATGTCGCAGGATGCCAGGATCAGTCTCGACCGTCTCGCTGAGGTTCATAATATGGAAGATGAGGAACCTTTGCCTGAGGAAAAGCTTCAGCAAATGCCGGACGACCGGACCATCAGGATTAACAATCTTGCGTTTCAGTATGAGGGTCCCCGTTCGCCCTATGCCCTGAAGGATATCACTCTGGATATTGAACCGGGAAGGACTGTGGCAATTGTTGGCACAAGCGGCAGCGGTAAGACAACTCTACTGAAGATGCTTCTTGGATTCTATCAGCCGGTTAACGGAAACATAACTGTTGGAGGCATCAGTCTGTCGGACATAAGCTTGCGGCTCTGGAGGAATAAGACAGGAGCGGTAATGCAGGATGGATTCCTGTTTCCCGACACTATAGCCGGCAATCTTGCCCCGGGGGCTGCGGCAATTGATGAAGCCAGGCTTCGTGAAGCGGTTGAAACAGCCAACATAAGGGAATTCATAGAATCTCTCCCCCTGGGATACAATACCAGGATCGGTGCAAATGGCCACGGCCTCAGTGAAGGCCAGAAACAAAGGCTGCTGATAGCCCGGATTGTATACAAGGACCCGGAGATAGTCCTGTTCGATGAAGCCACAAATTCACTCGATGCAAATACTGAAAAGGCAATCGTTGAAAACCTGTCAGGATTCTTCAGAAACAAAACGGTTGTCATTGTAGCCCATCGTTTGAGTACAGTCAGGAATGCTGACAAAATAGTGGTTCTTGAGGGAGGCCGGATCATTGAAACCGGAAACCACCGGGAACTTGTCGAAAGCAGAGGTGCTTATTACAACCTGGTAAAAAACCAGCTGGAACTGGGGAATTGAACCTTGGAATATGGAAGAGCCGGAAAAAGATGAGATAGTATATTCAGAACCCGTTAGAGATCTGATGGGAGCTGTGCCTGGCAGGATACTGAGGTGGGGCACAGGAATTATCATGGCAGTAATGGCCCTGTTTATTTTCTTCCTGTGGCTTGTGAAATATCCCGACAGGATCCCCGCACCGGTTGAAATTACTACGGTTAACCCGCCTGCCATACTTGTTTCAAAAATATCCGGAAGAATTAACAATCTTTATGTGAACGACAGGGACGAGGTCGGGGAGGGCCAGTTGCTTGCAGTGATGGAAACTGCGGCTTCGATAAGCGAAATCAACCATCTCAAATCAATTGTCGACACTGTCGGTGACCCGGGAAGGTTGCTTCAGAATTCACTCCCCGTTTTTTCAGAGCTCGGAGAGCTGCAGAGTTACTGGAGCTCCTTTCTTAAAAGCCTGTCTGATTACAGCAACTACAATATCAATGACTTTTACGGCAATAAGATCCTTTCGCTTACAGATGAGATAAACGCTATTCTGGCTTATATCGGAAAAGTAAAGGTGAAGGAGGATTTGTACTCCGAGAACCAGATGCTTGAAACCAGGAAGTACCGAAGGGATTCGCTGCTTTATTCTGAAGGAGTATACTCTGAAAGCGAGCTGGAGAAATCACTCCAGGCTCTGATCAGGCTTAACATAGAACTTCAGCAGGTACGGCTCGATCACTCCCAGAAATCAATCGAACTTGCTGAAAAAAGGCAGTTGCTTCAGGATTACAGAATCAGGGGACTGGAGGACCGGGAAAAGTATTATTCGGTTCTTAGTGAATCTTTTATGAATCTCAGGGCTCAGTTAAGGATATGGGAAAATACCTATTTGCTTGTATCTCCTGTCGCGGGAACGGTAACACTTACCAGGTTCTGGAGCGAAAATCAGACAGTTGGCAAAGATGAACCTGTCATGAGTGTTATTCCCACGGAAACCGGAGACTATGTCGGCAGGATAAGCCTTAAAATGAACCGTTCAGGCAAGGTCAAACCCGGTCAGGATGTCCATATCAAATTAAGCGGATATCCGTACCTGGAATATGGGATGGTAAGGGGAGTCGTGAAATCAAAGTCCCTGGTTCCTTCAGCCGATTCGTATATAATAGAAATATTCCTGCCTCAGGGCCTGACTACCCTGTATGGGAAAAATCTCGATTTTACACAAAATATGCAGGGTACTGCAGAGATAATCACAGAGGACCTTCGTCTGCTTGAGAAAATTCTCAATCCGGTCAGGCATCTTGTTTCCCGGAACCAGAGCCGGGCTGTTTCCCTGAATAAGGCTCATAGGTATCCCTGACCGAGTGCAACGATCCTGTGCCTGCCGGCTTCTGGAAAGGCTGGATTCCTTTTTGTTTTTTTAAATACTTGCGGTACAGGCTTATGCCTACTCCTGCCAATATCGCAACTGCAAGGATTATATCGTTGTTTTTCATCTTCTGGTGATTTGAAATTCCGGATATTCCATAAAATTAAATTCCGAATTCAAATATATCAATTATTCCTTGAACCATTAACCATATTTACACATACTGCCAACTTCTCCGCTACCCCTTGTCATTTCATCAGTTACTGTATTTGTGCCTCATCTGGGTACAATTCTTATTTTTACATAATAGTTTGAGTTTTAATAAATAATTCAATATTTTCGTAGTCTGAAAAAATCATGGGTTACCATGGTGTGATTTTTTATTGAAGATATTGAACCTTAAAGGATTGGATATGATTAAAGATAATCCGGATGACACTGTTCGGGAAGAGCAGAACGAAGCGGAAATGACTGCTTCGGGTACTGAGACCGCTTTTAATATTGAACCGGAAGAACCAGAAAAGGCTGTCGGGGACAAGGAAGAGGATACAGGGGAAGACACAGAGTTGAATACTGCGGAGGCAGATCAGGAAACAGCTGAAGATGGCGACACAAAAGCTAATATTGACGATGAAACACCTATATCTGTCGACGAAACGCCTTTGACTGTCGACGAAACGGCTGAACCAGATCAGGAAGAGGTAACAGACGGTGAAAAATCACAGGTTGTGAAAGCAGAGGAAGGCACCAATAGTAAGGAAGAAGACACCGATAAGAAAGAAGAAGACACCGAACTGCCGCCTGTGGATTATTCGGGATTTTCAAAAAACGAGCTTGTAGAGACTCTGGGGTTGATTATCGAGAACAGGCCTCCTTCTGAGATACGTGAGGATGTTGAAAGGATCAAGACCTTCTTTTACAAAAAGATCAGGCAGGAAGCAGAGGAACGCAAGACTAAATTCCTTGAAGGTGGGGGTAAAATCGAAGATTATAAGATCTGGGTTGATCCTCTTGATTACCAGGTGAAAGAGCTGCTCGACAAGTACAGGGAGAAGAAAAATGATTATTCCCGTGTTCAGGAAGCCGAGAAATATGACAACCTTAAAAGGAAATACGATATAATCGATAAGATAAAGGATCTTGTTAACCGTGAAGAGTCGATAAACAAGACCTTTCACGATTTCAGATCGCTTCAGAATGAATGGCATTCCATAGGTGTTGTTCCGCAGGCCTCCTTAAAGGATCTGTGGGAAAACTATCACCACAGTGTGGAAATCTTCTACGATTATATTAAGATCAACAAGGAACTGAGAGACCTTGATTTGAGGAAAAACCTCGAGCTTAAGGTCCTCCTTTGTGAAAAGGCTGAGGAGCTCATGCTGGAGCCAAATCCGGTGAATGCGTTCAGAATGCTTCAGGATTTTCACGACCAATGGCGCGAAATAGGCCCAGTGCCGCCGGAATCCAAGAATGAAATATGGGAGCGCTTCAAGGAAGCCACCAGCGAGGTAAACAAAAGACACCATGAATACTTCGAGAAGCAGAAGGACGACCAGAGAAAGAACCTGGAAGCCAAAATAGCGTTGTGCGAAGAGGTTGAAGCCATCAACCTTCTCGAAATGAAGAACTTCAGGGATTTCGACGAAAAAGCCGAAAAGATCGTTTCCCTTCAGAAAATGTGGAGAACGGTCGGTTTTGCTCCCAAAAAGCAAAACAACAAGGTTTATCAGCGCTTCAGGGAAGCG
Source organism: uncultured Rikenellaceae bacterium (assembly GCA_964419775.1). Taxonomy (GTDB): domain Bacteria; phylum Bacteroidota; class Bacteroidia; order Bacteroidales; family VadinHA17; genus LD21. The sequence goes on from CAYQRF010000002.1 coordinate 59,784, forward strand.
TGTGATGCCTTTTTTGAGAAAAAGCGGACCTTCTATGCCGATAACAAGGAAACCCAGCTTAACAATCTGCAGCTTAAGACAGAACTTTGCGTTCAGGCGGAGGCCCTGCAGGAAAGCACCGACTGGAAAGCCACTTCCGACGCTCTGATCAAACTTCAGAGAGAATGGAAGGAAATCGGACCAATACCCAGAAAACTGTCGGAGAAAACCTGGAAAAGATTCAGGAAAGCCTGCGATCATTTCTTCAACAGGAAAGCTGAACACTTCTCCACCCTTGATTCATCATATGAAGACAACCTCAAGGCCAAAATAGCAATTATAGAGGAACTTGAGAAGTTTGAACCGGGTAATGACGTGCACAGGGCATTCGAAAAGCTCAAGGACCTTCAGCGGAAATGGACTGAAATAGGCTTTGTTCCTTTCAATAAAAAGGAAGAGATTACCAACAGGTACCGAAACGCGCTTAACAAGGAATTTGATAAGCTGAAGATTGCAGATGAGGACAAGACCATCCTGAAATACAGGACCAAGCTCGACAGTCTCAGGACTAATCCCAAGGCTTCCAGGAAAGTCCAGAACGAACGCGACAAGTTCTTTACAAAAATAAAACAGCTTGAAGGCGATATTGTACTCTGGGAAAATAACATAGGCTTTTTTGCCAAGTCGACTAATGCAGAAGCAATGATCCGGGAAGTGCAAAACAAGATAGAGAGCGCAAAGAAAATGATCAAAACGCTGGAGGAAAAAGTCAGAATGATTGACCAGTCAGGTCTTGACGAATAACGGAATAAATCAGAGTTGAACCCAAAAATTTCCCTAAGTTGGCCGAGGTAAAATATGTATTTGTAACAGGCGGAGTAACATCTTCACTTGGAAAAGGAATTATTTCCTCTTCCCTGGCAAAACTCCTTCAGGCAAGAGGTTATTCGGTCACCATCCAGAAACTCGATCCATATATAAATGTAGATCCGGGAACACTTAACCCCTATGAACACGGTGAATGCTACGTCACTCTCGACGGAGCTGAAACAGATCTTGATCTGGGGCATTACGAGAGGTTCCTCAATGTGCCGACAAGCCAGGCAAATAACGTCACCACCGGGCGGATTTACCAGACAGTAATTAACAAGGAGCGGAAAGGTGATTATCTCGGCAAGACGGTTCAGATCATACCGCACATCACTGATGAGATAAAGAGGAGAATCAAGATACTGGGAACGGGCAGTAAATTTGACATCGTGATAACCGAGATCGGCGGCACGGTGGGAGACATCGAATCATTACCCTATATTGAAGCAGTCAGGCAGCTCAGGTGGGAACTTGGACCAAAAAACTGCATTGTTATTCATCTGACGCTGGTTCCGTACCTTTCGGCCTCGGGAGAATTAAAGACCAAGCCCACCCAGCATTCGGTCAAGGCCTTGCTCGAAGCAGGGATCCAGCCTGAAATACTGGTGCTGAGGACCGAGAAGAACCTGACCCGCGACATTCGCAGAAAAGTTGCACTCTTCTGCAACGTGGAAGAATATGCTGTCATCGAATCGGTTGATGTTTCCACCATATACGAGGTTCCGTTGAAAATGCTGGAGGAAAAGCTCGATCTTACAGTGCTTAAAAAGCTCTCTCTTCCTTCTGCACAGGAACCGCCTCTTACGGAATGGCGGGATTTCCTGAGAAAGTTCCAGAATCCGAAACATTCGGTGCGAATCGGACTGGTAGGGAAGTATGTGGAACTTCCCGATGCATACAAATCGATTAATGAAGCATTTATTCATGCAGGTTCAATGAATGAATGTGAAGTTGATGTTGTATTCATTCATTCCGAGGATGTCACTGACGACAATGTTGAAAGGATAATGGATGGGATGAAAGGCATTGTTGTCGCACCCGGATTTGGATCGCGGGGTATTGATGGCAAGATTACTGCCGTAAGGTATGCCAGGGAGAAAAACCTGCCTTTCCTGGGCATCTGCCTGGGAATGCAATGCGCTGTAATCGAATTTGCGAGGAATGTATTGAATCTCTCCGGAGCAAACTCTACCGAATTCAACCACAAGACACATCATCCGGTGATCGATCTCATGGAGGAACAGAAAAGTGTTACCGATAAGGGAGGTACGATGCGGCTGGGAGGATACAAATGCAAAATGGTAAAAGGTACTCTTGCTTCAAAAACCTACGGCAAGACTGAAATTATTGAAAGGCACCGCCACAGATATGAATTCAATAACAGCTACTCCGATGACTTCAGGAATAATGGCATGATCCCTTCGGGGATAAATCCCGAATCGGACCTGGTAGAGATCATCGAGATACCTGCACACAAGTGGTTTATCGGAGTTCAGTTTCATCCCGAATATAGCAGCACAGTAGAGAATCCGCATCCTCTGTTTGTGAGTTTCATCAAGGCATGCATAAAGTAAGTGGAGCGGAAAGATAAAATTAATTTAATAGAATGGACAGGAATACTATTACCGGACTGATTCTGATCTTCGCAATATTTATCGGATTCAGCATTTATAACGGCAGCAGGATGAACAAGGCCTATGACTCGGTCGTTGAAGTGGCCGACTCATTGTACAATGCCGGTGATCTTGAAAATGCAAGGGCTGAATATATCAATGCACTCCGCTTTAAGCCGAACCAGGCTGATGCAGTAGCTAAAGTCAACGAAATTAACAGAATACTGGGTTTCGCTCCGGCCTCGCAGACTGCCGATACAATGCCTGCCGCTGATGTCCCTGCAGGATCACTTGCCCCGGTTCCGGCCGCTGCTGTTGCCGATTCGGGCCGATATGGTGCTTTCGGAGCTGCTGTTTCAGGAAATAATGAGTTCATTACTCTTGAAAACAACAGGATTGAACTTAAAATTGCTACCAGGGGAGGGAAGGTCTATTCGGCAAGGGTTAAGGATTATACAACCCACGACTCCCTGCCGCTGATCCTCTTCTCAGGCGATTCAACCGTATTTGGCTTCAATTTCTACACAGCCGACAACAAGGCAATTCAGACCAATGATCTGTTTTTCACACCGGTTGGAGACGACAATCATGTGACGGTTACCGATGGTCCCCGAAGTGTTTTTCTGAGGCTTCTTGCAGGCGATGACAAATATATTGAGTATAGATACACACTGGAGCCCGACCGGTACATGGTCGATTTTGACGTTTCATTCAAATCGCTTGATGGTGTTGTTGCCCCGAACCTGAGCAGCATAACCCTCGACTGGCGGATGTACCTTCCGCAGCAGGAAAAAGGGAGGCAGAATGAGGAATATTATACTACAATCAAATACAAGTATTACCAGGACGATGTGGAAGGCATACGGCTCCGGCAGTCAAAAGATGTAGAAACCTCCGACCTTCCCACAAAGCTTAGCTGGATAGCCTTCCAGGATCAGTTTTTCTCATCAGTTCTGATAAGCAAGGATCACTTCCTGAACGGTTTGGTGGTCTCCACAAAGACACCGGGCTCTGAAAAGCATATAAGGTATTATACAGCAGAGGTTGGGGTGCCTTACACTCCCGGAACCGATAATAATGTCGGCATGAAGCTTTATTATGGTCCGAATCATATTTCGACCCTGAAAAAAGAAGGACTCGAGCTTGACCAGCTTGTCTTTCTTGGAAAAAATATAATAGGCTGGATCAACAGGTTTATGATAATTCCTGTATTCAACTGGCTCGAAAAATACATTGGCAGTTATGGACTGATAATACTGATCCTTACAATCCTGATCAAGATTGTTTTATTTCCGCTGACCTTTAAATCGTACCAGTCAACGGCCAAGATGCAGGTATTGAAGCCCATGGTTGAAGAGATTGGCAAAAAATTCCCCAAGCAGGAAGATGCAATGAAAAAACAGCAGGCCACCATGGACCTGTACAAGCGGGCAGGAATTAATCCGATGGGAGGGTGTCTGCCTATGCTGCTTCAGATGCCTATTCTTTTTGCCATGTTCCGGTTTTTCCCGGTTTCCATTGAATTGAGGCAGGAGGCCTTTCTCTGGGCGACAGACCTTTCCACATATGATTCAATACTTACTCTTCCGTTTAAGATACCTATATATGGTGCCCATGTCAGCCTTTTCACCCTGCTGATGACGGCTTCAACCCTTCTTACAATGAAGATGACAAGCCAATCGCCGGGTCAGGATCAGCCAGGAATGAAAATGATGATGTACATGATGCCCGTTATGTTCATGTTCATGCTTAATAACTTTTCCGCCGGTCTGACTTATTATTACTTCCTTGCAAACATCCTCACATATTTGCAGAACATAATCTCGAAGAGATTCATAGATGAAAAGAAGGTTCTGGCCACACTTGAGGAAAACAGGAAGAAGCCTCTGAAGAAATCAAAATGGCAGCAGAGGCTTGAGGAAGCAGCTAAACAGAGAGGAATACAGCCTCCAAAAAAATAATTACTTTAGGAGTTAAATAACTTAATAATCTCTTCTAAATAACATATCCAAGTATTGAATTATTCCTATAAGTTAAAATTACTTAATGAGTTCCCCTTGTATTAAAAAAGGTTCTAATTTAGAACATCCAAATTTTAGGGGAAAATGGGGAAAAAAGTTAAGAATAAAGATTTAGCTGAAAGGCTGGGTGTATCCAGTACTTTGGTTTCGCTGGTCCTTAATAACAAGGCTGACCAGCATGGGATCCGCAGGGATACCCAGGAAAAGGTGCTTGCCCTCGCAAGACAAATGGGATATTTTGATCTGCAAAGAGATCCCGCGGAAAGCTCTTCCGTCGAAGAAAAACCCGGAATTATCGGAATGATAGTTCCGTCTCTTCACGATCCGTTCGTTTATGGAATAACTCCTTATCTTCAGAGAGCTTTCGGCAGTATCGGGGTCGGATTCTCGATAATGACCAAGGATCCGGATGACGGGAGGTACAACAGGATGGTGGGAGCCTTCAAGAAGTTTTACAGCGGACTGATCCTTGCCGGTGATGCGGCGGATGATTACACCATCAGATCGCTCAGGGCTATGGGATATCCTTTCGTTTTGCTTGAGAAATCGGTAAGGAACCTCCGGTTAAATACGGTCTGTACCGATTATACCGACGGTGCCCGGAAGGTGATCGATCACATTGCGAAGCTTGGGTATAAGAACATCCTTATAGCCGCCGACAAGGCTTCTGCTCCGGCTGATCGTCAGGTTATTGAACTGCTGAAGGACAGCATTGCTTCGAAAGCAGGAATGAATAAACCTCTGGTCATTGAGTTCGATATTCCGGTTGACGGCAGGGAAATAGAGCAGGGACAGATTGATCAGTACCTCCGGCCGCCATACAGTGCTGAAATCATGATCGTCATTCAGGCCGACCTTGTCTATTGCATAATGAGCTACCTCAGAAGAAAGAATCTTCGGGTACCTCAGGACGTTGCAATAGTATCAATGGAAGAAGGAATAGGCTTCGACCTGATGTTCTCACCTGTGACATGCCTGAGAAAACCTCTTTCAGGAATGGCGCTTAAGGTATCGAACATGATCTGGTCGGAAGTGCGAAATGCAGGCAAGTCAAAATACAAGAGACAGGTCAGCATTGCTCCCGAACTTATAGTTAGGAATTCCTGCGGAACTATTTAAAAGCCTTCCTGACTCGTTTGCAGCCGGGGAGATTCTTCCCCGGCAAGGTTTTCAACACTTGTTGATATCTGTTTCATTTCATTTCGAAAAAATAGCATACTTTTGTAATGCTTTGGTGTTGCAATGATATCTTTTTGTCATTGCAATGAAAAGGGAACGCGGTTGGAATCCGCGACAGTACCCGCTGCTGTGATGCCTGATCACGCAAAGCGTGATGATGGTTTCGGGATAACCTGCCACTGTGAGCTCATCGCCATGGGAAGGCTTCCTGAAATCGGGACAAGTCAGAAGACCTGCCAGACATATTAATATTCAACGCTTTCGGGAAGAAAAGCTAAGAATCATCTTGTGATTCACGTCTTTCCCAACCCGTCAGCAAAAAATTAGTAAGTGCCTTGAATAAAGTCTTTCTGTTTTTTGCTTTGATGCTGTCACTTCAGATGAACGGCCAGACCTGGAGCCAGGATGATGCAATACTCATCGGTGAGGTAAGGGTGAGGGCTGAATCTGACAAGCGCGATTACGTTGGTTTCAAGTCAACCCACCTCGATTCTGCCCTTCTGTCACAGTATAATCATCATACAATTGCCGATCTGCTGTCGGGCAACTCGGTGATCCATATAAAATCATATGGCTCGGGTGGTCTTGCAACACCATCGTTCAGGGGAACCGGACCCAGTCATACCAGGGTCTCCTGGAATGATGTGAATATCAACTCTCCGATGCTGGGCCAGTTCGATCTGTCACTCATTCCCGCCGGCTTCATCGACGGAGTGAATATTTACTATGGAGCAGGATCAATGGGCATTAACAGCGGAGGCTTCGGCGGGGTAATCGACCTGGAAACAGAAGTAAAATCATCTGACAACAACGGAATCACAATCAATCCCGGTCTGGGAAGTTACGGACGATTTACCGGCCTTATTAAGGCCGGAACCGGAAATGACAGATTCCGGTCGGTCACAAAGGCTTTCCTGAGCGATGCAAAAAACAATTATCCCTACACAAACAACGTCTCGGAAGATTCTCCGAAAAAGGAAAGAAGGGAAAACAACGAAGTGAGCTCGGCCGGTTTTATCCAGGAACTGTATCTTTTAAACCCCGATAACACCCTTTCGGCAAGGATCTGGTACCAGTCGGCATCAAGGAACCTGCCTGTGCCGATAATAAGTCCCTCACAGAATCCTCCCGAAAAACAGGATGATGAATCGCTGCGGGCCATGATTTCATACACCGGCGACCTTAAGGAAGCCGACATCGGCATTACAGCTGCATTCATTGCCGACAGGCTCCGGTATAACAATGAGCTTGCTTCGATAAGGTCTGTTAATAATTCCCGGACGTTCACGCTGAAAGGCAGTTATAAAAGGAGAATCAACAGGTTTATTTTAATGGAGGCTGCATTCAATGATGAACTGAGCCATGTCAGCACTAGTAATTATAATGGTAACAAGTCAAGAAATCTTGCCTCTTTCGACCTTCTGGCAGAGTCAATGCCGGCGTCATGGCTTTCGGCCAGACTTCTTGTCAGGGAACTGCTTCATGATGACATACTGCTGAGTCCTGATTTCTCGCTGAGTACTGAATTCAGACCCTTTTCCCGGAAATATTACTTTTTCAAGGCAAGTGTTTCAAAAAACTCAAAGGTACCCACCCTGAACGATATGTACTGGTCGCCCGGCGGCAATCCTGACCTGAGGAACGAAACCGGCTGGTCAACCGAACTGACCTGGGAAATGACCAGTTTTCATAATGGCCCGTTCAAGGTTAAAAACGACATTACCTTCTTCAGGAATGATATCAGCAACCTCATACAATGGCGCCCCGGTGAATTCTCCTTCTGGGAAGCCGTCAATCTTGGCTCTGCCCTTACAACCAGCCTTGAAACCGGAGCCGACGTAAGCTATTCATCAGGTAAAGCAGATCTCAGGCTGATCGCCAATTATGTTCACACCTTAGCCAGGTCGCGCGAATCTTACCCTGAAAACTACACATCGGATAGGGCGCAGCTGATATATGTACCTGAAAATCAGTTGAATTTTCTTTTCAGATTGAACTGGCTTAATTTCTTTGCTTCTTTCAGGACCGATTATACAGGCAGAAGATATATCACTGCCGACAACTCCGCTTATCTTCCTCACTATGCCGTAAGCGGTATTAATGCCGGCACCAGGATCGAGGGGAATCATCATTCAGTAGATATTTCCATTTCAGTTGATAACCTGTTCAATGCCGCGTACCAGAACATTGCATACTATCCGATGCCCGGCAGAAACTTTTCTTTATCTCTCGCATATCAGTTTAAAAAATAACCATGAACAAGTATTTTATTTTTTTCGCTTTAGCCTTGCTTTCATCCTGCATAAAGGATAGTGATCCCGTTGTCACAGGACTGGAACGCGCTTATCTTTCCGGGAATGGAGTATTCATAATGAACGAAGGAAATTTCAGATCGGGAAACGGCTCCCTGTCTTTCTTTTCTTACGATTCAATGAAGATCTACAACAATATTTTCAGGGAGGCTAACGACCGGCCGCTGGGAGATGTTCCTTATTCCATTGGTCTTAACGGTAATACGGCTTTTATTCTTGTAAATAACTCGGATAAGGTTGAAGTGGCCAGTCTTTCCGGCATGAAGTCGGTTACTACCATTGAAAAAATTGTTTCTCCCAGGTACATTTCTTTCATCAATAGTCAAAAGGCCTATGTTACAAGCCTTTATTCCGACTCAATAAGGATTATTGACCTCCATTCCAAAACTGCAACAGGGTATATACCTCTTGAAAACACCTCTGAATCGATTGTTACAGCTTCATCAAGGGCTTATGCAGCCAACTGGACCGGAGGCAGCAAGATTTTTGTTATCAATACTCTTACCGATGAGGTCACCGATTCGATTGATGTTGGCATCGAACCTGAAAGCATGGTGGTTGACAGAAATAACACGCTGTGGGTTTTGTGCAACGGAGGGTGGAAAAGAGAAAATTACGCCGAACTCGTCGCAGTTAATACATCAACAAATACCATTAACAGACGACTGACCTTTCCTTCACTGAGCGATTCCCCGACCTGCCTCCAGATTGACGGAAGCGGTCAGTTCCTCTACTATCTTCATGATGGTGTCAGACGGATGGACATTGGTTCGGAAGCACTTCCTGCAACGGCATTTATTCCCCAGTCAGGTTACTTCTTCTACAGGATGGGTGTCAACCCGTTCAATAACGAGATCTTTGTTACCGACGCCCGTGATTATCTCCAGAAGGGAATTGTGCTGAGATATTCCCCTGATGGTTCCTTGCTTTCGTTACTGGAGGCAGATTTAATTCCCGGGAACTTGTTTTTTAAATCAGCCACTGAATAAAACTTCTGATGAATTACCCTCCCCGCAGGATAAAAACCGGACCCGGGAGCTTCATGAGCGCCCTTATTCTGATTTCAGTTGTGCTCGCTTCATGTCAGGGCTCAGGAAGCAATACTGTCAGAATCCCTGAAAAGCCTGAAGTGACCGGTATTTCGTATGCGAAGAGACTTAGGATTGAAAGTGCCGACGGGTATTCGCATGTTTCCGTCATCGGTCCCTGGCAGGGTTCCGGCGGTGTTATCCAGGATTGGTACCTGCTTCCCCGGGGGACCAGTATTCCTTCCCATATCGACTCTGCCAAAGTGATTCGTATTCCTGTTGAAAGGGTAATATGCATGTCGACTACTCATATTGCAATGATAAAGGCTCTTGGACGATCTGCATCCGTCAGGGGCTTTTCAGGCACCGCCTTCATCTATGATGAGCAGGTAAGGAAACTGGTCTCAGAAGGTGAAATAAGCGAAACAGGATATGAGGACAATCTGAATAAAGAGTTGATTCTTAGTCTCCTTCCCGATATTGTGATAGCATATGGCATAGGAAGTGAATCGGCGGCTTATCTTGGGAAACTTAAGGAAATGGGGGTAAAGGTTTTATTCAATGCCGACTATCTTGAGGAAGATCCTCTCGGGAAGGCTGAATGGATAAGGCTTTTCGGTGCTCTTTATGACTGCAGGCCTGTTGCCGATTCATTGTTTCAACACATTGAACATGAATATAACTCCTGCAAGTCGCTGATAGCCGAAAAGGCAGTCAGCAAACCCAGGGTACTTCTTGGACTGCCATTCAGGGATACCTGGTTCGTCTCTCCGGGCAACTCCTACATTTCGCGGCTGATAAGCGATGCAGGCGGAGAATATCTGTGGGAGGATTCCGTTTCGGACGTGTCGATGCCAATGGGGCTTGAAAATGTTTTCATAAAGGCTGTTTCAGCCGATTACTGGCTGAACACCGGATCAGCAAGTTCAGTGCAGGAGATTGCTGCCGTGGATCCGAGGCTCACCCGGCTTCCCTGTTTCATCAGCGGCCGGCTTTATAACAACAACAGGAGAATGAGCCCGGGCGGAGGTAACGATTACTGGGAAAGCGGTTGCCTTAATCCGCATATTATCCTGAGGGATATTGCATCAGTCATTCACCCAGGACTGTTTGAAGAAGACGAATTGTACTACTATATTAAACTTAAGTAATCGGGATGGTGGCAGTATCTCACCTGGTCAAAACCGAACGGGCATCAGCAGCCAGGTACAGCCTCCTGTTTTCAGGACTGCTGATCGTTCTTGCATTTCTGTTTCTTCTCGATATCTTTCTTGGTTCTGTATCTATAAGTCCGTCTGAAATATTCAAGGCGTTCCTGAATGACACCGAAGGAACAACAAGGACTATCCTGATCCGTTTCAGGCTGCCCAAAGCCATCACCGCTGTTCTGGCCGGTATTGCATTATCGGTGAGCGGTCTTCAGATGCAGACATTATTCCGGAATCCGATGGCCGGACCCTATGTGCTGGGATTGAGTTCGGGAGCCAGCCTGGGTGTTGCATTCGTCATTCTCGGATTTACATCCCGGATTCCTCCCGAGGCAATCACAGGCATCGGTAACTGGGCTCTCGCAGCGGCGGCCTGGACCGGAGCCGGACTGGTCATGCTTCTCGTAATGATGATCTCATCGAAGGTGAAGAATATTATGACTGTTCTTATCCTGGGAATAATGCTCTCTGCCGGAGTATCCGCAATAGTCAGCATAATGCAGTATTTTTCCAGCGAAACCATGCTGAAGGCCTATGTGATCTGGACAATGGGCAGTCTGGGTAATCTTACGGCATCACAGCTTAATGTAATGCTGATCTCTGTAGTGGTGGGGATAGCAGCATGCCTTATATCGGTCAAGATGCTCAATGCTCTTTTGCTGGGAGAGGATTATGCCAGGAGCATCGGACTCGATATTAAGCGGGCCAGGTTTGTTGCCATTGCCGGGACCAGCATTCTTGCCGGTACCGTGACGGCATTTTGCGGGCCGATAGGGTTTATTGGAATAGCAGTTCCCCATATTGCCCGGATAATTTTCAGGACCTCCGACCATCGTATACTTGTTCCGGCAACCATTATCACGGGTGCGGCAATTATGCTGGCGAGCGACATTATATCCCAGGTTCCGGGCTCCGACAGTGTGCTTCCGGTTAACTCCGTGACGGCGCTGATTGGCATTCCGATAGTTATCTGGGTGATACTACGGAATCAAAGGAATTTGGATATCTTCTGACAATGAATGAAATAGCTGACAGATTGTCCTTCACTGACCTTGGAATAGGATTTTCGACCGGCAAAACCGGAGGATCGCTTATCCTTCCTCCTATAACAGGTACTGCCGGAAGGGGCGAACTGATAGCAGTTATAGGCCGCAACGGTATCGGCAAAAGCACACTTCTGAGATCCCTGGCAGGACTTCAGCCACAATTGTCAGGCCATCTTATTGTGGAAGGGACGGATATAAACTCATATTCCAGAAAAGGTCTTTCTGCAAAAGTGGGATATATTTCCACCGAAATAGTGAGGGTGAGCAACATGAGGGTTTACGACCTTGTGTCGCTGGGAAGATTCCCTCATACAAACTGGATGGGAAGGATTGATGACACTGACCGTGAATATATTGCCTCAGCACTCAGCATGACCGGCATGACGGGCTTCAGCGAACGGCCCGTCACGGAGCTTTCCGACGGGGAGCGTCAGCGGGCGATGATAGCCATGGTGCTGGCTCAGGATGCCGGGATCATGATCATGGACGAGCCTACGGCCTTCCTTGATATCACAGGAAGATACGGGATCATTCACCTCCTGCACGAACTGACACGGGAACGCACCAAAACAATAGTTTTCTCCACTCACGACCTTCCGATGGCTGTCAGGCTTTCCGACAAGATATGGCTGATGAATGAGCATGGTCTTATTGAAGGGGCTCCCGAGGACCTCATGCTTGCCGGATCATTCAATACCCTTTTTGATGATTCAAAGGTCATCTTCGACCCTGTGAAAGGGACTGTTTCGTTCCGGAACCCCGAAACGGGAAGGATCAGCATCAAGGGTGAAGGTATTGAAAGATACTGGACTGAACAGGCAGTGATAAGGGCAGGATTCGAAGTAACTGATTCCCCATCAGGAATTGAAGTTGAAGTCATAGCTTCCCCTGCGTTGCAATATATCTGCCGGTCGGCAGCCGGGCGCTTCAGCTTTGATTCGGTATACGAAATGTTCCGGTGGATAAGGGAACAGGGATCTACTTCATAAAATACTTCCTGTAATTGTCAATGAACGGGCCTATGTCGTCGACTCCGATTTTCTTGGCAATTATGTTCTTGTTCCTGTCGAGAATGTAAATCAGCGGGGTTGCCTCCACGTTGTAATAGAAGCCGAAATTGGACCTGCGTTCCGGATCCCAGCCATTTATCCAGTTTAGCTTATGGTCTGCAATATATTTCTGCCATTTTTCCTTTTCTCCGGCTGTGCATACCGAAAAGACTTCAACTCCATGGTCTTTGGCCGTGTCGTAATAAGCCTTCAGCTTGGGTGTTGATTCAGCACAATGGCCGCAATCAGGCTCCCAGAAATATATTATTGTGAAATCCTTTTCAATATCATGGAGTGATACAAACATTCCTTTGTCGGAATCCATCACCAGATCCTGCGCCTTTTTTCCTATAATATTTGGCCTTATCCTTTCAACCTGTTCGCTAAGGTCTTTCCTGAAATCGTCAGACACCCAGTCGGCTTTCCCTGAAAGATAAATATCGTCGGCAAGTTTTACCACAATTGCATCATGTCCCATAATTTCACTCTCCCTGAAGTGGTTGAAAAGAAATACCGAAATGAACTGAAAAACCTTTGGATTTTTTTCAGCTTTGTCAATTATCCTGTCAATCTCCTTGTTTATGCTGTCGGGCGACTGAATAATTACATTTGAAAAAAAAGTATTCAGCCTCGCCTGCAGTATGGGAGTTCTTAAAAGCCGCTCATCGGCGATGTCAGTATTATCGAAGAAATGATCCTTGTTATAAACATAATTTAAAGCCCACCTTACTGAATCGGGATTCCTGGTTCCCTCAGGAATTTTAAACTGAGGGACTTCAACAGGCAGCATTGCCCTGACCAGCAAGGCCAGAAGATTTTCGTCGTTTTCCCTGATGACCTCCCGGAGGTAGGATTTCATTAAATCTTCCTGTTTTTTCTGCAGCCCTGTCAGTATCTGCAATGAATCAGCATTTTGCCGGTTTGACTGGAGACGCTTGCCAATCCCCGAAGCTTTTTTCTGCATTTCAACCCATTGCTTCTGATATGCAACGAAGGCAGTGTTCTCATCCGAGCCCGAAAACTTAAGTGTGTTGTAATAATCGGGGTAGGAGCAGGACAAGGAAAAATGCTGGTCGGCGGACACCAGTACTTCAAAATAATGTCTTCCCGGAAGCACTACCATATAAATTCCCTGGGGAAGATCCTCTGTGCCTGAGAATACCGCAGTGCCCTTGCTGTCGAGAGCCACGGTGTCTTTTATATATTGCTTGTCGCCGAGGTGATAGGCCAGAAAAATAGTTGAGTCGCTCAGACCGGAGATATTAACTGAAATTTCATATCCGTTTTGTGTCTGACCCGACGAACAAAATGCCGTGGATATCAGAAGAAGGCCAAATATCAGGTTTCTCATATGGAATCGAATGAATTGAATGACAATCTGCAAATTTAGTCAATGCAATTTCTTTGCCAAACTGCTGTTTTAGGAAAATTGGAAATATATTGTATTTTTGATCTTGCTAACCTCCTTTTTCGGACAACCAGCAAAATGAAGATATCTATCCTGATCCCGGTTCATGACTATGACATTGTGGCTCTCATTCACTGGATGAAAGGCGGAATGGAGAAAGTTCCCGAATTTACAGAGATCATAATCGGCGATGACGGTTCCTCAGAGGACTACAAAAAGAAATATCAGGCGCTGGCTGTTGACAAGGTCAAACTTGTATCTTCAGAAAAAAACATTGGCAGGGCTTCCATAAGGAACCGTCTGATAGACGAAGCATCGGGCGATTATCTGTTATTCATTGATGCGGATACCAGGATCAGGGGCACTGCTGCGGAATACCTTCAGAAGTGGACGGAAAACATCAACCGTGCAAGGGTGATAAGCGGTGGAATACTTTACAGTGATACCCCGCCGGGCGATCCCGACCTTATGCTGCGGTGGAAATTCGGGAGGCTCAGACAGCAGAAGAAGGCTTCCTACAGGAATAAGCACCCTTATTCAAGTTTTACCACCTTCAACGTTATGATCGAGAGATCAGTTTTTTCCAAGTTCAGATTCTACGAAGAACTCAAACGGTACGGACATGAAGACACCCTGTTCAGCTACCAGCTCAACAAGGCAGGCATTCCGATTTTTCATATAGATAACGGCCTGATACATGAGGGACTTGAGTCGAACAAGGATTACCTGTTCAAAACGAAGGACAGTATTGAAAATCTCAGCAAGCTGTATGACAATGTGACCGACAAAATCACCTTTTCTTCCACGATACCCATTCTGCGGGTATATCAACTACTCAACATATTAAGGCTGAGCCGCCTTTTTGCCCTTGTATTCATACGTTACAGGGAGAGGATGGAGATTCGGCTTGATTCCGCCAAAGTATGCCTGCCGCTGTTTTCTCTTTACAAGATAAGCATGTTCTGCACTTACAGGGAGATTCACAACAGAAGAAAACTTCTTCCAATTTTTAAGATTCCGCCCGACATTATTTAAAAATCCGTCCTTCTCAGGTCAATATTTCCGTCATTCCTTCTTTCAGCCTTAAGCACAAAGTCAAACCTGTCTGTCATGGTGCAGAGAAAGAAATCGGTGGGAGGTGAAAATTCAACGTTTTCCGGATTGAAGAACCTTTGCCCTGCAGTATGCCTTAGTCCCGCTATCCTCTCACTAAGATCCGTTTCACGTCCTTCAAGCTGTGATTTAATGTATTCGGCGCAGAGAAGGTCCTCTTCGGCAGAAACCGCAGCTCTGAAACCCATCGCCACGAGCGATACATGCCGGGGCTTTCTTTCAGCAATATACCTGGCCACTGCAGAAGCATTCACAAGACTGCCGGTTATAATAAGGTCGGCATTTACAGCACTGACAAGCCCTGCAGTACCTGCAGTTGTCGTGTGAATAAGGATTTTCCCCGAAAGATCAGATTTAATAATCTCAGTCGGACTGTTTCCGAAATCGAAACCAGGTATCTTCCTTTCATTTCTTTCGCCTGCCAGAAGTGAGTTGTGGTATCTTTTCTTAAGCCTGAAGGCTTCGTCCGGATCACCTGTCGCTATTATCCCCGATGCACCTGAGTCAACGGCGTAGCATTCGACCGAAAAAGCTCTGAAGACATCAATTATCACTGTCAGCCCCCTTGCCTGCCGGGCTCCTTCCTCAAATTCTGAAATCTCTATATGCATCCTGTTTTATTTGGGCGAAAATTAGCGAATAATTTTGTATGTACTATTTTGTATCTTTGCACGTTAGAGTTTAAAACTACAAAATGGCAGATCCGGTTTCATGGGTTCTTGGAAAGATTAAACGGGCCAATGACATAATCTGGAATACATCCATATCGGATATCTCCAGAGGAAAGTCATTTCTTATCAGGCAATTAAGGATTATAGTGCTGGCAGCACGCGGCTTCATGAACGACAGGGTTCAGCTCAGGGCATCTGCTCTTACTCTTTACACAATGCTTTCAATAATTCCCTTTGCTGCTATCGCATTTGGCATCGCAAAGGGATTTGGGCTCGATCAGAGACTACAGGAACTTCTTGTCAGGGAATTTCAGACTCAGCCTGAAGTGCTAACATGGATACTGAACCAGGCAGGCAATGCTATCCAGGCTACAAGGGGTGGCTATATAGCAGGTGTGGGTCTTATTATTCTGTTATGGTCGGTGATGTCACTTCTCGACCAGATTGAGAGCTCATTCAACCATATCTGGCAGATACAGGTCTCACGGCCGTGGCTGCGCAAGTTTACCGACTACCTTGCCATAATGCTGATTGCTCCGATAGTGCTCATCCTGTCAAGCAGTATAACAGTATTTGTCACTACGGAACTGTACTCAAACACCGGGTCATTTGAATTCATAAAGCCAATTGTGGGCTTCTTCATAAAGCTGGCCCCGTATGTGCTTACATGGGCAGGCCTGACTATCCTGTTCATAATCATGCCCAATACTAAGGTGAAATTCATGCCAGCACTGGTGTCGGCAATCATTACGGGAACCATTCTTCAGCTTTTGCAATGGCTGTACATTGACCTTCAGTTCGGTATCTCAAAGCTAAGCGCGATTTACGGCAGTTTTGCTGCCATTCCGCTTTTCATAATCTGGGTCCAGTCCAGCTGGATAATTCTGCTTCTTGGTGCAGAACTTACATTTGCAAACCAGAACGTAACCAGGTTTGAAATTGAATATGAATCACTGAATGTAAGTCATCATCAGAGAAAGGCTCTCACCCTTGTGATAATGAAATCTATTGTTAATAATTTCACAACAGGAGAAAAAGCAGTCAGTTCCGAAAGCCTGTCAAAGAGCCTGAAGATACCTGTCAGGCTGGTTCTGGATATTCTTCAGGACCTTACCGATTCGCGGCTTGTATCCATGATTCATGAGGAAGAGCATGAGGAAAGGCTGTATCAGCCGGCGATGGATGTCAGCTTACTGTCGGTCAGCTATATCCTTAACAAGCTCGACAGAAAAGGGTCGGACCAGCAGGTATTTCTTGAGAGCGCGGAATACAACTCAATGACTGCAATGCTTGAGGATTTTGAAAAAATGATTGACGAATCCGAATCCAACATCCTTATAAAGGACCTGTGATTTCAATAACTGCACGTTGAGCGCAAAGAAATCAGTCAGCTTTCTCCTGGGGCATCCCGTATCTTAGTACGAAATCTATAAAATCGGTGTAGGAGCGCCACTCATGGAAGAAATAATGGGGGAAGGGTAATACGATATGTCGTGTCTCCTTCTCCTTTTCCCAGTAGTCATTGAGGTTTTTTGCAGGGAAAACCCTGTCGATTTCGCTGGTGATGGCATAGTCCCACTTGAATCCCGGCTCTTTTTGTTCCATAATCCTGTTGTACAGCCATCTAAGCTCATCGTGCAGCGATTTTATTGACCTGTGGGGGATCCTGTCGGAATTGCGCAAATAATTCTTTTTATCGCCAAACATCCTGAAGTAGAATTTCTCCATGTTCGTTTCGGTGATGTTGTTAAGCGTTCCCTCAAAGACGTTAAGGGGAATTCCGTGTTTATCGTCAGCCGGAACAGGTGTCCCGTTGACAGCAATGGTCAGATCGGGTTTTATTCCTGTTTTTGGTGAAAGATATTCTGCAGCCCACACACCAAGTGACCATCCGATGAGAGTTATTGACCGGTATGTTTTCGTTTCGGGGAGCACCAGGGCCTCGTCGGCCGAATAATTATAGAACAGGATGAAATCAAAATTATCGGTACAAAGAGGAATAAACATATTTTCATCAGTGCCCCAGCCACCGTACAGGACAACAAGCGCATCATTCTTTTCCCTTCTTCTTATATAAGTCTTCATATCTCCCCTTTTTGATATGCAATATCCATTCCGGCGAACGACAGGCCCAATCAAATATAAGTAATTTTAATACAAAAAAAAACAGCCTTACCGGGGCTGTAAAAAAGAAGAGGAGAGAGGGTCTTTGTGAAAACCAGGGAGCGGGCTTTATTAGTGAGATAATTCCCGTGTCTACTGTCTGATAAAAGGACGGAACCATGGTTAGCTGGCGCTATTCCTTAGGTTCCAGATGTGAAAGTCAATGTCTGCAATACAATCCTGATGATTTTCACTTTCAACCCTGTTCTCCTCCTTTACCAATAGCATGAGCTTGGAACAAATTTAGAAAATATTATGTTATAATCAAAACAAAAAATAATTTTTTGCATGCCGTTATACATTATTATGATCAATTGACATTTTTAATTGATCAACCTGAATAAGGTATTGATAAAATAATCCGTATATTTGATCATAACCTCCACTATTTCACAGGCATATTATGGTTCCTGAACCTGAAGTATCAGTTTGCAGCAACAACGGCGGATTCATGGCTCAATATGTTTCAGGATCCAGCGGGTTCTGGCATTTTCACCCTGAGTACGAAATAATGCTGAATATCAACTTAAATGGCACCAGGATCGTGGGCGACAGCATTGAGTTGTTCGATTCCGGCGATCTGGTACTTATAGGCGGAAACACCCCTCATTGCTGGACTTACAACAAAGATTCCGGCAATTCCAGTCAGGGGAGGGGAATAATGATTCATTTTAATCTGTCATCTATCGGAGAGGCGCTGCTTGCACAGCATGAGCTTCATTCAGTAAGAAGACTTCTTGCGGATTCAGAACGGGGGATTCACTTTTCAACAGGTGATGCATTACTGGTCGAATCGCACCTTGAAAATATGGTTAACACGAGGGGAATTGAGAAGATGATAAGTTTCTTCAAGGTTCTGAGTATTATGTGTTCATCCGAAAGGAAGAATCTTCTTTGCAGCGAAACCTACAAGAGGGCCTTCGATGAAAGGAATAACAAGAAACTGAACGAGATATTTGATTACGTAAGGGAGAATTTTCACCGCCAGATTACCCTCGAAGATGCATCCGGGGTAGTCGATATGAGCCCCTTTGCATTCAGTAAGTACTTTAAGAAATATTCGGGCGAAGGATTTGTCGAATATCTTAACAAGGTCAGGATCGACAAAGCCCGTTACCTGCTTCGCGAAACGGAGTACCAGGTCCAGGATATAGCCGGTCAGTGCGGATTTATGGGAATCTCGAATTTCAATAAGCAATTTCGCAGGGAAGAGGGATTGTCACCCCGTAGTTACAGGGGAAGATTCAGAAAAACTCCGTAGAATTTGATCATTGTAAGCTGAGTTACTGGTTGCCGGATGATGGTTACCGGTTGTTTGGAATGAACGTTTTATATTTTTCAAGGGTTATTGCAATGATGCAGAAATTATTGCATATTTCATTAGAAAGAAGACAATGAACAATGAACGATGAACGAAGAACGATAAACGAAAAACAAGCAACCAATAACCAGCAACCAGCAACAAGCAACTTCACTTCACTTAATTTTAACCATTTTCCTATGGCAATGACCATGATAGAAAAGATCCTGGCCAATCATTCCGGACAGGCAAATGTAAGGCCGGGCGACATTGTTGATATAGAACTTGACGCCAGGATAGCCCGCGATTTCGGCGGCGCCAATGTTGTGAAGAACATCCTGGACAACACCCTGGAAGTGAATGATCCGGGAAGAACCTGGTTCACATTCGACTGCAACCCTACGGGATCGGACCAGAAATACGCGGTGAACCAGCATATCTGCCGGCAGTTTGCCCGGAAAAACGGAATAAAGGTATATGATATCGATGCCGGGATCGGTACTCACATCATAATCGATGATGGGATTGTATTTCCATCGGCCACAGCGGTGTCAACCGATTCGCATGCAAACATACTGGGAGCCATCGGGGCTTTCGGACAGGGAATGGGCGACATGGACATTGCGTCAGGATGGAGCAAGGGAAAGGTCTGGTTCAAGGTGCCGGAATCCGTGAAAATCATACTCGAAGGTAATGCAGGAAAGGAAATCAGTGCAAAGGATGTGGTCCTTAATCTCCTTGCCCGCTTCGGAGCCAATACCCTGCTTGGCTATGCCGTGGAAATCTACGGCAAGGCTGCAGAAGAGATGACACTCGACCAAAGAATTACAATTTCTTCGATGGCCACCGAAATGGGAGCTATTATTATTCTTTTTCCGCCCTCTCAGGAAATAATAGAATACTGCGCGTCAAGATCAAAGACCGCATTCACTCCGGTCTTTGCAGATAAGGATGCTGAATATGCCGAAACTTATTCAATTGACGTCAGCTCATTCAAACTGATGGTCTCACGGCCCGGAGCCCCTCATGATGCTGTTCCGGCTGACGAAGTATCCGGACTTAAGATCGATTCGGGCTTCATCGGAAGCTGTACAAACGGCAGGATGGAGGACATGCTTAAAGCGGCTGAAATCCTTAAAAACCGTAAGGTTGCCCCCGGGGTTGTCCTCAAAATCGTCCCCTCCACCGATGCCATATGGAGGAAGTGCCTTGAAACCGGGTTGATAGATATCTTTAAAAAA
The DNA here is from genome assembly GCA_964419775.1 of uncultured Rikenellaceae bacterium. Taxonomy (GTDB): domain Bacteria; phylum Bacteroidota; class Bacteroidia; order Bacteroidales; family VadinHA17; genus LD21. Next base: position 79,985 of record CAYQRF010000002.1, read on the forward strand.
GCAGGAGCGCTGGTTTCAAATGCCGGCTGTGCCGGATGTGCTGCCGGACAGGTTGGCCAGAACGGACCGGGCGAAGTGACTGTAAGCACGGGTAACAGGAACTTTCCGGGAAAACAGGGTAAGGGAAGCGTATATCTGGCATCCCCGGAGATTGTCGCTGCTTCGGCAGTGGCAGGATATATAACAACACACCTGAGGATTCCGGACAAACCTGCTGAATTTCCTCCTCCTGCGGTTAAACCAGTCGCACCGGATGCCGGTAAGCAACAGGCACCGGTTAACGCTAAACCTGAAGTACTTGAAGGCAGGGCCCGGGTGGTCAGAAAAGACAATATCGACACCGACATGATTTATCATAACCGCTACCTGTCGATAACCGATATTCGTGAGATGGGGCAGTACACTTTTGACAACCTTTCAGGATTCGAGGATTTCGCTAAGAAAACCCGGCCGGGCGACATAGTCATTACAGGTAAAAATTTCGGATCGGGAAGTTCCCGCCAGCAGGCCGTAGACTGCTTCATATCACTTGGTGTAAGCGCCATAATTGCTGAATCGTTCGGTGCAATATACGAGAGGAATGCCATAAACGCAGCTTTCCCGGTTGTAAGCTGCGCAGGCCTTGACACTCTTGACGTGACAGACGGTGATCTTCTGAGGATAGACCTGAGGAAGGGTGAAATAACCAATCTTACAACCGGTCAGGAAATTAAGTCCCTGCCATTTTCAATGGTGCAGTTTGAGATATACAGAAAAGGAGGAATCTTTCAACTTTGACAATATGAAGACAATGACATTTGCCGAAAAGATCCTTGGTGCTCCGGCCGGAGCCATAGTTTTTGCGCATCCCGACATCATTCTCACCCACGATAACACATCCAGTATCTTCAAAACTTTTCAGAAGATGGGTGGAGTAAGGGTGGCTGATCCGAAGCAGATGCTGATCGTTCTGGATCACAATGCACCTCCGGCCGATTCGAAACTGGCAAATCAGTACCAGGAGATCAGGGAAATTGCAGCCAGCCAGGGAATTAAGCGGTTTCACGATGCGGGCAGGGGAATATGCCATCAGATCATGTCTTACTATGCCCGTCCCGGAATGCTTATAGTAGGAAGCGACAGCCACACATCAACCGCCGGTGCCTTCAATGCATTTGCAGCCGGTATCGACCGGACTGAATCTGCAGGTATCTGGAAAAAAGGCGAGACATGGTTCCGGGTACCCGAATCCCTTAAAATAACTCTCAGGGGAAGTCTTCGCCAGGGTGTTTACTCAAAGGATCTCGCGTTGTGGATAATAGGAATGCTCGGGGCCGACGGGGCTAATTACATGTCGGTTGAGTATCACGGGGAAGGAGTCGGGAGCCTTTCGGTGTCGGACAGGATGACCCTTGCAAACCTTGCAAGCGAGATGGGAGCGAAGAACGCTGTGTTCCCTGCTGACTCCGTCCTAATGGAATTTCTGGGTCCGGATGCCGACAATATTTCCGGTATCTGGGCTGATGAGGGAGCAAAATATGCCAGGCAAATGGAACTGAACCTCGATGATATTGTCCCGGTTGTATCTGCGCCCCATAACGTGGATAATGTGAAGTCGGTTGCTGAAGTGGCCGGAACGCAGGTTTCTGAAGGTCTGATAGGCACCTGTACGAACGGAAGGATAGAGGACCTCCGGATAGCGGCTGAAATACTGAGGGGGAGAAAGATAAAGGAAGGCTTTCAGCTGAATGTCATACCTGCATCGGACATGATATTTCTTCAGGCGATCAATGAAGGCATTGCGTCGGTTCTTGTGGAATCGGGGGCCAGCATACTTCCTCCCTCATGCGGACCGTGCCTGGGCACGGGACTTGGCATCCCTGCGAGCGGGCATAATGTAATCTCCACTGCAAACAGGAACTTTATCGGAAGGATGGGAAACAAGGAAGCATCCATATATCTTGCTTCTCCGGCCACTGTGGCGTTGTCGGCAATAACGGGTGTTATCACTGATCCCCGCAGCGACCCGGACGACAGGCACTTTCCATTCATCGCAGAACAGAGCCGCACTTCAACTATTGACGGGGATGAAAACCGGAAGGCGGGGAATATCTGGAATTACTCGGATGTTGATAATCTCAATACCGATCAGATGTTTCCGGGGAAATACACCTACAGCACCCTGAGTTCCGATCCCGGATCGATAATACCTCATCTTTTTGAGGATTTTGATCCCTCCTTCAGAACAAATGCAAGGGAGGGTGACATAATTGTTGCCGGAGAAAATTTTGGCTGCGGCAGTTCGCGTGAGCATCCGTCGGTCGGGCTGGCACATCTTGGTATAAAGGCAGTAATAGTAAAGTCGGTTAACAGGATATTTTACCGGTCATCTATTAATCAGGGGCTGTTGCTCATTGTTCACAGGGAAGCTGTGGAGGCTTACAGGCAGGGTGATGATGTTGAAATCAGTCTTGAAGCCGGCGAAATAGTTGTGGGAGGAAAGGTATTTCATTTTGAGCCGTTGCCTGCCAGGCTTAGGGCTATTATCGACATGAAAGGTCTTGTAAATTTCATGAAACAGGATGAGTAGAGACGCAATGCATTGCGTCTCTACATACGAATTTTTATCGAATAACGATAACTAGCTTATTGTTATTCGACAATTATTTTACCCAAAACGATAAGAAAAATAAGAACATTGCATAGCATAAAGTTAATTACCTCTGGATACCGGAAAACGACAATGCGGATTTTGCTTGCCGAAATTTAAAATTAATGTATTTTTGTGGCCGACCGGTTCCGTAGCTCAGCTGGATAGAGCAACAGCCTTCTAAGCTGTGGGTC
>CAYQRF010000003.1:0-62262 GCA_964419775.1 uncultured Rikenellaceae bacterium
TAACATAGTTTTCATAGGCATACTGTTTTGTTACGTTTTGTAAAAGGTCCGTCAATGTTGACGGACCTTTTCCTTTTCGTAACAGATTCAATAGTATTTTTAAAATTTATATAAAGTATTGCATTATATAATATTATTTATGACCCTGATATTCCGTTAATAAACGTTTCGACAAAATCTATAATACGTTTCAATATCCTTTCACCAGTTGTTTTGCGTTGAAGTAATGTTGGTTTTTCACTGACCAGCAGTTCCAGTATTTCATCACGCATTGGTTCTTGCTCGGAGTACAGGTAGTTCTCAATCAATGCTTGTGTACGTTCCTTCGACAATTTTTCTTCTTCGACAAGATGCAGGAATGCTTTCTCCTGTTCAACCGTCCAGAACTTCTCAAATTCCTGCGGAATATCATCGGTGTCCAGAATAACTGGCATATTTTCCTTTATAAACTTCTGAATCAGTTCCTTTTTGCTTCTTAACTGAATTTCGGTGTTCAAAAGGTTGAATATTTCTTTTTCAATCTGCTCGGCATCTTTCTTCTGGTTGGCTTTGAGTTTAATGAGTAACCGAATAATGTAGGCAACGTTTATTTCGTCACGGTGAATAAGTTCCAGTTCAAAATCCACATCTTCAAGTATGCTTACCTTTTCCCTTGCATGTTCACTCTTTACCTTATCATGCAGGTCAAGGTATTTGCTTTTAAAATCTTCAAACTGCTGTTCTGTCATGGACAAATCATTCCACTTGAAATCGGAAAAAGATGTAAGAACATTCTTGATGCGCATCAAGTCCCGGAAAGCGATAATAAATTTCAATTCATCATCTTCCGTGACCAGATTGTTTACGCTATCGACAGTGGGTGTTATTTGAAGCAGTCTGACAAAACCATCATTAAATGCTTTCACATACTCATCATAAGGCTTTATGATGATTTCCTCGATGGCATCTTTGTTGCTGAACAGGGTAATGGCTTCATCTGTGGCATTTTTCAGGTTTCGGAAAACCACAATGTTACCCTGTGATTTCAGTTCATTCAGGATGCGGTTGGTTCTGGAATATGCCTGTATCAATCCATGATATCTAAGGTTCTTATCGACATATAATGTATTAAGTGAAGGACTGTCAAATCCAGTCAGATACATATTTACAACCAACAATATGTCAATCTTGCGTTCCTTAACCTTCTTGCTGATGTCATTATAGTAGTTATAGAAACTCTGACTGTCTTTTGTGGAATATGCAGAACCAAACATCTGGTTATAATGTCCGATAAATTCGTCCAGTTTCTCACGAGTATGGGGATTGGTGGCATAAGCAATCTCAGGTTCGGCTGCTACCGAAATTTCTTCCGGAATGAATCCATTGGCATCAGCATCGTCCTCGTTGGCAATGTAACTGAATATCGTGGCAATCTTTAATTCGTGTTCTCCAAGCATTTTCTTGCGCTGGAACAGTTCATAATACTTAATTAGTGTTGCTATACTACTTGTGCAGAACATGGCGGTAAACTCTTTATTATGGGTTTTCTTGCCATGATATGCAATTATGTAATCAATAATCTTTTCCAGCCGTGCCGGGGATTCCATCAGTTCTTCAACATCAATGTCTTCAACCTGAATATCAATCTCTGTGGCACTTTCTTTATTCTTATACCTTCCAACATATTCCACGCTGAATTTCAGGACGTTTTCATCACGGATGGCATCTGTAATCACATATTTATGCAGACATTCTCCGAACAATTCCTTGGTGGTGCGCCTACCCAATTCATTTTTGACAGCATTTTCTGCAAAAATTGGTGTCCCTGTAAATCCAAACATCTGGATGTTCCTGAAGAAAGAGGTAATACGCTGATGTGTTTCGCCAAACTGAGTTCTGTGGCACTCGTCAAAGATAAACACGATACGCTCATCCTGAAGTGTCTGCATCCGCTCTGTAAAATGCTTCTTACTGATGGCTGCATTCAGTTTCTGGATGGTGGTTACAATAAGTTTGGTGTCATCGGTAAACTGCCTTACAAGTTGTCTTGTATTGTCCGTGCCATCGACACTTCCTTTGCTGAAACTATTAAACTCTTTGGTTGTCTGGTAGTCCAAATCTTTCCGGTCAACGACAAATACCACTTTCTTTATCTTGGGTAAGCGGGTCAGGATTTGGCTTGCTTTGAATGATGTTAGTGTTTTACCAGAACCTGTCGTATGCCAGATATAACCATCCTTATGGCTGTGCATCACCCTGTCAACAAGTGCTTCAACGGCATAGTACTGGTAGGGGCGGAGAACCATCAGTATTTTTGATGTTTCATTCAGCACTATGTATTTGCATATCATCTTAGAAATGTGACATTTTTCCAAGAAATCTGTTGCAAAACCATTTAATATGTTTGTAAGCCGTTTGTTTTCCTTGTCCGTCCAATAGAATGTCTGCTTAAATGACTGGAAGCGGTTATTAGCATAGTATTTCGTGTTTACGCCATTGCTGATGACGAATATCTGGATGTACTGGAACAACCCATAACTACTGCTGAAGGAATGACGCTGATACCTGTTTACCTGATTAAATGCTTCTTTAAGTTCCAAACCCCTGCGTTTTAGTTCAATCTGCACCAGTGGCAGTCCGTTTATAAGCAGTGTTACATCATATCTATTCTTATACTTACCTTCAATGGCAACCTGATGTGTTACCTGATACTGATTTTGACACCATTGTTCTGTGTTGATGAACTCGAAATAAAGGTTATCTCCATTGTCCCGAATGATATGCTGTTTTTCACGTAGTGTTTTGGCTTTTTCGAAAACTGAACCCTTACAGAGAGTATTTAATACTTTTTCAAATTCTTTATCGGAGAACCTGATGTTATTATGCCTTTCTAACTGCGATTTCAAATTGGCGATTAATTCGGATTCATTCTGGATGTACACCAGAGCATAACCCAGTTCCTGAAGTTTGGCAATCAGTTGTTCTTCGAGTATAAGTTCAGGTTGCTTGCTCATAGCCAAACAGGTTCTTTAACCCAATTGTTAAAAAATCCCAGTTTATATATTGGAATCGTGGGATTTAACTTTATCAGTTCATGGATTTTGCTTTTTATCCGATTCCTTGGTGTTACCATATCACATAAATAAACCATACAGGAAATAATTAGAAACGGTTTTTTTGCTTGAACTGGATTAAGCGGATGTACAAACCATCGTCCTGTTGGATTGTTTAAGATTTCAGCAGGTTTTTTAACCATGTTCCTGCTCCATAAACGTGAATGGTGAGCAACGATGTTCCTGACATAGGTAATTGCTTCCAGCCAACTTGAAAGTTCACTGTGAAGATTAAGTCCCATTTCTTTTGCTATGGCGGATTTCTCTGGTAATTGGTGCTTCAGGGTTTTATATAGTTTCGATAATGTCCCCAGTGAGGCAACTTCCAGTGTTTTCCACGCATCTGCATCCCGATTAGGGAATCGGTTACGGTGGTCTTGTATAAAAATTTCCTGACTTCTGCTGAACTCCTTCCGTAAATCATCCAGAATGTTCTGATGAATTGATTTTACCGTTCCATCATTAAATTTAACTGTCCGGTTATCAAATAGGGCAGAATCCAAGTACCATAAACCACCATAACTGACAGAAAAATGATATATTAATTTTGTGCGCAGTGCAATTTCGATACGCTCAATGGCATCGAATAAAATAAGTCTTAACTGACGGTCAAAATTGTAGCGGTCAATAATATCTTCGAACCATGTATCAGGTTTCAGGGTGTGCTTTTTAAAATCTATTTGCATATCCCACCAATACCCCTTTAAACGATAATAACTGATGTTTTTGAGGTAAGAGGCAGCAAGAGTTTCATTTTTGAAACGCATACCCCTTGATTTAAGCAATCTTATCTGGTCAGATATTGTATAGGCGGGTTTATTTGGCATACCTGTATAAAAAAAATGACCCGCCTGCAGTTCTTATGGTATGCAAAACGGGTACTGTTAATGCAAATATAAAGGAATTATCTGATTTCGCAAAGATTTTATCTAATTTTTCGTAATTTATCATTTGCATATCACTATTTAAAAGTCAGTTAAACAAACATTTGCTGCATTAAACCTTTCTTCCAGACCTCTGCTTTTTCTATCTGCGTCTGGGTCTGGCTGATTTTTTTATCAATGGCTGACAGAAAATTGGCGATTCTGCTTTGTTCCGGAAGGCAAGGGATGTTCAATTCAATATCGCAAAGTCTTGTACTTGATATGCTTGTAATTTTTGACCCTTGGGCAATTTTCATTATTTGTTTGCGAACATCAATAGACTTCATCAAATAACCGCCAAATCCAGAAGCAATTTTTGTTATATCTGGTCTTGCTAAAATTGTGTGCAAACCAGCAAGAACTTTCTCATCATTGAGGTTAACAAGTTCAATGCTTTTACCTACATCCGCAAGGTCTTCTGATGCATCTGCAAATACTATGTCGCTGGTCTTGCAGTAATTGTCAGAACTTATTCTTTTTATAGAAATGTCAGGATTGATAAATGGAACTTCTTCTTTATTGATGTCAAAAAGTGTATTAAACTTAGTATGGATATCCCCGTAGTGAATATTTTTTACATCTCCTTCTTCATAGTTCAGGTTATCTCTTGAAAAAGAGTTTGTTACTTTAAAGGAATAGATTTGATTGAACTTCGCCTTCTCCCACATCAGAAACTCCTGCCCATTATCGTCTTTGAACCTGATTTCCTGCGAGAAGATTTTCTCCATCACCCCTTTTTTGTATTGTTCCAGAAGGTTTTTCTTTAGTTTGAGTTGGGTTATCTTCTGGTCAATGGCACTGAAAAAGGAAGCAATTTTTTGTTGTTCGGGAATCGAAGGGAAATGGAAAACACTTGATGATATCACATCCCAATCTGCTCGTGGCATTTTTGAGCCAGAAGATTGATTGCTTAATCCAATGAATTTCTCGGTTTGAATTAACCAATAAATGTATTCGTTTAATGCATCCTTTCCAATTATCACCCAAATTTCTGAAGAACATACTCCATCAAAAGGTGCTAATAAATATTTTCTTAAATAAGGTCTTAATTTTCCGAAAAGAACATCTCCTTTGTTAAATCTATTTTTAATACTCCCTGACTCACTGGCATTGCAATAACCCAATAATTGACCTGTTCCTGTCGCCAAATGCTCTAATTCTATACATTTTAGAGCCTTATTGCTTGTTTCAGGATTATATTTAACTGATTTGTTTGACAGTGCATCTCTCAAATGCTTCTTTTGCCAATCACCCACAAATTCAGTGAAACGCAATACTGGTATGTTCCTTTGCTTTTCCATGCTTAATACGGGGTTGGAATATTTAATTCGTTACAGAATCCCGCAATGGTTTCATCGGTGGTTTTCATTTCGGTTTCCAGTGCTTTCAATTCACTGGCAACGGCTGCAATATCAATAGGTTCTTCTGCTTCAAAGGTGTCAACATATCTGGGGATATTCAGATTGTAATCGTTCTCTCGAACTTCATCCAGCCTTGCAACATAGCTGTATTTGTCAATGTTGATTCTCTGACTGTATGTATCCACAATTCTGTCAACATCTTCATCACGCAGATAATTCTGCGTCTTTATCTTTTCATAATGCTGGCTGGAATCAATGAATAATATATCATTAGGATGTTCACGGCATTTCTTAAACACCAGAATGCATGTTGGTATAGAAGTACCGTAGAAAATATTGGCAGGCAGACCGATAACTGCATCCAGATAGTTCTTTTCTTTAATCAGGTATTTCCTGATATGTCCCTCGGCTGCACCCCTGAAAAGAACTCCATGAGGCATGACAACTGCCATAACTCCGTTTTCTGCCAGATGATAAATCATATGCTGGATAAAAGCAAAGTCCGCCTTTGATGATGGAGCAAGTTTCCCGTACTCACTGAACCTGTCATCGGTCATGAACAAAGGACTGGCACTCCACTGTGCAGAAAATGGCGGATTTGCCACCACAGCTTCGGCATCCAGTTTATTATGCTGCGGGTGTTCCAGTGTATCTTCCAGTTTTATGTCGAATCTGGTAAAATGCACACCATGCAGAATCATGTTCATCCGGCATAGGTTGTATGTTGTCCGGTTACGTTCCTGACCATAAAACTTCAACACATCGCATACTTTACCCAAACGCAGGATAAGTGAACCAGAACCACATGTCGGGTCATATGCTGATTTAATCCGAGTTTTACCCAATGTAACAATTCGTGCCAGAATCTTTGATGCCTGTTGTGGTGTATAGAATTCACCAGCCTTTTTACCAGCGCCACTTGCGAATTGTCCAATCAGGTATTCATAAGCATCTCCCAGAACATCAATTTCGGTTTGTTCCAGTTGAAAATCAATCTTGTCAAGGTGTGCAAGTACCTTGGCAATTATTTCATTCCTCTGCTCTGCTGTCTTGCCCAGTTTCGTGCTGTTTAAATCCATATCCTCGAACAGATGGTCGAAATCTTCTTCGCTGTTAGTACCCATTGTACTGTTCTGGATGTTTATAAGGATTTTCTGGATGTCTTCAATGATGAAAGTACTTTCCTTCTTTGCATTGCCATTGCCACGTTTAGCAACCTGCCCAAATAATTCTGATGGTTTTAGGAAATAACCGAGTTTTTCCAACGATTCCTCTCTGATTGCTGCAAGGTATTCCTGACCAGACTTGGTATCTTCGGAAATGTCCAGATATTGAATTTTGTCTTCTTTAAGTATGTTATTGGCATAGAGTTCCATTTTCTCCGACAGATACTTAAAAAAAATGAATCCGAGAATGTAATCACGGAATTCATCGGCATCCATCTTCCCACGCAGGGTGTTGGCTATGTTCCAGAGTTGTTGGTTCAGTTGTCGTTTTTGGTCTTCGCTCATCTATGTACTACATTTTTTCAAAATTAACAAAAGTCTGATTACCAATCAGGTATTGCTTCAAACCCCACAAATCAAAACGGAATTCAAATGGCTAATCAAACGAGCATCTAAGATATTTATAATGTTTGGTTATTGCAAAATGACACAATCCATCAACTGTCACTATCACGCAAAGCCTCTCGGATTTGCTTCATCACCTGAATATTTGTGTTTGGCAGGGGATATGAATTCAGCAGCTTGTTCAGTTCGGCTCGATACTTACTTTTATCGGTATTCGGAGAAAGAGTGTTGTTCAATACAAGGTCTACTTTTTCCATGTCATACTCACACGCTTCAAGCAACAAGGCATTTTTAACCATTTTCAACTTCGTATGTGACAAGGGTGACGGCATCACTTGAATTTGTTGGTCTGGTTCATCCGGAAAAACAAATACTTCATCGAAAAGTGTTAGCAGGGGGTTCGCTTGGGAGTTAAGCACGTCCAGTAAGTATGTGCTTTCGGTTTGGAACAGTTGCCGTATCTGCTCCTTAGTATTGATGTTGGCTTCCACACGGAACTTACCATCGAAATATGCCAACAAATTATCCATATCTTTCAACATCGCTAAGAATTCAGCATTGGTTTTTTTCTGTAACTCCTTACCCTTATCATAGATTATAATCCGTAGCTTTCTGTTGCTGGTCTTAACCATTTTGTCTACTGAGTAACCGCTATTTCCGTATTTCTGGACTCTGAATTTATTATGGTTAATCAGGCAGGATTTCATTGCCAGTCTGTCTGGATGAATAATCCCACTTATATCTCTGGTGATATCACATGTAAGCAATTCGCTATCATTCATGATACTATCAATATCAATTTTACAGAATCCAATGTTTTCAAAGTTTTGTAAGCACTGGTGGATGTTGTTTTTGTTAATGAGTTCCGGATAGCGTTCAAGCAGTACTTTCGAAGAAAACTCAATTATACATGCATTATCCTGTAAACTGTAATTCATGTAAATATTATATGGTTTCTTATATGAGTACCTAATTGCTGTACCAATGTTGTTTTTCAATATCCTTGTTGTAACATTTGAGTCCATTTTGGTGATGTACTTCTTTTCGGTTAATATTTTAATTCTATCTAAGGTTACCATATCTTGCATCTGCATCAGTGATTCCCCCAAAAAACTGCAAACAGTTCTCTGAGAGATTATTTCTTCCCGGTCTCCATTTCTGCTTCAACCTGTAATTGTTTTATTGTTTTGCGCCTGTCCTGCCGTATCCATTCGTCAATCTCTTTCTTGTCGAAGTAAACCCTTCCGCCTTTTTTAAAGAATGGAATCTGACGAGTACTTGTCATGTTGTAGATAGCACCTGTGGATATGTTCAACATCTGACTAACCTCGGTCACAGTCAGAAATTTATTTTCTGCCGGGTACTGCATCGACTCAGGTGTGGAAGCAGATTGGTTTAACAGGTGATTTTTTATATAGGCTACTTCCTGTAAGAGTTGCGTCACTGCTTCAGGCAGGTTGTCAAAGGTTATTACATCGTTTTTAATCATAGTAATCAATGATTTACGATGTAAACTTCCGGAAATATTGGCTATGGAATTAACCGACACATCAACCTGTCGGCTTTTTATTGGCTTCTAATACACCAGAAATGAAATATAATCTGGCAATGCTTTCTGACAGTGATATAAGTTTAAATTAATGCCTGTCGGTCATAAATGCGTGATGATAATGAGATTTTAAATGAATGCACTGATGGCAGCATCAATTACTTTGTCGAGATACCCTTGGTCTTTCCTATTAGGATTATCATCATGTCTTAGCCTCTTGGGATGGAAAGCAACTCCTTTTTTGATAATGCGAAAGTATCGTTCAGCGATATAATAGTTTGATGGCTTGTCTTTCTCCATAAGAAACCGCCCTGTTAAAATCCGAATCATGTAGGTCAGTGACCGTTGGGATTTAAACCAGTATATGGGATTGGGTTCTTTGGTCGTGAACACATTCTTAAAAGCATCGGGGGTACAATTAATATATCCGGCAGCCATTAGGTTCTTATGGATGTCGTATAAAATATAGTGTCTTTGTGTGGTGAACTCAGGCAGGATTGAAAAATAGTATTCGGGTTCAGGTTTAGGTATGGCAGACTCAAATTCAGCCATATACTCCTTCATTTTATCCGCCAGCTTACCTAAAAAGAAGATTTGCACACCTGCGGCTTTGAAAAAGAACTGGTATGCCTGTTTCTTCAGGTTATCTTCTGTGTCAGAAACCTGTGTATCGTCAAAATACCTTGACCATTCCTCACGGATATTTGATGCATAAAGGCTGTCTATCGCATCGTTACATTGTGAAAACAATCGCTTAACAACAGGGATAAAATGAGTTTTCACCGCATAAGCATTGATACATTCAGCCTTGAATGATTCGATGTACTCAATAAATCTTATAAACAGGTGCTCATAAATATACCTGTGAAAACCTTTGTCGGTATCCGATAATAAATGTCCCTTGTACGAGGATGCTTCTACTGGGTTGGTGCACACCTTCGGATTTTCATCCAGTTTGCACAGCATATCGGTTAACTGGACTTCGAAGCTATCATCATATATTGGTGTTGTCTTTTTCATAGCATCACGGTTAAATTTCTGAAAGTCGTTTGGCAATCAATTCAAGTACATCATCTTCAAATGAATCCAAGTATATCTTGGTTGTCTCGATGGAAGAATGACCAAGTGCCTCAGAAATAACCTCGATTGGGATAAGACCACTTTTTAAAAACGTTGAAAAGCTATGCCGTGCCCAGTTGGTTGATATCGGTCTTTCGAGACCCAAATCTTCTGAGATTTTCTTCATGTGTTTATTGATATTGCGTGTTAATGATTGAACCATATCACGTTGTTTCTTTGCACTCCATCCATGTTTCAGGATGTCGAAAATGTATGCATCGGCAGTTTTGTCCTGATTACCATAATCATCAATACATGACTGGATTTCAGGTGTAATGAGAATTCTTATCGGCTTGTTGCTAATTGTCATACTTTCGGTCTTGATACGCTCAATAATTATCTTATTACCAACTATATTCTTGTATTTCAAATGACAAATATCTGTCATGTTTATACCGTAGGCATGTAAGGCAAACCACCAGAATTTATATGCTTTAAGCTGCGCAGGAGTTTTTGGAATGTACTGTTTAAGTTTGGCTAATTGTTCGGTTGTTAACGCTTTCTTTTTTGTCTGCTCTGACTTGATTACGTATTTTTTATCACTTTTCTTTTGCGAGAACGGGTATTCTTCTTGTCTAACTAATCCTTGCCCAATCGCCATGTTGTAAATTGTTCGAAGGTTTCGGAGTGTGAGACCTATATAGTTTATTTTCTTTCCCGCTTTGCGCATAAATGCTTCATATTCATTTAAGAAATCGACAGTTACCTGATTTAAATACAATCGCTTTCTGTAACTTTGAAATAAATTCCGTGAACTACGATATATCCCGGCATTGCCGACCTTGTCTTTCTTTTCCAGTTCAGCTATGTATTTGTCAAATAAGACATAAACATCATGGCTGACCAGATTTAGTTTGTCTTGTTTTTCAAATGCAATTTTGAATTTTTGAAATGTGAATGGTTCATCAATTTCTTTTAATGTGGCTTCAAACTTATCCCCTTCGTAGTAATCCAGCTTGGTTTTAATATCCCTCAGCTTCTGGTCTCGTAGCTTAGGACTGTTGATTTTTTCCCAATCCTTTTCGGTTAATTGTATAGGTAAGCCGAACAATCTGTTCTTCCCAAGGTAATATACATTTAATTTTACAGGATATTTGCTATTTTTGAGTTCTTTACGTGTATCGAGATAGATGTTTGCTGTTGGTTTTGAAATAGCCATGATTGTAGGTATTTAAAAGAATTTGCAATGAAATTTGCAATATAAAAATATTAAATGCAATGAAATGAGTAAAACAGGCATGAATTAATATCAAATATAAACCATTGATTGACAGAATATTTATCAAATATAATGAAAAATAATGAATTGGGATTAAATTATGAAAATAATCTTCCCAAGCTAAGGGTCGCGAGTTCGAGTCTCGTTTCCCGCTCTAACCCTCCGCAGCCTTGGCGAAGGAGGGTCGCATAAAAAGTAAAGACAAGGCATGCCTTGTCTTTACATTTTCCGATAAGTTCCAACCATTATCTGTCCGAAATAAAATTTATAATGAAAGCCGAAATAATAACCATAGGTGACGAACTGCTGATTGGCCAGACAATAGACACCAATTCAGCATGGATCGGCTCGGAACTGAGCATGGCAGGATTTGATGTCATGAAGAAGACATCCATCCATGATATCAGGGCTGACATTCTGAATGCTCTCGAAGAAGCTGAAGGGAGAAGCGATGTGGTAATTATAACCGGTGGACTCGGGCCCACCAGCGATGACATCACCAAACCTGCCCTTTGTGATTTTTTCGGGACAAAGCTTGTGCTTAACCCGGAGGTACTTGCCATGGTAACGGAAATGATGAACAGGAGAAGCTTCCCCATGAACCTTAATAACATGAGACAGGCGGAGGTTCCCGAATCATGCAGGGTTCTTACAAACGCCGCCGGAACGGCTCCGGGGATGTGGTTCGAAAGAGGAGGGACCATTTTCATTTCGCTCCCGGGGGTCCCGTCAGAGATGAAATACCTGATGAACACACATGTCCTGCCTGAGCTTAAGCAACGCTTCAGATCACAGGCAATTATTCATAGAAATATAATGACTTACGGAGCACCTGAAGCGCTGCTCGCCGAGAAACTTGAAGGCTTTGAGGCCGCATTGCCTGCCGGTATAAAGCTGGCCTATCTGCCTTCATCCGGTGTAATAAAGCTCCGTCTTACAGGAACAGGGCTGGATGCCGAATCGGTTGCTGAACTTGTTGAAGAGCGGGTTCGCTTGCTTTACTCGACAATACCCGACCTGATTTACGGAGAGGAGGGGGAGACCCTTGAGATGGCTGTGGGCAGGCTGCTCAGGGAAAGAGGGAAGAAGCTGGTGACTGCCGAAAGCTGCACCGGAGGCAATATTGCCAGACTCATAACAAGCGTGCCGGGAAGCTCTTATTATTTCACTGGTTCGATTGTTTCGTATGCCAACTCCGTCAAGACAAAGCTCCTGGGCGTGGATTACAAACTCATTGAAAACCACGGCGCAGTAAGCGAGCCTGTTGTAATAGCCATGGCCGAGGGAGCAAGAACCTTGCTCTCCGCCGATTATGCTGTGGCTACTTCGGGAATTGCCGGTCCCGACGGAGGAACGGAATCCAAACCTGTCGGAACACTCTGGACAGCTGTCTCATCCGCTTCAGGGACAAAAGCCGAAATGCATACCTTCGGAGCCGACCGGCTTACGAACATCAACAGGTTCTCGAATGTTGCGCTCAATATGCTGAGAAAGCAGATACTCAGGGATTAAGATGATTTTTTAATCATTGTTGAAAAAATTTGCAGCAATAATTTGGTTAATCAGATTAAAATCACGTATTTTGCGCTTCATTTTTCAAAAAGACACAAGTAAAGAATAAATAGGGAATCAATGGCAAAAGTTTGTCAGGTCACAGGAAAGAGGGCGGTTGTTGGGAACAATGTATCGCATTCAAAGAGAAGGACAAAGAGAAAGTTTTACCCCAATCTTTTTGTAAAGAAATATTATTTGCCGGAGGAGGAAAGGTGGATTACACTAAAAGTATCTGCTGCAGGAATCCGCACTATAAATAAGAAAGGCCTCACGGCTGTTCTTAAGGAAGCAAAGGTAAAAGGTCACATTGTGAATTATTAAAATAAGATCAGGAAATGGCAAAGAAGGCTAAGGGGAACAGGCAGCAGGTCATCCTGGAATGCACCGAGCAAAAGGAGAGCGGTGTACCGGGGATGTCGCGCTATATAACAACAAAAAACAGGAAGAATACACCTGACCGTCTTGAAAGAAGGAAATACAACCCCAACCTCAAGAAAGTCACCGTTCACAGAGAAATCAAGTAAAAGCATAATACCATGGCAAAGAAAGTAGTAGCAACACTTAAAACCGGTACCGGCAAGTCTTTTACCAAATGCATCAAGATGACCAGGTCGGAAAAAAGCGGATCATATCAGTTCAAGGAAGAGGTGGTTCATAATGATCATATCAAGGACTTTTTCACGAAGAAATAGTACCATCGTTTTCAATCAGATATCAAAGGCTTTCTTCGTACCTGAAGAAAGCTTTTTTTATATTTGCCATTCAAAAATAATTTCTTCATGGGTTGGTTCGGATTTGGAAGCAAGGAGAACAAGGAGGTCCTTAACAAAGGCCTTGAAAAAACAAAGGAGAATGTCTTTACAAGATTGTCCAGGGCAGTTGTCGGCAAATCAAAGGTTGACGACGAAGTCCTCGACAACCTTGAGGAAGCTCTCGTGTCATCCGATGTCGGTGTAGAAACCACGCTCAGGATCATTGAGCGCATAGAAGCGAGGGCGGCAAGGGATAAATACCTTAATACTGCAGAGCTCAACATGATACTAAGAGAAGAAATTGCAGCCCTCCTTGAAAGCAACAAGACAGGTTCTGTCGTCGATTTCACATCACAACTCCCGGGTTCTCCTTACATTATCATGGTGGTGGGGGTGAACGGTTCGGGAAAAACCACCACTATCGCAAAACTGGCTTACCAGTACAGGATGGCAGGAAAGAAAGTTCTGCTCGGAGCTGCCGATACCTTCAGGGCGGCTGCAATCGACCAGCTTCAGATATGGGCCGACAGGGCAGGGGTTCAGATTGTCAGGCAGAATATGGGATCCGATCCGGCCTCGGTTGCCTTTGATTCAGTAAAATCGGGTGTTGCCGGAAATTATGATGTGGTCATTATCGATACTGCCGGAAGGCTCCACAACAAGATAAACCTTATGACGGAGCTTTCGAAAATCAAACGGGTAATGGAAAAAGTTGTGCCCGAGGCTCCCCATGAGGTACTTCTTGTGCTTGACGGATCGACCGGCCAGAATGCTTTTGAACAGGCAAAGCAGTTTATCGCTGCCACCAGCGTTACAGCCCTCGCCATAACAAAACTCGACGGCACAGCAAAGGGCGGAGTTGTAATAGGTATTTCCGACCAGTTCGGGATACCAGTGAAATATATAGGTCTGGGGGAAAAACTGACCGATCTTCAGGTATTCAGCCCCCGGGAATTCGTCGATTCCCTTTTCTCACAGGAAACAGGCATTTAACACAATACTTCCCGCATTGCAGAAAGGCCCCGACAATAAGCTTATCAATATAATAACACTGGGTTGTTCCAAGAACACGGTTGACTCGGAAAAACTTCTCAGGCAGATCACGGCAGGAGGTTATTCCGTTACGTACGATCCATCGGCCGAAACTGCCGATACGGTAATTATTAACACCTGTGGTTTCATCAACGATGCAAAGGAGGAAAGCATCGACACCATCCTTCGCTATGTAAAAGCCAGCCGCGAAGGCCGTGTCGGGAAGCTGTATGTAATGGGCTGTCTTTCGGAACGATACCGGGATGCCCTTCAGCAGGAGATACCTGAAGTGGATAAATACTTCGGAGTCAACAATATGGAAGAGATTCTGCAGGAGCTGGGCACTGGCACCCGCAGGGAACTCCTTCCCGAAAGAGTTCTCACTGGCCCCTCACATTATGCTTACCTGAAAGTATCTGAGGGCTGTGACAGGAAATGTTCTTTCTGTGCCATACCACTGATCAGGGGCAGGTATATTTCACGTCCGGCTGATGAGATAGTCAGGGAAGCCGAAATACTTGCGGACAACGGTGTCAGGGAATTGATACTCATAGCACAGGACCTCGGTTACTACGGACTTGACATTTACGGAAAGAGGGAGCTGCCCCGGCTTGTTTCACAGCTCCTGTCTATCGGGTCTCTGGAATGGATCAGGCTTCATTACCTTTATCCGGCAGGATTTCCATCAGGAATAATCGACCTGATGAAGAACAATCCCAGAATCTGCAGTTATGTAGATATTCCTGTCCAGCATATATCCGACAGGATGCTCAGGATTATGAAACGATCGCACGGAGGGAAGGCAACCCGCGACCTCCTTCACAGGATAAGGCGTGAACTCCCCGGAGCGGCCGTAAGGACAACTCTCATTGCCGGTCATCCCGGTGAAACTGATAAAGATTACAATGAGCTCAGGGATTTCATTTCTGAATTCAGGTTCGACCGGCTTGGTGTTTTTGCCTACAGCCACGAAGAGGGAACATATTCCGGAGAGAAGTATACTGATGACGTTCCTGAAACAGTAAAAGAATCAAGGGTATCCGAACTTATGGCAATCCAGCAGTCGATTTCCGCCGAACTCAACGGCCAGAAAACCGGCCGTGTCTTGAAAGTCATTATCGACAGGAGGGAAGGGGACTATTTTATAGGAAGAACTGAACACGACAGCCCCGAGGTTGACAATGAAGTCCTGATAAGTACCTCAGATAAGCTTGTTCCCGGCAGTTTCCGCGACATACTGATAACCGGGTCTGCTGAATTCGACCTATTCGGAACCACGGTATAAAATCCTTCCTGAAAGGACCTATTCAGCCGATGGAATTTCAGGCTCCTTCTTCTTGAGTATCTTGATCTTTATCTCCGATTTGGCGGAGTTGAACCCGACATTAATTGTATCACCCTCCTTGAGTTCAGCTTTTATAAGGACTTCAGCCATGGGGTCCTCAAGATATTTCTGAATTGCCCGTTTAAGAGGCCTGGCACCATAATTTGCATCAAATCCCCTTTCAGCAATGTAATCGCGTGCGGCAGTTGCAATCTTAAGCTGGTAGCCAAGAGAGTTCACCCTGTCGTACAATCCCTTTAATTCGAGGTCAATGATCTTGTTAATCTCCTCTTTACCAAGGGAGTTGAACATGATCACGTCATCGATCCTGTTGAGAAATTCCGGAGCAAAGGTTTTCTGGAGGGCTTTCTGAAGTATACTTTTTGCCTGCTCGTCACGAGTGGCTTTCTTTGCACTGGTATCAAAGCCGATACCATGACCGAACTCTGCCAGCTGACGTGTTCCGATATTTGAAGTAAGAATAACGATTGTATTGCGGAAATCAACTCTTCTGCCGAGGCTGTCGGTAAGCTGCCCTTCATCGAGTACCTGAAGCAGTATGTGAAACACATCTGGATGAGCCTTTTCAATTTCATCCAGAAGAACCACTGAGTAAGGTTTTCTTCTTACCTTTTCAGTAAGCTGCCCGCCTTCCTCATAACCCACGTATCCGGGAGGCGCTCCAACGAGCCTCGATACAGAGAATTTTTCCATGTACTCGCTCATGTCGACCCTGATGAGGTTGTCGGTTGTATCGAAAAGGAATTTTGCAAGCACCTTTGCAAGCTGTGTCTTGCCAACGCCAGTGGGGCCGAGGAAGATGAAGGTTCCGATGGGCTTGTTGGGATCTTTCAAACCGGCCCTGTTCCTTTGTATCGATTTCACCACCTTGTTGATAGCTTCATTCTGGCCAATAACGCTTCCGCTCAGTTCATCCGCCATTTTTAGCAGGCGGGTTCCTTCAGTCTGAGCAATTCGCTGCACCGGAACGCCTGTCATCATGGCGACAACTTCGGCAACCTTTTCAGCATCAACAGTCTCCCTGTTAATTGCAAGTTCCTTTTCCCACTTTTTCTTTTCCTGGTCAATCATGTCAAGAAGGTCCTTTTCCTTGTCGCGGAAGCTGGCAGCCTTCTCGAAATTCTGATTTTTCACTGCCATCATTTTCTCCTTCTTGGTATCCTCGAGCTGTTTCTCGAGCGAAAGGATCTTTTCCGGAACGACAATATTCGAAATATGGACTCTTGAACCCGATTCATCGAGGGCATCAATCGCTTTGTCGGGAAGGTGCCGGTCGGATATATAACGGTTGGTAAGTTTTACACAGGCATCAATGGCATCGTCGGTATACATGACATTATGATGTTCCTCATACCTTTCCTTTATGTTGTGAAGGATATGGATGGTCTCTTCGATTGAAGTAGGTTCAACCATCACTTTCTGGAATCTTCTTTCGAGGGCTCCGTCTTTTTCTATATGCTGGCGGTATTCATCGAGGGTTGTTGCACCGATGCACTGAATCTCACCGCGCGCAAGGGCCGGCTTCAGCATATTAGCTGCATCGAGCGATCCTGTGGCGCCTCCGGCCCCGACTATTGTGTGGATCTCGTCAATAAACAGGATAATGTTGTCATTCTTCGACAA
Organism: uncultured Rikenellaceae bacterium; assembly: GCA_964419775.1. Classification (GTDB taxonomy): domain Bacteria; phylum Bacteroidota; class Bacteroidia; order Bacteroidales; family VadinHA17; genus LD21. Next base: position 17,141 of record CAYQRF010000003.1, read on the forward strand.
TTCATTGAGGATGGCTTTCATTCTTTCCTCAAACTGTCCGCGGTATTTTGTACCCGCCACAATTGAAGCCAGGTCGAGCGCTACCACTCTTTTATTAAACAGCACCCTTGATACGTTCTTCTTTATTATCCTCAGTGCAAGTCCTTCGGCAATGGCTGATTTACCCACTCCCGGCTCGCCGATCAGAACGGGATTGTTCTTCTTTCTCCTCGAGAGTATCTGTGCCAGACGTTCTATTTCCCTTTCACGGCCAACCACCGGGTCGAGTTTTCCTTCCTCCGCGGCTTTTGTCAGGTCAATTCCGAAGTTATCCAGAACAGGAGTATCGGATGAGGGTTTCGAAGATGATGATGAAGGCTGGCCTCTTCCGGTTCCGCCGCCTCCAAATGATTGTCCCTCATCGTCCTCTTCACGGGGGAAATCGGCTTTTGCACTCGGCAGGCCTGCTTCAACGGCTCTTCTGACTGCCTGGTAATCAACATCCAGCTCGGTAAGAAACCTTGTCACCAATGCATTCTCATCCTTAAGTATTGCCAGAAGAAGATGCTCCGAGTCGATTACCGGGCTCTTAAGTGACTTTGCTTCAAGGTACACCAGTTTCAGAATCCTCTCCGTGCTTCTGAGCAGGGGAATTATCTCCGTGTCAGCCACTGATACTGGACTTTCTATTTTTATGCTTTTTTCAAGCGAGCCCTTAAGCACCAGCAGGTCTATGCCCTGGTTCAGAAGTATCTCAACTGCCACACCCTCTCCATCCCTGAGGATGCCAAGGAATAGATGCTCCGGGCTTATATGACTGTTTCCCAACCTGATGGCTTCTTCCTTGCTGTATCCCAGGATATCCTTAACCCTTTGTGAAAACTGTGAATCCATAATTAGTTCCTGAATATTTTAATGACAATCATGTCATAAGCCATAATGTCAGACGTATTGCGACAAAATTACTGATTCCATGAAAATCAAAGTTAAATTTAATAGAATATATGAAAGGCAATTTTCATGCCCATTTATAAACAATTAATGTTAAAAAGTCACCGCCCCGAATGGTCTCCGGCAACTAAAAATTCACTACTTTCGTAATCAAATCCGTTCCTTGCAGGGACGGGTGTATCTTTTTAATTTATAAATTATTATGTCAGAGAGAGAGAGAGTAATTCAGGTAAATATAGAGGAAGAGATGAAATCGGCATATATCGACTATTCCATGTCGGTTATTGTGTCGAGGGCATTGCCTGATGTAAGGGACGGGCTCAAGCCGGTACACCGGCGTGTGCTTTTCGGAATGTCGGAACTTGGCGTACTGTCGAACAGACCATATAAGAAATCAGCCAGGATAGTGGGGGAGGTGCTTGGTAAATACCATCCACATGGTGATTCATCGGTGTATGATGCCATGGTAAGGATGGCTCAGGACTGGTCATTGCGTTATCCCCTTGTTGAAGGTCAGGGTAACTTTGGTTCGATCGACGGCGACAGTCCGGCTGCTATGAGGTACACCGAGGCAAGGCTGAAAAAAATTGCAGAAGAGACTTTGTCGGATATAGACAAGGAGACAGTTGACTTCCAGCCTAATTTTGATGACTCGCTCAGCGAGCCGGTGGTTCTTCCGACAAGGATTCCGATTCTGCTTGTCAACGGTGCATCAGGAATTGCCGTCGGTATGGCAACCAATATGCCGCCGCACAACCTGTCGGAGATAATCGACGCCACCATTGCATTTATCGACAACAATGAAATCACCACGGCCGAGCTTCATAAATATGTAAAGGGTCCTGATTTCCCGACCGGCGGCATCATCTACGGCGAACAGGGGATAAGGGATGCATTTGAAACCGGCAGGGGAAGGATAGTACTGAGGGGAAAAACCGAGATCGAGCTTACTCATTCAGGCCGCGAGTGTATCATAGTCAGGGAGATCCCGTATATGGTGAACAAGGCTGAGATGATACGCCGCATAGCAGACCTTATAAACGAAAAGAGGCTGGAAGGCATATCCTACATCAATGATGAATCGGACCGTAACGGTATGCGCGTTGTAATCATCCTTAAAAAGGATGCAAGCTCAAACGTGGTCCTGAATAATCTGTACAAGCTCTCTTCGCTTCAAACCTCCTTCAACGTTAACAATGTGGCACTTGTAAGAGGCAGGCCCCGAATTCTGAACCTGAAAGAGCTTATCGACCACTTTGTAAAACACCGTCACCAGGTTATTATAAGAAGGAGCAGATATGATCTGAGTCAGGCAGAGAAAAGGGCTCATATACTTGAAGGACTGATTATTGCAAGCGATAATATCGACGAGGTGATAGCCATAATCAAATCATCCAAAAACCCGGATGATGCAAGGGAAAGGCTTATGGAACGCTTCAGCCTGTCGGAAATTCAGGCGAGGGCCATCGTCGAAATGAGATTGAGACAGCTGACCGGACTTGAACAGGAGAAGCTCAGGGATGAATACAGCGAAGTGATGGCTCTTATCGATTACCTGAAGAGCGTTCTTGCGAGCGAAGAACTTCAGATGAAGATAATCAAGGATGAGCTTTTCGAAGTAAAGGAAAAATACGGTGATTCAAGGCGGACTGAAATTGTCCCTGATGCCGGTGAATTCAATCCTGAAGACTTCTATGCCGACGATGAAATGGTAATTACTATTTCACATCTGGGTTATATCAAAAGGACCCCGCTTACCGAATTCAGACGCCAGAACAGGGGCGGTACAGGTGCAAAGGGAGGTTCCACAAGGGACGAGGACTTCATCGAGCATCTCTACATCGCGACGATGCACAATACAATGCTCTTCTTTACAAAGAACGGCAAATGCTACTGGATGAAGGTTTATAGTATTCCGGAAGGATCAAGAACATCGAAGGGGAGAGCCATGCAGAACCTTATAAACATCGAACCCGACGACAGCGTCATGGCATATATTAATGTGAAGAACCTTAATGATCCCGATTACATAAACAATAACTTCATTGTTCTCTGTACCAGAAAGGGCATCATTAAGAAGACTTCGCTTGAAGCTTACTCGCGGCCCAGGACTAACGGTGTGAATGCCATAACAGTCAGGGACGGGGATGAACTTCTGGAAGCCAAAATGACAAATGGCAAACATCAGATAATGATGGCAGTGAAATCGGGAAGGGCAATCAGATTCCCAGAGGAGGCTGTAAGACCAATGGGAAGAACTGCATCCGGAGTGAGAGGAATAAGGCTTGCTGATGAAGAAACTGATATTGTCGTGGGAATGATCACCATTGAGAACGGCGAAAAAAACGTACTCGTGGTATCCGAAAATGGCTACGGCAAACGCTCTGATATTGAGGACTACCGCATAACAAACAGGGGAGGAAAAGGAGTCAGGACTATTAATGTAACCGAAAAGACCGGATCACTGATCGCCCTGAAGGATGTAACTGATAATGACGACCTCATGATAATAACCCAGTTCGGAAACATACTCCGAAGCCCGGTCGCTGCCCTCAGACTTATGGGAAGAGCAACCCAGGGAGTGCGTTTAATTAACCTCCGGGAGACAGATACAATTGCATCTGTTGCCACAGTGGCAGTAAATGAAGAATCAGATGATGCTGATAAAGAAGGTGTTGCAAATACAAATGAAAATACCGAGGAAATTGGCAAAGAATTTGAAGATTAATAAGTAAAGTTTTAAATTTGAAAAGTTTTTTAGGACAATTAATTAAACAAATGCGATAATTATGAAAAAGGTTTTTCTGCTGCTTGCAGTCATTTCTATCTCCGTTGCTACATTTGCCCAGAAGGGTAAAGTAACGAGCGCCCTGACGTTAATCGAGCAGGGGTCTCTGGACAAAGCCAAAGAGGCTCTTGACCAGGCACTTACACATCCCAAATCGATGAACTGGTTCAACACTTATTTTGCCAAGGGTAAGCTTGCCCAAGCCGTTTTCAAATCAGACAATCCAACCTTCAAGGCATATTATACTGATCCCCTCGGCGAAGCTTATTCCGCCTATGAAAAGTCAATGGCACTTGATGCCAAGGGTGGCGCTAAAAAGAAGATCATCACAGGCATGGTTTACAACTCGCTTGCACTCGATCTTTATTCTCAGGGCGGACAACTTTTCGAGGCCAGGGATTATGCTGGTGCTCTGAAATCATTCGAAACACAGATCGCTATAACCGAAAGCGATAATTATGTAGGGGTTACCGATACCGGAATGTATTACAACGCCGGTCTTGCCGCTATGAATGCGAAAGATCACCAGAAAGCCATTAAGTATTTCGAGAAATGCGCTGAAATGCAATACCAGGGCATCAATCCTTATTTCCAGATTTCTCAGAACTATCTTGAAATGGGAGACACCGTCAAGGCTGAAACGATACTCGTCGACCTTCGCAACAAGTATGCCGACGACAAGAATGTCACTCTCCAGCTTATAGATCTTTATATCAAAGCCGGAAAAAATAAGGAAGCTCTTGAAAACCTTGCAATTGCCAGGGCAAATGATCCTGAGAACTACAGCCTGCACTTCGCAGAAGGTATTATCTACCTTAACGAAGACAGATTTGATGAGGCAATAGAAAGACTTACAAAATCAGTCGAGCTTAATCCAGATTTCTATGACAGCCAGTACGGACTGGGTGCCTCTTATATTAACAAGGCGTCAGACATGTTCTCCAAGGCTAATGACATCATGGATGTCAACGAATACAACAAGGCTATTGATAATGCCATGGCAGTATTTGCAAAAGCTCTTCCTTTCATGGAAAAAGCCAATCAACTGAAACCTGATGATGTTTTCGCTCTCAGAAGCCTCAGGGAACTTTACTACAGGCTCAAGATGACTGAAAAATACGATGCGGTCAAGGCCAAACTTGATACTATCGAACAGCAGTAATCCCAAAAAGATCACCTGCTGAAAAATATAGGGGAAAGCCTTTCCGTTAAACGGAGAGGCTTTTCTCATTTATTGCATAACCTCACAAAATATCCGGACCATGAACAAAATTTTCTGCTCTTTCCTGTTGTCACTAATTATTTTCTCAACCGCTTGTACCAAAACGGATAACCCCGAACCGGGAGACCCTGGCAAGATAATAGTTCTGATGTATCACAGGATTGTGGAAGGAGAGGCCACTAACCTTTATGAAAGGAGTCTGGATAATCTTGAGGCTGACCTTATGTATCTTAATACCAATAATATAAAGGTAATCAGTTTTGCAGAACTGAATGAATTCGAGGAGCAGGGGTCGATACCTGAGGGTAACTATGCCATAATAACCTTCGATGATGGCGACAGTTCCTGGTATACACTTGTACGTCAATTACTTATAGATTACAACATGGAAGCCACATTCTTCCTGTGGACTTATATGATCGGAAGTGATTCATTCATGACATGGGAAGAAGTTGAGGATATGAGCAATTATATTGTTAAGGGCGGAGTAAGACCATTTACATTCGGATCACATTCATATTCACATTCATTTCTTTACGACAACAGAAGCAGATATGCCACTCTTGCTGAATATCAGAGTTTTCTTGATTATGAACTGGGCAGGTCAAAGGAAATAATAGAACAGCACACACCCGGTGATGTCGATGTTTTTTCGCTTCCTTACGGAAATGGCGCAGGTGATGAAGAAATAATTGCAGCAGCGGAGAGAAACGGATACAAATTTATTCGAACCTCAATATGGTCGGCCATTGACAATACAAATTTGGATCTGATGGTTATTCCAAGCCTGCCAATGCTGGATGCATCAGAACAGGAGCTGATAGGATACTACCTGGGCATAACAGACTCCTATAATTAATCAATAAGTTTAACAAACAATCATGCGGTAGGGGAAAAGATGCACAATCATTTTCCTTTGCCTTAGTTTATTCAAAATATTCTATTTGACATAATATTAATTATAGGAAATTTATCCAAACCATTTCTGTACAGGTGAGAAAATCCAGCAAGTCCAGCCAGCGTTGTGATACCATTGATCTTCGAAAATTGATTAACCACGGATTTCACGGATATCACGGATGAAATCACGGATTTTATTATATGATACAATCCGTGCTTTACCTGTGTTCTCCGTGAAATCCGTGGTAAAATCCTTAGTTCGGTAAATATTAAAATCAATAATATTTGTTGTTCATAGTCAGCAATCAAAAAAACCAATACTCAATTTTCAGGGCCCCTCCCCTTCCGTAACACCAAAAAAAAACAGCCATATACCATATCTTATTGATAATATGTACATTATCAATTAAAATAGTAGTATATGGCCGTTACTCCTTAACGCCTTAACGCCTTTACGCCTTAACGCCGTCACGCCCTACCTCACGCCTTCCTTATCTCGTCCTTTAGCCTCTGAATATGCCCGCGGCCAAGTCCCTTGACCTCACATCCAAGCTGGAAATACTTCCTGATATTTTCATCAGACAGGATTCCGAAACAATCGATTATGGCTGCCGGTCTTCCAATTTTCTTAACAACTTTTTCGGGATCGAGGCCGAGATATGCCTTATGAGGTACTGCAAGTATTACTGCATCAGCGTCCTTAAGAGCTTTATCGAGATTCTGCTGAATACTTATTTCCTTCAGCTTTTCCTGGTTCCTGAAGAACCGGGCTTTGCTTTGTCCTACACCCGGGAAAGTATCCTGCTGTTCAAATTCCCACCAGTGTTCCACATAAGGATCATGTACGCGGATTTCGGCGCCCATTTCAGCAAGCTTCCTTATAACTATTTCAGATCCGCTGTAGCGGGTATCACCAACATCTTCACGGTATGCTGCTCCAAGAACAAGTACTTCCGCTCCGGCAATCGGCTGTCCCATATTCCTGAGTGCATCGCGTGTCAGCTGACCTACATGCAGTCCCCTGGTATCGTTAATATCAATTGCCATAGGGGTAATTTTGAAGATATCATCCTCAAAACCAAGTATATGCTTGTACGCCCAAAGTCCCAGGCCGCCATCCTTCGGAAGACAGTATCCGCCGATTCCGGGTCCCGGAAATATCATATTGCTGTGAGTCGGACGCATCTTGATGGCATTGATAACCTTGATGAGGTCAACGCCATTCCTTTCTGCGAAAAGGCTCCACTCATCCAGGAAAGCCAGGATTGTTGCCCGGTAACTGTTTTCCACTATCTTGGCAGTCTCCGATTCAATGGGCCTGTCCATGACAGTCAGAGGAAATTTTTCAGTATTGAGTACTTCAGTCAGGAATTTCTCAACCCTGTGTTTTGCCTTTTCATTAATACCGCTGCACACTCTCCAGAAATCGCGTATGCTGGCCACATAATTTTTGCCCGGCATTACTCTCTCGTAGCTGTGAGCAAGAAGAGGATCGGTTTTGATACCTCTTTTCCTGAATACCTTCTTCATTATCGGATAGGCCACCTGTTCGGTTGTTCCGGGCGCCACAGTCGTTTCGATCAGGACAAGAGCTTCGGCAGGTATATGTTCCGCAATTACATGCAGTGAAGCTTCAAGGGCTGCCATATCAGTCTCGCCGGTACGCACGTTACCAAGTTCTTCCTTTATATAATCGCACTGCACATCAACAACAACCACATCGGCAAGCTTCAGAACATCATATGTATATGTTGCGATCAGTGTTTTCTTCTCGATGACGCACCTTGCTATCATGGGATCCACTTCGGGGTCTTCAGCCTTAACGGGTGATACTCCCCTGTTCAGAAGGGGTATCTTCCAGAAGCTTCTCGGACTTGGCCGCTGCATGCCTATCACAAACTTCGAAGGATTGCCTTTCTTGTCTACAGTATCGGCAACAATGGCAGCCATAACTGCACCTACAAAGCCCACTCCCATCACTACAACGATCTCGCGACCTTTGGCGCGTTCCTTTTCAACACGTTTTTTGATGGTTTCAAATTCCTTTACATAATCCTCTGGTTTTGGCAGCGGGAATTGCTCTCCTGCCGGACTGACTGAATACTTCTCACTCATATGGGTTAATTTGGTTCTGTTTTATTTATGGATAAATTCTACATAACAGCCTGTATCCGTGATTGGACTGTCGATCCTCTATTACGGACAAAATATCAAGTTATTGTGCCTCCTGGCATAAAATATATTCTGTAATTATCGCTTTCAGATGGTATTGAGAATATCCCTTAAAAGTCCGTCGAAATTGAGGGCGTTATCCGGCCGGTGCGAAAAACCGAGAACCACGACAACAAGATCACTGGATGGCAGTATGAAAATCATCTGCCCGTCGTGCCCCTGACATGAGTACATGTCCTCGGGTGCTGACGGATATTCCCGGCTCCTGTTAAGCCAGAAAAGAGCACCATACTTCCCGTCGCTGGCAGATGCCGGAGTACGCGTATAATCAACCCACCCTTCAGGAAGGATTCTTTCGCCGCCGAAGACTCCGTCATTAAGGTAAAGAAGACCAAACCTGGCATAATCGCGTGCCGTAGCATAAAGATATGATGAACCTACAAGGTCGCCTGAGGGGTCAACTTCAAAGACAGCATCCGTAATGCCTATCTTTTCAAGCAGATTGTCATGAACGAAAGCATAACATGAGGTGTCACTGTCAAATTCATTTCTGATCAGACTTGTAAGAATGTTTGCCGTACCAGAAGAATATTTCCATTGGGTACCCGATGGGTGCTCCATAGGCTTTGTAACAGCGAACCTGCTCATGTCGCCTTCGTTGAAAAGCATAAGGTTAACATCCGACCTGCTACCGTAATCCTCGTTCCACTCCAGTCCGCTCTGCATCTGCAGAAGGTCGTTGAGAGTGATCCGGCTCCGGTCATCCTCCTTCCATTCCTCTATCCCGGCCGGCTCAGAAATATCCATTTTCCTCATTCCGACAAGAACCCCGGTAATCGTGTTTGTAAAGCTTTTAGCCATCGACCAGCTGAGAAAACGGGTGTCTTTGCCGAGTCCCGACCTGTAAGTTTCTGCAACGGGCATACCTTTGTGAAGAACCACAAAAGCAAAAGGTATTCCGCCATACGCGGTGTCATCCATTAGTTTCCCTGCAATTTCAGTCAGGGCAGTCCTGTCAATGCCAGTGTCGATGGTATCGGGAATAAGGTCTCCCAATGGCCATGCGGTGGTATCGCGACTATAGCCCGGATCGGTATCGACCGCATAAACTTTGCTTCTTAGCTCCTCCTCCGATGCATCCCTCACCAGGGTGGCACCAAAACCTTCCCTGTGTATGGCTTTTGATTTTCCCCACAAAAACCTGCTGGTCACACTCTGCTCCTCCTGATCCACCTTGTTACTGGTGAATTTTATAAAGGAAAAATTCAGATCAATATCCTCAATCTCCTTTGCATCCCTGCCTGAAACAAAGACATTCGAGCACATATTCTTCGCTGCATAACCTGTAATTATGGGCATCAGCGTATTTACATAAATTGCTCCTCCAATAAGGACCAAACCAAAAAGCAAAGCAATTCCATAAAAAACTTTTTTTCTTGTCATGTCTCCGGATGTTTTAAGAACCCTAATCTATCACAAATTCGGCAAAAACTGATGCAGATGATAAAAATATGAGCCGTTTTTATATTGAACTTTCTATCTTTAAAGATATTTGGTCACCCAAAACAGCAAATCATGAAACGTATTTTTCCCGCGCTGCTAACACTGATTGCGATGACAGTTCTGACAGGTTGTACCGGTTATAATCCGAAACCTGAAGTGTATGACATGAAGTGCGAAAATCTCTCCGATCCACTAGGTACTCCAACCTCCTCACCCAGACTTGGATGGAAGGTGAAATCACACATCAACGGTGAATCATATTCAGCGTACCAGGTAATCGCAGCAAGTGAAGAAAAGCTGTTGTCGGAAAAGAAAGCCGACCTCTGGAATTCCGGAAAAACAGAATCTTCCGAAAGCATCCTGATCAAATGGCAGGGTAAAGAGTTGTTGTCCGGATCAGTCTGTTACTGGAAAGTGAGGGTATGGAGCGAAAAGGGGAAAGTTTCAAAATGGAGTGAAACTGCAACATTTTCGACGGGCTTGCTGGAAAATTCAGACTGGAAAGGTGATTATATCGGGATGAACGACAGCTCAGAATATTGCATAAGCCCGCAGTTGAAGCGTGAATTTGAAATCGGGAAGCCGGCAGGCCGCTATTTCATACATGTCAATTCTCTTGGATACCACGAAGTATGGGTAAACGGCCTTAAAGCGGGTGAAAATGTCCTTGCTCCTGCCGTTTCCCAGTTCGATAAGCGTTCTCTTTCCCTGACGTACGACATCACACCGCTGATCAAAAGGGGAATCAATACTCTTATTCTGTGGACCGGACAGGGATGGTACAGCAAGGGGCTTCCCGGTGTTGAATGGAACGGTCCGCTTGTAAGAGCCCAGGTAGAAAGGATTGAAGGCACCGAAAGAGAGATTATCCTGTTTACCGATTCAAGCTGGCTTGCCAGGGCAAGCGGTTATTCAACAATAGGTAACTGGAGGCCGCATCAGTTTGGAGGAGAGCTGATTGACGGGTCCATGCTTTCGGATAACTTAACTAACGGGAACTTTGCCTGGATTCCTGTTTCAGCGGTAAAATTACCAGAACGAAAGGTCAGTCCTCAGACAACTGAAGCAAACAGGATCATTGACACTATTAAAGCCGTTTCAGTAACCAGGTTAAACGACAGCACCTGGCTTGCCGATATGGGAACCACTCTCACCGGGTGGTTCAGTATCAATTTCCACCAGCTGAAACCACGTCAGGCTGTCACAATCCGGTATAGCGATCACCTGGATAATGACGGGAAGCCGGTAAATCAGGGACAGATCGACCGCTATATTGCAGCCGGAGCCGGCAATGAGCATTTCATAAACAAATTCAACTACCACGGCTTCAGGTATGCCATGATAACCAACCTTCCGGAAGAACCTTCAATTGATGATATAAATGCTTATCTTATCCAGACTGATTTCAGACAAGCATCGTCATTTGAATGTTCGGATGAGGATCTCAACAGGATCTACAGCATGATAAACTACACCCTCCGGTGCCTAAGCCTCGGAGGATACCTGGTCGACTGCCCTCAGATAGAACGCCTTGGTTACGGAGGTGATGGCAACGCCTCCACCCTTACCGCGCAGACTATGTTCGACCTTGCCCCTCTTTATTCAAACTGGCTGCAGGCATGGGAAGATTGCATCCGTGATGACGGCGGAATGCCTCACACAGCCCCCAATCCATATTCAGCTGGCGGAGGTCCCTACTGGTGCGGATTCATAATCACGGCATCATGGAATACCTACCTGAACTATGGCGACGAGAGCTTCCTGAAGAGGTACTATCCGGTAATGCAGAAGTGGCTTGGATATGCTGAGAAATATTCGCCGAAAGGCCTTCTCGAAGGCTGGCCCGAAACCGAATACAGATCGTGGTACCTGGGCGACTGGGCAGTTCCTGAAGGCATCAACCAGACGGATCCCCGATCAATCGGACTTGTCAATAACTGCTTTATGACAGTGTGTTATGAGAAGATGAACAAAATTGCCACGGTCCTTGGACTGCCCGATGATGCCCGGAAATATGCTTCAAGGGAAGAAGACCTGAAGTCCCTTATAAATGCAACGTACTACAACAAGTCAGACCGGAGCTATGGCAGCGGTTCCCAGATCGACCTCACCTATCCCATGCTGGCCGGCATTGTGCCGGATTCTCTCATATCAAATGTAAGACAAAACCTGCTCGACTTCACACTTAAGAAGCGCGGAGGGCATTTTGCCTCCGGACTGGTTGGTATACCAGTTTTCACCGAATGGGCCACGCTTAACCATGAGGCTGATCTGATGTATTCAATGCTTAAAAAGCGTGATTATCCCGGATATCTGTATATGACCGACAACGGTGCAACCACAACCTGGGAGCACTGGAACGGAGCCCGAAGCAGGATTCACAACTGCTACAACGGCATCGGATCATGGTTTATCCAGGCACTGGGTGGAATCAGGTCTGACCAGAATCACCCGGGATACAGACTTATTATAATAGACCCGCAGGTACCTGAAGGTGTAACCTGGGCAAGAACCTCAAAGGAAACACCTTATGGAACTGTGATAGCAAACTGGAAGATTGAAAACGGTTCAATGATTATCGATCTTACAATTCCTGCAGGCAGCAAAGCGGCAATGATGATTCCTCAAAACTGCGACACTTATACGGTAAACGGTCAGTCACAATATGCAAACGGGTCGCCTGCCATTTTAAGTAATGGCACATACACAATTTCATATGAATTGAATAAAAAGATTATATAAAGTATTACTTTACACACCGGGAAACTGAAAGATATGTTATTACCTGGCGATAATTACACTTTCCCTGCCTATGATCCTGTCGTTCTGGAATAACTGCAGTACATAAAAACCCGGAACCTGTTTTCCCAGGCTGAATTCAGCGTACTGGTCGCCTTCCGATTCCCTCATCAGCTCATCATCTATTATTCTGTGGCCCATCAGGTCCGTCAGCACAACCCTTATTCTGCCCGGATCCTTAAGATGGAAGTACAGGCTTAACCTGTCACGAACCGGATTGGGAAATACAAGAATGCCGGCTGATCCCGCCGATGCTGTTTCAGCTATCATTATATTTGCATCAATCCAGTTGACCCGCCGGGTGATCCAGTCCTTGAAAAAGCCGATTTCTTCCTCATAGGTATCACCAATGAAATAATTCGGCCATACATATTTGCCCAGCACCGGCCAGCGTTCAAAGTTGCGGTCGACAGCATCACCAAGCCCGTCTATAGTGTTGTCAATATAGTCCATAATTGAATCGGTGCTGAAAGAACCCTTTCTGAGTTCCTTCCAGCGGGCTGCAAAGGAGGCCCTGTAGCCAAAATCGTCCATCATTCTTGCCCACCAGTGCATCCTTCCGCCGTACATGTCCTGGAATTTGGGGTATAGCCAGGTATCGGTAGCCAGATTAAAATCAGCATAATCCACATTGCCATAGCACAGATCGAAATCCCACAACGGTCCAGCTTTAAGCTTTCCCCCCTTTGAATCCTTATCCTTATGAAAGAAAGTGCTGTAACGGTATCCGTCAACATTATTGCCTAGTTCCTGAATGATCTGAAAATCAACGAACGACTTAGTATCAAAGTATTTTCTGAAACCATCCGTGAGGTCACGGAACGATTCGCCATTCAGCGTATTCTCTGCTTCCGTAAGGAATTTTCTTATATAATATTTCTGCTCGTCAGCTATCTGGTCAAATTTGGGATAAACGTAGGTGAACCTGTATTTTTCAGAGTAATTGTATCGTATCGAAGGTGAGATCTGGAAAAACTCGTCCGGTCCGATCCCTCCTGTCTTGTCCGCCTTGACTATGTAGCCACCCGTCAGATCGTCTCCTGAGATCTCATCCGGATTAAGCTTGCTTATATCAATCCGGTTATCGTCGCGCTTGATACTTTCCATCAACTGGTAAATTCCGACATAATCCCCGTTCAGCCAGACCTCGCAGAACCTGTTATGGGGCTGCCAACCTCCCATTTTTTCGCCCAGGTGGAAAGTGAGTGCATTTCTGAGCAGAGTCTTGTCGGAATATGGTGCATAAAGGACCCAGTCCTCTTCATCCGGCATTCCAAGAAGGCTTGCAACAGTATCGGCTCCTTCTGAAGTTCTCAGTTCCACGGAATAGCTCTTCTTGGGGAACATCTGCGATGACTGACCCCTGATTTCGATGCCGATAAAGCCATCGTAATCAGTACCTTCCTGATACTGGTTATTAAGTTTTCCCGGGCCATTGTCAATTATTTTCATTCTGGCCGTAATCTTAGGATCATTGACAATTTCCCTGCCCTCAGTATCAAGTACAATCAACGGCAGATGACTATACTCCGTTGCCGGATCCCTGAACCACGGTGGAGGATCCCTGTAATTCCTGCTGTCATCGATTATACCGGCGACGAGAAAGGTTGTTGATGAAAGATCGGTCGAACCCGCGTTGCAGTTATGAACCTGAAGCGCCAGCAGATTACCTCCTTCCACAAGGAATTCCGCAACAGTCTGCATATCCAAGATAAATCTTGAAGGGATACCTCCCGAAGGCAGTCGTGCTTCGTATGAATCAAGAATAGCGTATTCGATGAAGCCAGGTTCTGTTCCAATGGTTCCTATGTTTGCCCGGGCGATCTCATGACCGTTCAGATATGCCACAAAACCATCGTCGAAATCAACAAACAGACAGAAAGCAGAAATGGCAGAAATATCATGGAGTGTAAATTCCCTCCTCATATATACTGAAGGTACATTGTCAATTACGGTCATGTCGTCACCGTCCCCGTAACCTATCCCGCCCGGTCCCGTCAGCCACAAGGAATCATCGAATCCCCGGGTATTCCAACCCGACGCAGGCTGGGAATATCCGGGAACATACGACCACATATCACCTTCTGATACAACAGTTTCCCAGTGATCAGTCGTCTGTGCACTTAAAACCATTGAGAATCCCGCAATCAGGGACAAAAGGCTATACCTTCTGCAAAGTTTATGACATGTACTCACTGTAAATGGTCAGTTTCTCATCGTTAACATACATAATTCCCGTTATATTGCACACGGTGTGTCAAATTTCGTTAATAAAAACCATTGTTCAAAAAATCACTGGCACGACTTCAATCCAAGGGCAATTTGTGTTTATTTTGTCAGGTGTGAATCAATATGATCAAAAAATACCAAAAAATGGAACAGATAAGCAAGTCAACTCTCGATTTCCTCACCGACCTGAAGTATCATAATGAAAGGGAGTGGTTCAATGCGAACCGGAAGCGTTATGATGATGCAAAAGCTGAATATGAAAGGTTTGTGCAGGCCGTAATTGAAAGGATTGTTGACTTTGATCCCATCCTGAAGGGCCTTGAGGCCAAAAACTGCATGTACAGGATAAACAGGGACATCCGGTTCAGTCCCGATAAAACCATATATAAAACCCACCTGGGGGCCTTCATTGTGAAGGGAGGAAAGAAGAACGGCGACCGGTTTGCCGGGTATTACATTCACATCGAGCCGGGAAACAACAGCATGATTGCCGGCGGAGCCTACATGCCGCCGATGCCATGGCTTACCTCCATCAGAAATAATATTAACGAAAAAGGTGAATCCTTCCTGAAGATAATAAACAACCCTGAATTCAAAACTGTTTTCGGCGAGATTGAAGGAGAAAAGCTGAAAGGTGCGCCAAAGGGTTTTTCACGTGACAACCGATACTTCGACCTGCTTCGAATGAAGAGTTATCTTGCCTCAATAATCATTTCAGATAAGGACGTCTTAAGCACTGATTTTTTTGATTTTACAATCAAAGCATGTAAGGCAATGAAACCCCTTAACGACTTCCTGAATGATTACTGATCGGTCTGGCTTATAAAATACATTTTGTGACCTTGAGGGTATCGATCCTCATTTTACCGTTAATATAAACGGTGGTATCCGAATTTTCCAGTTCATATAGCCTGATCTCAGTTTCAGTGCTGTTGCACATTTCCCGTGAGGCAGACACACTGAATGACTCTATCTTTTCGCTGTCGTTGACTATGATCTCGAAAGTCGTGGTACATTCATAGCAGTCTGAATCATTATTGCATGAAACCAGCAGGAATACAAACAGAATCCAAAGCATATTTTTCATAACAGGTATTCCTCTCCTATAGTTTTTTTACACCGGGTATCTTTCTGATACGTAGGTTCAGCGGGGTAACTTCGAGGTACTCGTCATCCTTGATCTGCTCCATTGATTCCTCGAGCGAGTATCTGATCCTGGGTGCTATCCTGTAGCTCTCATCTGAACCCGATGCCCTCATGTTTGTCAGTTTCTTCCCCTTTATAATGTTGACTTCAATGTCTTTTGCCCTGGTACTTTCACCGATCACCTGACCTCTGTACACGTTGTCACCCGGATCGATGTAGAAGCGTCCCCTGTCCTGCAGCCTGTCGAGGGCATGACCTGTCGCCATTCCCTCGTCGAGGGACACTATTGAACCGTAAGGCTCAGGCAGAAGATCATCTCCCTTATATTTGTCATAAGCCCTGAACCTGTGATACATGACAGCTTCACCCGATGTTGCCGTCAGCATATTGTTTCGCAGGCCGATAAGTCCTCTCGAGGGTATGTCAAATTCAAGGTGTATCAGATCGCCTTTCGGTTCTATCACGGTCATTTCTCCTTTTCTTATTGTGACAAGTTCTATTGCCCTGCCCGATGAACTGGCAGGAACATCCACCGACAGTGTTTCGTAAGGTTCGCATTTCACTCCGTCGATTACCTTCAGCAGTACCTTCGGCTTTCCGACCTGAAACTCATATCCTTCCCGTCTCATGGTCTCGATCAGAATCGAGAGGTGGAGAATTCCCCTTCCGAAGACGTTGAAGGTGTCCTCTGAACCAGTTTCTTCAACTCTCAGAGCGAGATTTTTCTCAGTCTCCCTGATAAGCCTCGTACGCAAATGACGGGAAGTGACAAATTTACCTTCTTTTCCGTAGAGGGGCGAATTATTTATGGTAAAGACCATACTCATTGTAGGTTCGTCGACCTCAATTCTCTGGAGCGCCTCAGGTGAAATCAGATCCGCCAGGGTATCCCCTATCTCAAAATCCTCAAGACCGATAACCGCACACAGATCGCCGCATCTGACCCTGTCAGCCTTAACCCTGCCAAGCCCCTCAAAGACATATAGTTCCTTAACCCTTACCTTTTTGACTTCGCCCCCCTTCTTGCAGAGAGTATAGTCGCTTCCTGCAACGATATCACCCCTGAAGACCCTTCCGATTGCGATTCTTCCCACGTAGCTTGAGTAATCGAGTGAGGCCACCTGCATCTGAGCTGTTCCTTCAACATAACGGGGTGCAGGAATCTGTTCAAGGATTGTGTCGAGAAGAGCGGTGATATCCTCGGTGGGTTTCTTCCAGTGACTGCTCATCCATCCATGTTTGGAGGATCCGAACAATGTTTCAAAATCAAGCTGGTCGTCGGAGGCATCGAGGTTGAACATCAGGTCGAAGATATCCTGCTGCACCTCATCGGGCCGGCAGTTCTCCTTATCAACTTTATTAACAACTACAATCGGCTTCAGTCCCAGGTTTATTGCCTTTCCAAGCACAAACCTGGTCTGGGGCATCGGTCCTTCAAAGGCATCAACAAGCAGAAGGACTCCGTCAGCCATTTTGAGCACCCTCTCCACTTCACCGCCGAAATCGGCATGTCCTGGTGTATCTATAATATTGATTTTAATCCCCTTGTAATTAACGGAAACATTCTTCGAAGTAATTGTGATTCCCCTTTCCCTCTCAAGATCATTGCTGTCGAGGATCAGGTCGCCCGCATCCTTTCTTCCATCCAGCACCTTGCACTCCTGGATGATACGGTCGACCAGGGTGGTCTTGCCGTGGTCAACGTGTGCAATTATAGCGACATTCCTTATTTGCTGCATATATTTGTATAAAGACCTGCAAAAGTAATATTGTTGACTTTATTAATGCTAAAAACGTTTAAAATAATATTGAATGAAAAAAACTCATATATTTCGTCAAATTTAAAACCCGGAAACATGAAAAGATTGATTTTCACTCTCTTCTTCACCATTTTTGCGTGTACAGCAATGTTTGCCCAGACCGGCAAGCTCGAAGTAGGCATGAAGGTTCCCGAATGGACCTTTCCCGATGCCGACAAAAACGATTTCACCATGAATTCATGGCAAGGCAAGGTACTGCAGATCAACTATGTCGATCCTGACGAATCGGATCTTAACGATGAATTCAACGATGCAATCGACAAGGCTACCGACGTGGATAAGATAATAGACAAGGAATATTTCAAGGGATTCGGCATTGTCGATAACAAATCGACATGGAAGCCGAATGGTCTTATCAGGGTAATTGCCGGAAACAAGGCGAAGAAATACGATACCACCATTCTGTTTGATTATGATGGCAAGCTTCATTCCGACTGGGGAATGCCGAAAGACAGCTACACTGTTGTGATAGTTGACAAAAACAGGGTTTGCAGGTATATCTACTCCGGGAAGATCCCCGCTTCGGAGAATGAAAAGATCATCAGGATGATAATTGAGCTGACAAAGGAATAGTATCAGTCGGCTTCGCTCACATCAGTAATATCGCTTCCCAGCCTGGCTTTTATGCGCTGGAGGTCATTTTTCATTATGGCAATTGACTGGAATATCTGTTTCTCAGGCATAACGGGTTCAGGCAGTTCGCTGCTGATGTAATTGACGAATTTCCATATCTCCTTGACCTCATTAATATGAATCTCATAAGGTTCATATAGAGGATTCAGTGAGAAAAGGGTTAATCTTCCGTTCTTCCGGATATTATTTTCAACTATCTTGAATACAATACCATCGTCGATGGTGAAGACGATATATGCTTTCCCGTTCATCAGTTCCGACCAGTCCTGGATAAATTCCCCGGTAACCCATGACCCGTCGGGTATCGGGAACATTGAATCCCCTTTCAGCTGAAAAGTCCGGTACTTTCTTTTATCGGAAAGAAACGGCAGGTGGAACACCGGAAGCTCCCCGATGTATTCCGGATCGGCATACCCGGTTGTGTATCCCGCCTTTGCCTTTTCAGTAACCAGTTCGATGTTTTCCCTGTTGCCTGAATTGACCGTGGTGGCAAGCACGCGCAGGTTGCTTCCCTTCACATAGGCATCGTACCCTCTCTCGAGCTCCCCAAGCTGGCTCTCCGACAGTTTTGCAATATCGATCTTGAGAAGAGTGTCGATCGACATGTTGAAATATCCCGAAAATGAAACAAGTACATCTATTCCGGGCTGGGCCACGCCGTTCTCATACCCGCTAAGGGTTGAACGCTTCAGGTCAAGGGCCGCAGCAACATCATCCTGGGTGCGCCCCTTCCTTTTTCTTAAAAATTTTATGTTGGATGCGAAGTACATGAAAAAAATTGATTATATTGTAATCATAACTTTGATTAATTTCTAATCAAAAATAAGATATGTTTATGAGAAATGCAAATATTTTAAAGAAAGTTTCTCATTTATAATTGTTAGTCGAACCGGTTTCAATAATTACAGTCATTTTACCATGTTCACTGCAGGCAATACGGAAAGATCTGTTCTCCATCTCGATATGGATACGTTTTTCGTATCGGTTGAGAGGCTTCGCAACAGCAGTCTTGCCGGCAAGCCCGTCATCATCGGCGGCATGTCGGACAGGGGTGTCGTATCGAGCTGCAGCTATGAAGCACGTAAATATGGTGTCAGTTCGGCAATGCCGATGAAGATGGCCAGAAGTCTTTGTCCCGATGCGATAATAATCAGGGGCGACATGGAGGCATACAGCAACTATTCGCATATGGTTACGGATATAATTGCCGAACGATCGCCCCTCTATGAAAAAGCATCAATCGATGAGCACTATATCGACCTGACTGGCATGGACCGCTTTTACGGGTGCTACAAATGGTCGCACGAGCTCAGGCAGCGTATCATAAAGGAGACAGGCCTGCCCATATCTATCGGACTTTCGGTCAACAAGACAGTATCGAAGATAGCGGCAGGGGAAGCAAAGCCCAACGGAGAGAAGGAAGTGGCAGTGGAGCGGGTTCACCCCTTTCTCGATCCGCTTTCGATAAGCAAGATACCCATGGTCGGGCAGAAGACTTACCACACCCTCCGCTCGATGGGCATCGTTACCATTTACACCCTGAGGAACATTCCGCCCGAGATGCTTGAAACGCTCATGGGCAGGAACGGGATGGAAATATGGAAGCGGGCCAACGGAATCGACTCCACTCCCGTAATGAGCTACTCGGAACAGAAGTCCATAAGCACCGAGCATACCTTCGATAAGGACACCACCGACATGGTCAGGCTGAACCAGCTTCTTTCCGGCATGGTTGAAAAGATAGCATACGATCTCAGAAAACAGGAGAAGCTCACGTCCTGCATAACTGTAAAAATAAGGTATTCAAACTTCGACACCCACACGCTTCAGAAAAGGATACCATACACCTCTTTCGATCATGTCCTTTCGGGAGTTGCCAAAGAGCTTTTCGGCAGACTCTACCAGCGGCGAATGCTCATAAGGCTGATTGGCGTCAGATTCAGCCACCTGGTAAGGGGCGTTCAGCAACTCGACATGTTCGATGACACTCCTGAGAAGGTAAACCTTTACCTGGCAATGGACAATATCCGCAACCGCTTCGGCCGCGATGCCGTGCGCCGTGCCGTCGGAGTAATGACAGCCTCTGAAAGGGAGGAAAAAGCCATACGGCAACTGGAAAATGCCATCAACGAGCAGAAGATGATGGAGGAAAGACTTAAGAAATATATGATGTATGGACATTAAGGCGTTAAGGCATGAAGGCGTGAAGGCATCAGGGCGCGAATGTTGGAGCCGTCAAACCTTAATGCCTTAATGCCGTCAAACCTTTTCTTAAATGTATATAAACTGTCATTCATATTACAGTCTCCGCTACGGGATGATGTCGGTCGAACAGCTTGTTCTGAATGCTGTTGCGGCCGGAGAGGACTGCATTGCAATGACCGACATAAACAACTCGACAGGGATCCCCGAATTTGCCGGCGAATGCATTAAAAACGGCATCAGGCCGCTTGCCGGGATTGAGTTCCGGAACGACAATGACCTGCTGTATATCTGCATTGCACGTAACAACGAAGGAATGAGGGAACTCAACGAGTTCCTGTCAGCACACAACTTTGACAAGACTCCCCTGCCCTTCCCCTCACCTGAATTTTCACATGCCTACTCCGTCTACCCTCTTTCCGGAATCCCCGAAAGGCCCTTGCTCGATAATGAACGCATCGGAATAAGACCTTCAGAGATCAACAGGCTGGTGACAATGCCGGGATCAGTCTCCAGAAACTCCATGGTGCTTCTCCAGCCTGTGACATTTGCTGCGGAGGATGACATCTTCATCCATAAAAGCCTGCGGGCAGTCGACAATAACATACTTCTGAGCCATCTGAAGCCGTCGCAGTGCGGCGCTGAGGATGAGTTCTTCATGCCTCCCGGAAAAAAGAACCGCCTGATGCGCGAACACGAATGGCTGATGAAGAACACCGAAAAGCTGATGGGCGACTGTTCCCTGAACTTCGACCTCACCACACTGAAAAACAAGAAAGTATTCTCGGCAAGCAGGTACGACGACAGGCTTCTGCTCGAAAAACTGGCATGGGACGGCATGCTGTACAGGTACGGCAGCCATAATGCTGAAGCGGAAAGGAGAATAAGGCATGAACTTGAAATCATCGACAAGCTTGGCTTTTCGGCCTATTTTCTGATCACCTGGGATATTGTAAGGTATTCAATGTCGAGGGGATTCTATCATGTGGGGCGCGGCAGCGGAGCAAATTCCATCATTGCATACTGCCTTAAAATTACTAATGTTGACCCCATTGATCTGAACCTTTACTTCGAGCGGTTCATAAACCCGAAAAGAAGCAGTCCTCCCGACTTCGACATCGATTATTCGTGGAAAGAGAGAGACGAGGTCATTGACTATATTTTCAAGAGATACGGGAGAAAGCATACTTCCCTGCTGGGCACTATCAGCACCTTCAGGGGCAAGTCGATAGTGCGTGAACTGGGAAAGGTCCACGGGCTTCCAAAGGAGGAGATCGACAACCTGATCGACAACCCGGCTTCAGAGGCAAACAGGAACGAAATATCCGGGCTTATCTTTTCTACCGGGCTCCGAATAGCTGATTTTCCTAATATGAGGAGTATCCATGCCGGTGGAATCCTTATCTCGGAGGAGCCAATAACCTGTTACACGGCGCTCGACATGCCGCCCAAAGGATTTCCGGTGACACAATGGGATATGTATACGGCCGAGGAAATCGGGTTTGAAAAGCTCGATATCCTGAGCCAGCGCGGGATAGGTCATATACGGGAAAGCGCTGAAATAATCCTGAAAAACAGGTCAATAGATGTTGATGTACATGCCATCCAGAAATTCAAAAGCGATCCTAAGGTAATGGACCGTCTGAGGAGAGGTGACACCAAAGGCTGTTTCTATATAGAAAGTCCCTCGATGAGGGGCCTTCTTCAGAAGCTCCGCTGCGACAATTACCCCGTTTTGGTAGCGGCAAGCTCGATAATCAGACCGGGAGTCGCCCGTTCGGGAATGATGAGGGAATACATACACAGGTTCCATAATCCCGATAAATTTGATTATATCCACCCTGTAATGAAGGAGCAGCTTGAAGAGACCTTCGGCGTAATGGTTTACCAGGAGGATGTGCTTAAGGTTTGCCACCATTTTGCCGGCCTCGACCTTTCCGATGCCGACACACTCAGGAGGGCAATGAGCGGAAAGCACAGGTCGAAACAGGAAATGCAGAAGATTGTCGACAGGTTCTTCAGCAATTGCCGCGAAAAGGGTTACAGCGAAGAAATAACCCGTGAAGTATGGAGGCAGATCGAATCGTTCGCAGGGTATTCGTTCTCAAAAGCCCACTCTGCATCCTATGCGGTCGAAAGCTTTCAGAGCCTTTACCTGAAAGCCCATTTCCCCCTCGAATTCATGGTGGCGGTGATAAATAATTTCGGCGGTTTCTACCGTACATGGGTATACGTCCATGAAGCCCGAAGATGCGGCGCAGCCATTAATCCTCCATGTGTAAACAAAAGCACTTACAAAACAACTATTTACGGATCAGATATTTACCTTGGATTCATTCATATTCAGAGCATTGAGGAAAAACTTGCCAGGTCGGTCGAGGTAATCCGCAGCGAAGGAGGACCCTTCACAAGTCTGAATGACTTCGTCGAAAGAGTTTGTCCCGGACTTGAACAGCTGATTCTGCTGATCCGGACGGGAGCGTTCAGATTCACGGGCAAGAAGAAAGCAGTGCTGCTGTGGGAGGCTCACATGGCAATCAACGGGACCAGGCATGAAAACATCCGCCCGCTTTTTTCGCAGCCGGTCCGCAGTTTTAACCTCCCCGACCTTGTGCACGACAGTCTCGATGATGCTTACGACGAGATCGAGCTGATAGGTTTTCCCGTTTCAATAAGCTGGTTCGACATGCTCGAAACATCATTCAGGGGTGAGATACAGGCAAACGATATGCTAAGCCATTGCGGGAAGAAAGTCAGGATGGTCGGGCACCTTGTCAATATCAAATACATCAAAACCATCAAGGGGGAATGGATGAATTTCGGATGCTTTATCGATCCTGAAGGAAATTTCTTCGATACAACTCATTTCTCACAGTCGCTCAGCAAATATCCTTTCAAGGGAAGCGGAACCTATCTTATCCTTGGGAAGGTTGTGGAGGAGTTTGGTTATCCCTCACTCGAAGCCGAAAAGCTTGCAAAGCTTCCTGTCAAACCCGACAAGAGATACTGATTCATGTCATTGGATCCCTCCGCCGGGTACGATGTCATCACCTGAAGATTCCCTGAAGACCGAGGCATTCGATGCCACCGACATATGCCTGAAACCCAGAAACCAGAAATAGATAAACAGCGGAATAAATATCGAGAGGAAAACCGGGGAATTGGCCATCAGCAGAAAATCATACAGCCCGTGAAACACGAATGGCAGGAAGAAGGCAAGCAGGAGATAGATTCCCCGGTACTTCGGATAGAATTTTGCCATTCCGAAATAGTAACCCATTACAACGCCAAAAAGTGCGTGAGCCGGAACCGCGGTGAGCGCTCTTACGAGCCCGACCGAATACCCGCCGGAAATAACATAGATAATATTCTCGATCCCTGCGAATCCCAGCGAAATGTACACTGCGTATACTATGCCATCAAAGCGTTCATTGAAATGCCTGCTCTTCCAGAAGAAGAACAGAAAAGCAAGGTATTTCATCCCTTCCTCGGTCAGCCCTGCAACAACAAAAGCTACATAGGCCGCATTTGAGATGCCCTCGAGGTTCTCCGAAGGTACCTGAAGAAGTCTCTCAATCAATACTACAGGTAACACAATTACAACACCTGCCAGCAAGGCTTTTAAAAGAAATGATAACGGCTCCTTTTCATACTTGTCCCTGCTGTAGATATAGAATGCGATGATCAGTATTGGTGCGAGCGAAATAAACAAAAGACTGTTGAACATGGGGGTGTCGGATTAGGTTTGGTTTTCCGGATTCAAGGATCAGCTTTTAGTCGCTGGTCTGCCTCGATACCTTCAGTATTCCCTTAATAGACTGTATCTTGCGGATAATTCCATAAAGAATGTCATTATTCGGAACCATAATGCTAAGGGTTCCTTCTGAAAAGCCATCTTCGATAAGGTAGCTGAAGCTTCTGACAGTCACGTTGTAACCTGCAATTACATCGGCAATCTTGTTTCCGATTCCGATATCCTCAATCCCTGTCACTTTGATCAGGGCATTGAATGTCGGTGCCCCTTTCGCCTTGGTCCACCTGGCTGACACAACCCGGTAAGGATAGCGTGCCATCAGGTTATGAGCGTTGGGGCAGCTTGTCCGGTGAATTTTAATACCCTCCGAGATTGTTACAAATCCGAAAATAGGGTCCCCAAAGACCGGATTGCAGCATCTGGAAAGCTTGTAATCAAGTCCGTCAACCTTTTCTTCGATAACAAGGTAATCGGAATAGACTGAGGTATCGGCTTCCTTCACTTCCTTTTCCGGCAGCACAGGAGCCTGCACGGCAGGATGATCATCTTTTTCGCCTCTTAGAAGTACTTCCTTTATTTCAAGCAGGTCGAGCTTGCCCGATTCAATGCTGCAATAGAGGTCCTGAGCGTTTTTGAACGCGTAGTGATTAATAAGTTTCTGGATGACTGAATCGCCGTAGTTAATCTTCCAGTTCTTGAGCCGGCGCATCAATATTTCTTTCCCTTCAGCGGCCGATTTTATCTTTTCCTCACCCAGGGCTTGTTTGATTTTTGTCTTCGCCTTACTTGTAACCACGAAGGACAGCCAGTCCTGTTTGGGCTTCTGATTTTTGGAACGGATGATCGATACATGATCCCCGTTCTGAAGCTGATATCTGAGGGTTACGTTGCGTCCGTTAACCTTACCTCCCACACACGATGCGCCGACAGCAGTATGGATATCGAAGGCAAAATCGAGAAGGGTTGATCCGGCCGGCAGCTGACGCAGGTCGCCTTTCGGAGTGAAAACAAAGACCTCATCGGTATAGAGACCCGACCTGACCTGGTCGAGGAAGGCATCCTCTTCTTTTTCAGTCGATTCAAGAATCTCTCTCATTTTGGTGAGCCAGACATCCAGTCCCCCCTCCCCTTTGACCCCCTTGTATTTGAAGTGAGCCGCCAGTCCTTTCTCTGCAATCTCGTCCATTCTTGACGACCTTATCTGCACTTCGACCCATTTTCCCCTGGGCCCCACAACCGTGGTGTGAAGCGATTCATAGCCGTTCGACTTGGGAACCGATATCCAGTCGCGCATCCTGCTTGGGTTGGGCTGATAGAGGTCAGTCACCACGGAGTAAACTCTCCAGCAGTCCGACTTTTCGTTTTCCTGTTCACTGTCAATAATTATCCTTACAGCAAATAAGTCGAAGACCTCATCAAAATCCACTCCCTGCTTTTTCATTTTAAGCATTATGGAATATATCGATTTGGTGCGGCCCTTGATAGTATATTTCAATCCAAGCTTGTCGAGCTTTTCCTTGAGGGGAGTTGAGAACTCCCTTATGAGTTTGTTCCTCGAAGCGGTTGTCTGCCTTATCCTTCCTTCAACATATTTGTACTGTTCAGGTTCAAGGTATTTTACGGCAAGATCCTCCATTTCCGACTTGATGTTGTAATATCCGAGCCGGTGTGCAAGCGGCGCGTACAGAAAATAGGTCTCAGAAGCGATCGGAAGCTTATCCTTTTCCGGAGCATTGTCGAGGTTTCTCATATATTCCAGCCTCTCGACAAGTTTTATAAGTATCACCCTGACATCATCGGCCAGACTGAGCAGAAGTTTTCTGAAGTTCTCCGACTGGTATGAAGCCTGTGTTGAATCGATCCCGGTAATACGGTTGAATCCCTGGAGTATCTCCACCACTTTTTTCCCGAACTCATTTTCGAGCTCCTGTGGAGTAATTGAAAGTCTTCCGTATGAATCGTGAAGAAGGGCTGTAATGATCGTGGTTGTTCCCAGCCCCATTTCTCCTGCAACTATTGAAGCAACCGATAAGGCATGCTCGATTTCCGGTTTCCCTGTCAGTATGTATTTTCCAGAGCATGCTTCGATGGCCAGGTCGAGGGCACGCCTGATTTTTCTGTTGTCGTCTGGCCCCAGAGTGCTCCCTGCCGATTTCAGCAGGGTGCGGTAGTCTCTGTATATTTTCCGGGGCTCATTCATAGTCAGTTACGGGAGAATGGATTCACCCATGAAAGTAACTAATTATGATGGATTTTCGCAATTTTTTATGCGAAATATATCAGCACCCGCCCCGGGAGGGGCCTATCTGAAGATTATCACTACTTATCCTTTTTTTCCATCTTGTCCAGACCTTCAAGTTCTTCGATTCCGATATCATCTGACAGCTCGGAAAGACTCTTCAGGTCAAGATCGCCCTGGATCGAAATCAATGTATTGTCGCCCGGACCGCCCGTTACTACAAGTAGTTCAGAAATCCTGTCACCGTTCTGCCTGATAAGGAATTTAGTCTCATCCTTTCCCTCCTTCACAGCCATAAGTTCCTCATAAACTGACAGGTTGAGTTTTCCTGTCAGCTCCTTGTAAAAATTGAGATTCAGGTTCATCAGGGAGTCGCTTACCGACAGTATCCTGATGGACGACAACTTGTTGATCAGTTCGCTGCCCTCTTTCCCGGCATCCTTTCCGGCAAAAAGACTTAGCAGCTTGCCTGAAATAAAAACCGTGGTAAAGCCCTCCTTCTCCGCGTATTTGTCGAAGAATTCGTCAACTGCTTTGTTCTGCGCGTTTACTGACGCAGCCATGCAGATGGCTATCGTGAAGAATATAATTTTTTTCATTGCTTTCTTTTATGTTTTGATGTTCATATTCGGTATTTAAGCTGTCTTTTTATGAGGTCATTCCCCGGTTGTGTCTGAATTCTCCAGGTTTTTGAATATTATTTCGAGTGGTTTCATGTTATCTTCAATCAGAGAAGTCGATTTTCCAACGGCATCGAGTGTTCTGCCAGTCTCTTCCTGAAGTGCGGTAAGCTGTCCCAGTGCCCTTGTCCCGTCATTCATGCGGGAGGAAACACTGTGCAATATCTTCATTGCTTCGGCATAGGCAACTTCGGGATCGCTGTAAGTATCCCGGATGTCAGGCCTGCGTTCAAAGAAGAAATATGTTGCTGCAACTATCAGGAGTGCTGCTGCAACACCCGACAGCATGGCATAAAGTCTCCTGCTGCCCGTCATCACTTTTCGTTTTTCTTCCCGGTCGATTGCAGCAAATATCTTAAGTTCAAAGTCAACGGATGGCTCAGGCACAACCTTATTTGAAAGATTACTATAGCATCTGAATATCTCCTGTTCGTCAAGGAGTTCATCCGGCACGCCTGATCCTTCGAAATATTCTTTCAGAAGACGTTCTTCTTCAATAGTACTGGTTCCGTCATAGTACTTTGCAAGCAATTGTATTATTTCAGCAGGCTTCATTTAATCTGTTTTCTGAATTCATCCCTTACACTCTTTCTTGCCCTTGAAAGACTGACTCTCAAGTTATTAATATTTTGTCCGGTTATTCCTGCAATTTCCTCAAAACTGAGCTCTTCCATATCTCTCATTCTTATAACCTCACGATATTGTTCGGGAAGCTCTCCGATTATCCTGATCATTATATCCGAAGCTTCCTGTCTTTCCATTAGTTCCTGCGGCGACGGGGCCGAATCATGTAATCCGGTCAGGGCCGTTTCACCTCCCTGGTCAATGAACCTGCGCTTTCGCAGCTGATCGATGCAGTAGTTTTTTACCATTGTCACCGCAAGAGCTTCAACGCTGGCATACTCATCAAGCTTCGTTTTCATCTTCCACAGTCTGACAAATACCTCCTGTACGGCATCTTCCGATTCCTCCCTGTCCCCGAGAATACGGCAGGCCTGACTATACAGTTTTCTTCCTGATGTAACCACCAGATTGTCGAATTCGGTTCTTGTCATTGACAGAGAAGATATTATCCTTCCCGGCAAAGATAGTTACATATTCCTTACAGTCCCGAAATGGTTAAATCCCGGTGATCTTTTCTGGCCTCCCGGCTAAATTCCTCCGCCTCATCCACGGTTATTCTCCCTTTTACCTGCATAATGAAATTATCATCGCCGCCTCCGATAAGAAGAAATTCCCTTATCACCTTTCCGTCCATCCTGACAAGCATCCTGATGTCCTGGTCCTTCTCCCGAACACTCATGAATTCCTCATAACTCCTTAAATCCCTGTCGCGTTTTATAAAATCCATAAAATTGGTCCGGTTACTATACTCATCTTCCGGGATCAGAATCCTGACTAAAGTCACTTCATTTGGCCATCCTCTCTTACTGCCGCCATCATCATCCTGACATAATTTCTTCAGTAAACTGCCTGATATAGTCAGGTTAATGAATCCGTTGTCGTCTGAATTCATCTCAAACAGCTCATCAACTGACCTCTGTCCTGAAAGAGTGATTGCAATGGCTGAAAACAAAATAATTCCAAAAATTCTTTTCATGGTTACCCGTTTTTAAACTTATTAATTGTCTGTCTCCCGGATGACGTATGAAGAAGTATTTCATTACAGAGTTTCAGAAAAAAAGTGTAAATAAAACAATTAAGTTTTTTTGCTTTAGAATATTTTTCTTCTAACTTTGCACCGCAAATTTATAAGGCTTATTGATTGGCTTTATCCGTAAGCAGCACCATTTAAGCCACATAAAAAGTTCTTTAAAACAACAGGATAAATCAGCCGGCAAGTCCTAATCGTATTGTACATGCAAAATGCCGGTTTAATTATATATGGCCTGATTTAGTAGCTCAGTTGGTAGAGCACATCCCTTTTAAGGATGGGGTCCTGGGTTCGAGCCCCAGCTAGATCACAAAAAAACCCGGAGAGCATCCGGGTTTTTTGTTTAAAGATTGAATCCTGATAACTCAATAACCGGCTTCTCCCCTCTTGTATCGGAATCACTGAACTTCATTGTTATAAGTTTCTTTTCGCCCGGCATCAGTGATACATAATTGTCGCTGAAGAAGACAGGCAGGATGCGCTTGCCGCTTTCCTTTCCGACCACTTTAAGCCTTACCATCAGAGCGGGTGTTTCAGTCGTATTGATAAGCGTAGTTGTGATCAGCCATTCGTCCCCTGACCGTTTAATTATGGTGGCATCCTCGAGTTTGACAAGAGGAAGTTTGTTGAGAGCCTGATAATTACCATCTTCCACCCCTCTCCAGTAGAAGTTATCCGACACGGATCTGTCACCATCCTTTAGCGACAGCCTTATAAAATGAACCGATGTAAGCCTGTCGGGGAATTCCAGTTTGAAACAATTAACTGTCTCGTCTTCCCTGCAATCCACAACCGTCTCCTTTTCCCAGAACACAGTGCCATCCATATTCAGTAGCTGGGCCTTTGCCTTCAGTCCTCTCCTGTCGCCGGCATGCAAATTGACAACTTCGATTGTATCGTAAACAGGATTCCATTGGATATGCAGGGGTTCACAAGCCTTCTTGCATCCGAAATATGCAGCTGTGGGATCAAAATAATAGTCATAAGTCTGCCAAACCATCGAAGGCCATGCAGAATGACTCATCCACAGGAGAAGTCCCTGACGGTTCATACTCCTTCCTTCGAACATTCCACGGTAACCGTTGTAGTTCAGCCATTGGGCGATTTCAGCAAATCTTTTTGCATTATCAGGCATTCCAAAGCCCTTTTCTATCATCTGGTTGAAAGATGCTGCTCTCTGGGCGCTTTCCAGGCAGTAATCGTGAATTCCCCATAGACTGTTCTGAGGCCACAACGCCTCCTCAGGAAGGGTTTCCGCAAGGCTTTCATAGTTCATTACATTGGGCATTCCCCTCTCACTGTGGAACTTATTAAAGCCGTACAGAAGGAAATAGTCACGTACCGGAAGTGCATTGTAAGGTCCGCCTCCGCTTACAACCCCCATGGAAGAATTGGAGATGTAATGGATTCCGGGATGCCTTACAGAGATCAAAGCTCGCAGCGCCGTATCAAGCACTTCAGGGGGATTACCCTCGTTACGTCCGCAATAGATGCCGATGGAAGGGTGATTGCGTATCCTTTTTATAAGATCTTCGGCATTATCCATAAACATTTCAGGATCATACGGATTAGGACCGTCAGCCGGATTCGCCAGCCAGAAGTCCTGCCACACCATTATCCCGTGACGGTCGCATGCTTCATAAAACTCATCGTCACCTGTCTGGCCGACCCAGTTGCGGATCATGGTGAAGTTCATATCCGCATGATAGGCAACTGCTGCATCGTATTCCCTTGCGCGGTATTCGAGGTTTGATTCGGGAAAGCCCCAGTTTCCGCCATGTCCGATAAACCTCCTGCCGTTAACGTAAAGGTTCAGTATATCGTTTTCTTCGCTGAATGTCATCTCCCTGATACCGGCCCAAAAGGTTTTTTTATCAGATATGCTTCCTTTAACCCTGAATTCCAGTACAGCCTCGTGCAGTACCGGTTTGCCATAGCCTTTCGGCCACCACAATTCAGGATTCCCGATGACCAGCCCGGTAAACTCAGCCGGATCGAATTTTACGGGCAGTTCAGACTTTGGCCCGATTGTTATGTCTTTCTGAACGCTGATATTTCCAAATTTCCCGGAAAGAGTCCCGGAAACAGTCTGATCTCCATGATTTACCAGGGTGGCTTCCATTGTGATCTCAGCCCGGCTTGTATCGGGAAGATTCAGATCGGTGACCACGAACGGGTCATCAACGGTTACGCTGCCGGTAGATTCAAGATGCACATCGTTCCAGATACCGATGTTACGTCCCCGGATTGTGGGAATCCAGTCCCAGCCTATGGATGCATGATATGTAGGGTTGTCGCCACCAAGAACACCACCGTTTTTGTCGGCACTCAGGGCAGTTTGTTCCTTTATAACTCCGGGATTTTCGTTTTTATGGATAAGTACCGCAAGAGCATTTGTCTGACCTGTTTTGACAATACCCGTGACGTCAAACCTGGCCGTAGTGAATGCGCCTTCTATTCGTCCGGCTTTCTCTCCGTTTACATAGACATCGGCTTTCCAGTTGATCCCGTCAAAATTTAGGAAGATCCTTTCGCCCTTCAGGGATGAAGGCACATCAAATTCATTCCTGTACCAGAAATCGGAATTAAAGAACGATTCCGAAATCATCAGCTGGTTATCGCCGAAATTTGGATCAGGAAGCGCTCCAGCGTTGCGGTAGCTGACCAGCACCGTAGCAGGAACAGTGGCAGTGATCCAGCTTTCTGCGTTGAAGCCGGTCGCCGAGAGTTTCTCTCCCGTCGACTCCACCTCAGAGGATCTCTGTATTTTCCAGTTTCCTCCCGACAGGTACATATGGTTATCCCTGACAGGCGGAGAAGCTTTTGGAACCGGCACCAATCCGCCCTTTCCGAAGACCTCAAGCTCGGAGAGCATGTAGTTTCGGTCATTGTCCGGAGTTTCAAGCAAAAGTTTCACGTAACGGGCTCTTACTTCCGGTGACAGCCTGATATCATCAACCGGATCATCATTACCGGGCAGCTTAGCAATTTCGAGCCAGTTCCGGTTGTCATCAGAAACCAGAATGGAGCCGGCCAGTGCCTTGTTGATCCAGTGCAACTTAATATTGTCAAAAGCGCTGACGCTTCCGAGATCTACATATACCCATTCCTCCTTATTTCCGGCGCTCATCCAGGCACTTTTGAAATCGTGCGAAGGTGTCATCTTAAGCCTGGTGTTGCCATTCCAGAACTCAAGCTCTCCAAATGTCCAAGTCTCGGCTGCGGGAGCTTTCAGAGACACCCTGTATGACTTATATGAAACAGGTTCCCTGAAATCAAATGACAGATCGACAAGTCTCTGGGGCCGGGGTGCCCTGAATGCTCCGCCGCCGAATGAAAATGTAGGACGCGGTGCCGTTGAATCGTTCCCGTACGGACTCATCATGAATGCCCCGAATCCTGTCTGGGGCCTCCTCCTGGCCTGAGTGCTCCTTCTCTGACTGTTGGATACATTCATCATCCGGAACGGATCAGGTCTCTCCCTTCCGGGCAATCCTGCACCATTAACAACAACAATATCAACCCATTTAACACCATCATCTGAACCGGAACATATGTACTCCCATCCCCCTCTCTTTCCTTCATCAAAATTGACATTTCCCGAAAGGGCAATCCTGGTTATTCCCGGAGCATTTCCTCCCCCGAGCAGATCATATCTCAGGTAAATGTCGTTGCCTTCAATTGAGTAAGTGGTGACCGAATTGTGATCCAGCAGCCATTCCCGCTCATTCCGGGGAAGAACGCCGTTATTTGTCGAAACAGCAATTCCTGAAGGCATTCCGGTTTCAAAAATACCATCAGTAAGTAGCTGGGCTGTAAGATTATAGTCATAACTTGAAGAATTCCATGCAGGTCGCAGCTTTGCAAGGTTGCGGTAGTTTTCGTTGTCGGGCGCAAGGGTTGGAGCAAAACTCTCAGCCGGATTGCCGGGATATTTGCCCGGCTCACTATTGTAATTGCTGGTTTTGCTGCCACAGCCTGTAAAAATCAACAGGATGAAGAAAAATAAGGAACTCGTGAAAAGGATTTTGCCTTTCATCATAAAAAAATTTAAAACAATAGATGGAATAAAGGAAGTCTATCTGGAGAGAACAGGAATCTGCCGGTTTATCGACTCCTCAAGTGATATCAGGGTTTCGGTTCTCACTATCCCCGCTATATTCTGAATTTTGTCGGTAAGAATATTGCGAAGATGTTCGTTATCGCGGGTATATACCTTGATGAAGAGAGAATAATTACCGGTAGTGTAATGACACTCAATGATTTCCGGAATCTCTTTGAATTCTTCTATAATGTCACGATAGTGACCCGGGTGGTCCAGAAATACGCCTATGTACGCGCAGGTCTTGAAACCAACGAGAGCAGGATCAACTTTGAATTCCGAACCTTTTATAACGCCGGTTTTAATAAGCCTCTGTACACGCTGGTGAATGGCAGCGCCCGAAACATTGCACTCCCTTGCAACTTCGAGATAAGGAACCCTGGCGTTTTTTGTTATGATATCCAGGATCTTCTTATCCAGATTATCAATTTGAACATTTTCAGTCATTATTGAAGATTTAGGTTAAAGAAACAGTCGTATTCTTTTTTGCTGGTTACAAATTTAAAGATATTAAGCAAAATCCCCTCAAGGAATTTAGATTCTTTTATTTGAAAAGTCAGCAGATTTCAGAAAATCAGGATCGGATGTTATAATATTAAGGTTATCAAGACTATCTGTTGATCCATCCGATTATTTCGCTTACATCTCCGAATCCCCTGTCTTCAAGAAATTTCTGAATGCCATTGATGATTTTTACAGCAGATTCCGGATCGATGAAGGAAGCGGTTCCGACCTGTATTGCTGAGGCTCCTGCAAGAAGAAACTGAAGGGCATCATCCGCAGACATTATTCCTCCGATTCCGATTACCGGAATTTTTACAGCATTCGCCGTTTGCCATACCATTCTCAGAGCCACGGGTCTGACGGCCGGTCCTGACAGACCGCCGGTTACAGTCGAAAGAGAAGGCTTCATGGTTTTTGTGTCTATTGCCATGCCAAGGAGTGTATTTATCAGTGAAATGGCATCGGCTCCCTCTTCCTCTGAAATCCTGGCAAAATCGACAATATTCGTAACATTGGGAGAAAGCTTAACGATAAGGACTCTTGAATAGACTGCCCTTACAGCTTTGATTACCTCTCTGGCAGATGATGGATTGGTTCCGAAAATCATCCCGCCTTTCTTCACGTTGGGACATGAAATATTCAATTCAATGGCAGGAATCTTATCAAGATGTTCAATCCTTTCTGCCAGAGCAATATAGTCATCAAGGCTGCCTCCGTTAACATTCACAATCACGTTTGTGTTGTAGCCGCAAACCACGGGATATATATGGCTTTCGAAGTAGTCTATACCCTTATTCTGAAGTCCGACCGCATTAAGCATTCCGGATGGCGTTTCTGCCATTCTGGGATAAGGATTGCCCTCCCTGGGCTCGAGAGTGGTTCCTTTCAGGATTATTCCCCCCAATCGTGAAACGTCTATGAAATCATCAAATTCGGATCCGTACCCGAAGGTGCCGGATGCACTCATCACAGGATTTTTAAGCTTAAGTGCGCCGATAGAAACATCCAGTTTTACCATTTCAAATCCTTTGTGTTAAATACAGGTCCGTCGGTACAGGTGCAAACATTTCCTTTCACCGTTTCAACCACACAACAGAGGCATACACCAAAACCGCATGCCATAAGATGTTCAAGAGATACCTCGCAATTAATGTCATTCCGCCTGCAATATCCGGCTACAGCCTTCATCATGGGTTCCGGACCGCAGCAGCAAATATGGTCAAAATGACGTTGTTTCAGAATGGAATGTCCAGTCAGATAACCCTTCTCTCCTCTGGAACCATCCTCGGTGGTGAGATAAACAGGACCAATACTTTCATATTCTTCATACTCGATTATCCGGCCTGAGTCCCTGAATCCGAGGAGAATCTCAGGTTTCAGACCCATGGATTTCATATGCTTTCCAAGGAATAGCAGCGGCGCAACCCCGCATCCTCCGCCGGCAAGAAGGATGCTTTTGTCCTTATCCGGGATGGTGAATGAATTCCCCAGAGGGTAAACAATATTCAGATTTTCTCCCTTCTCAAGGCGGGTAATACGCTCCGTTCCTTTTCCGGCAACCTGGACAAGCATCTTTATTGAGTTGCTCCCGTAATCAACGTCATGAATGGAAATCGGGCGGCGGAGGAATGTCTCCGCACTTCCTTCAACTTTAACCTGGACAAACTGGCCAGGCTTCAGCTCCGGCAGTTTACCATTGCCTGTAAGTTCAAGAATGAAAAGGTCATTATTCAGGCGGCGGTTGTCCCTTACGGTGAAACATTCAACTCTCTTTGCCATCAGCAGGGTCTTTTCAGCAAAGATAACCATTGCCGTGGTTCCTAAAAAGAAAGGTCAGTGTTTAACAGGGAAAAATTCCTCAAAGGTATTGTCATTGTGAAACCATACTATCCTGACGACTCGTTTTACAGATGAGGATCCTCCCTCAGTCATTTCTTCCCCCGTATAATCATCAGAAGGGGAGACAGATTCAGGAAGCTTCCTGACCTCAGGGGCAGATTCGTGTTTCACCGGCTTCTGATCGAGGTCCATGCCTGCGAAAAGATCGCCCATTGTAGGCTCCCTGTACATGGAACCTTTGCCAAACAGCAGCCATTCAGTCGACAGAAAGGGATATTTCTCGAGCATTTTCAGTATAAAGTCCAGACTTGGCTTATTTCTTCCAGACAATATATGGGATATGCCTGATGGTTGAACCCGAATATCCTCAGCCATTTGCGCCGACGTCTTGTTTTCTCTCCTCAAGAACTCCAGTATTCTGTCTTTCATAACAATATAATCTGTTTTACAAATGTAATCAATTGATGGATTACATTCATAACTTTATTTATATTACATTTGTAACTACGAAGTTTTGCCTTCAATTCACTATAGGTTATTGGTGTATAAAATAGTTCAGCTAATGAATTAATCCATTATATAAATACTGTAGTTTAGACAGATATATCTATGGTAATTAATATTTTAAGTCATATATTCCGGAATATCTAAAGATATAAGGCCCGGAACAGTCAAGTTATCCTAATCAATGCATTGGTTAGATCGCATATTTATATTGATTTATAGTGTTTTATGAAATAATCATATCATTATTGAAAGAATATTACATTTGTATTATTCTCTCTGCTCGATCAGGGATTACTTACGTAAATCAATGTCACTTCCCGGCTAATTACATCTGTAATTTCAATGTTTTCCCCATGATAACAGCAAGATGAAAGTGGAACATTGAATTCAATAAAATAATTAGCTGTCAGAAATTGTATATTTCCTTCCCTATGGTCATCAGATTTGAAATATTCGATTGTGAACGAGTTGAGAAAATCCAAAATACTGGTCGTCCGGATGTGGATTTATCGCAAAGTTTTTTTTCCTTTAGACCTTAAATCATTCTTTAATGGCCAAATCAAGATTCCGCCTGTCCCTGCCGCTCCATTTCCAGATATTGATAATGCTGATTGCAGGCGGGCTATTCGGCTATTATTTTTCAGATTTCACCAGATACACCAACTGGATCGGGGATATATTTTTGCGGTCTCTGAATATGATAATTGTACCGCTGATATTCTGTTCAATTACTACAGGAGTTGCCAGCGTAGGCAGCAGCGGTAATCTGGGCAGACTTGGTATAAAGACTCTGGGTTATTATATGCTTTCATCGCTCGCCGCTATCACAACAGGTTTATTATTGGTAAACGTTATTAAGCCTGGAGTTGGGGCAGATATAGGTTTGGTATCACCTGTTGAAGGAATTGCAGCCGCAAGTGACAGCTTCAGTCAGACTCTGATCAAGATCATCCCTACAAACATTATCGAAGCCCTTGCCCAGGGGCAGATGCTTTCTATCATCTTTTTTGCTATTTTATTTGGCTTCTTCCTTACCAGAATCAGCGATAAGCCACAGCAGCTTATAACAGATGTTCTCAACGGGATCCTTGAGGTGATAATGAAAATCACAATGCTCATTATCAGGTTCGCACCTTTTGGCATTTTCAGTATTACAGCTAAAGTAATTGCCCAGCAGGTGATTAGCGGCAGCGGAATCAGTGAAATTATTTCCAGGCTGGGACTCTATATGGCTACCGTTCTGGCAGGTCTTTTCATTCATGCTTTCTTCACCCTTCCCCTTGCATTGAAATTAATTGCGAAAGTCAATCCCCTGAAACATTTCCGCAATATGGCCACCCCTCTGCTGACTGCGTTTTCAACCTCATCTTCGAATGCAACTCTTCCGCTGTCGATGGAAGCAGTTGAACACAACGACGGGGTTTCAAACAAGATAGCCAGTTTCACGCTTCCCCTGGGGGCAACAATTAATATGGACGGTACGGCTCTGTACGAATGTGTTGCTGTAGTTTTTATCGCTCAGGCATACGGGATTGACCTGAGCGTCGGCCAGCAGATCATTATTGTCTTTACCTCGCTGCTGGCTTCCATCGGGGCTGCCGGGATACCCATGGCCGGACTGGTGATGATGGCCGTGGTTCTGAAGGCGGTGGGACTTCCCCTGGAAGGCATCGGATTACTTCTTGCAGTAGACCGGATTCTTGATATGTTCCGTACCACACTCAACGTATACAGCGACACCTGCGGATCAGTGATCATTGCAAGGACGGAGGGAGAAAAATTGAATATCTGACTGTCTCAGAATATAAACGAAATCCGGATCTCGGGATTTCCGTAAATTCCGTAAGCATCACTGTCTAAGGTCCACAGGAATGTCATGTTCAAGGACGACCTCTCTCCAAGTTGCTGCCTGACACCTCCCCCGAAAAGTGCGGTTCCGGCAAGAAATCTGTCCGAATCATAGGGCGGATTTTTGAAAAACGACGACTCAAGACTCAGCAATTCATATTCGGCATGAAGGAATAATCCCACATGCATGCCAAGAGGGATCACGTTATTAAGGTCCTGAAGAAAAAGGTACTCCAGATATGTTTTTCCTCCATATATGAAAGTGCGGGCTGAGCCCAGTTTATAATATTGGAAATCAGGGCCTATTGCAATACCTACCCGCGGAAGCACCCATAAGCCGATAACGGGAGAAACCTGGATATCGGTATAAGTGCCGAACTGCAGGTTCATACTTCCGCCGTAAAACAGCCTGTCCTTAAACGGAGGGACTTCCGGCCTTGTCGTTTGTCCTGCTGCAGGAACCAATGAAGCTGACACAACTAAAGTCAGCAAAAACGCAAGGCTTATATGCCTGAATGACTTATATCTTTTTTTGAAGCCGGGTATCATAAAACTATTTTGTAACTTTACACTAAAGGCTCACAAATTAACGAAAAATTCCAATTCACTAACCACAGGATATGAATATCATTGTAAACGGAGGTTCCAGGGGAATAGGCAGGGAAGTTGCCCTGCTTTTTGCTGCTGACAGGGATAACCAGATCATTGTCAC
Organism: uncultured Rikenellaceae bacterium; assembly: GCA_964419775.1. GTDB lineage: Bacteria > Bacteroidota > Bacteroidia > Bacteroidales > VadinHA17 > LD21. Next base: position 55,324 of record CAYQRF010000003.1, read on the forward strand.
CGGAAGGAATGAGCAAAGGCTCAGCTTACTGCAGCTTGAATGCCCTGACGGAAATTTGTCGGTAATCCAGGCGGACATTTCCGATATGTCCGGAAAAATTGAAGTTTTGAAGCATCAGATTTACAATCGTTTCAGCAAGGTTGATGTGCTGATAAACATGGCCGGCCACCTGGTTACCGCCGATTTCCTTGAACTTACGGAGGAGGATACAAGAAAGATGATGGAAACCAACTTCTTCGGGCCTGCTCAGATAATCAGGCTGGTTGCTCCCATAATGCCGCACGGGTCGCACATAGTAAACATTTCAAGCATGGGAGGATTCCAGGGAAGCTCAAAATACAGGGGTCTCTCGGTTTACAGTGCCTCAAAAGCAGCAATCTCATGCCTTAGCGAGTGTCTGGCAGGCGAATTCAGCGAGTTGGGAATAAGCGTCAACTGCCTTGCCCTGGGATCGGTACAGACGGAAATGTTTGAAAATGCGTTTCCCGGATTTAATGCTCAGATGAGTCCGGAAGAGATGGCCGCTTTCATTGTCTGGTTTGCCACAAACGGCCATAAATTCTTCAACGGCAAGGTACTTCCGGTTGCTATAACTAACCCATAGCATGAAGTCATCCCGAATCACTTAGAAACAATTTATCCTTCAGGACAACTTGTCGGGATGAGGGACCTTTCTCCTTCTGTATAAATTACAAATAAGTCTTAATTCCGATCTTCCCGTCCAAAGCCAGCAATCCGTTGAAGGCAAGAGCCCTTATCTCATCTTCACCCGGGAAAACAACCACTCTGGCTATGAATCCCACCTTCTTCCTGATCCTTTCAACATGTGATTCCTGATACGCGAGTCCGCCGGTAAGTATGATTGCATCAACCTCTCCGTCGAGCACGGCTGCCATGGCTCCTATTTCCCTGGCAACCTGGTAAGCAAGGGCTTCCGTGATGAGAACAGATCTTTCGTCTCCTCCCTCAGCCATTTCACATGCTTGCTTAAAGTTATTGGTTCCAAGGTATGCAAGCATTCCACCCTTTCCTGTAATCATCTGCTTCAGTTCATCATACGAATATCTTCCGCTGAAGCAAAGGTCGATCAGCTGCCTGGCAGGCAGACCTCCTGAGCGTTCCGGTGAGAATGGTCCGTCGCCATTGAGTGCATTATTTACATCCACCACCTTCCCTTTTCTATGTGCTCCCACGCTTATGCCGCCGCCCATGTGCGCTACCACAAGATTCAGATCCTCATAATTCCTGCCGGCGGAGGAGGCATATAACCGTGAAACAGCTTTCTGGTTCAACGCATGGAAGATGGATACACGCTCTATCTCAGGATGACCTGAAATCCTGGCAATCGGCAGAAGCTCATCAACCACTACGGGATCGACGATGAATGCTTTTGCTCCCGGGAGATGAGAAGCTATGTCTGAGGCAATCAGCCCTCCCAGGTTGCTTGCATGTTCTCCCCTTGCCGCTTCAACCAGATCGTCAATTAGTTTCTGATTTACCTCGTATATTCCTGACTCAATTGGCTTTACAACTCCTCCCCTTCCAACCACGGCAGAAATCGAATTCAAATTGACATTTCTGGCGGTCAGCTCCTCCATTATCAGGTCCTTTCTGTAATGGAACTGATCGGCAATCCTTGGGAAGCCGGCAAGGTCTTCCGGCGAATGCCTCAGTGTCTTTTCAAACAAAATTTCATCCTCTTCGAACAGCGCGAACTTAGTTGAAGTTGAACCCGGGTTGATTGCCAATATTAGCCTCTTAGACATATATTTATGAATTGATTTTATTCTGTCATGAAACCTGCTTTCAGGCCATCAGACAGGCAAGCGCGATACAGTAGAATTTCGACATCTCGCTTTCGCTCCTCGACATTACAATAACAGGTTTTTCCGTGCCTCGGATCAGCCCTGCCAGTTCACCTCCGGCGAAAAGCATAAGCCCCTTGTAAAATGGATTTGAGGATTCGAGTGACGGAAAAAGCAGGATATCTGCATCACCTCCGACGGGAGTATCCACTCCCTTGATCTCTACACTTTTCTTGTCGCACGCAAGAAAGATATCGAGCGGACCGTCCATTATGCAGTCTGGGAAAAGACCTTCCCTGGCCATAAGCTTCATTTCATCATAATCATTGTTGCTGGCAAAGTGCCGGCTGGACTTTTCCGTGGCAGAGACAAGGGCTATCCTGGGCCTCCCGATTCCGAACCTCCCTGCCATTTCAAGGGCGTATTTTGCCATGGCAATCTTCTGCTCAAGCGATGGTACAGGTATCACTGCTGTATCAGTGATAAACAGTAATTTATGATATAAAGGAATCTGCACTGCACAGACGTAACTAAGGATTGCTCCGGGAATAATTAGTCCGTTCTTTTTATCCAGAACAGCTTTAAGGAATTTATCGGTTCCTACAAGACCTTTCATGGCGATATCAGCCTCTCCCGATCGGGTCATTCTGATTGCCAGACTGGCGGCTTCCGATTCATCCGGAGATTCCACAATTGAAAAAAGGGAAGAATCAATACCGGCCTTTCGGCATATATTTTTTATATCAGGCGGATGGCCTATTAAAATTGCATCAATAAGTCCGTAACTGGAAGCTTTGTGGATTGCTCCTATCGTATTGGCATCCTGGGCCCAGGCTACAGCGATCCGATGCTTGCGGTGAAACGAAAGCACCCTTTCAACCATCTGGTCCAGCGTGCGGATCATGACACAACTATTTGGTTGATGCAGCGGCAAGCAGTATGCTGTCGTACTTGGCCTGTTCCGAGTCTGATCTTGATGTTAATACAATCGGGACCTTGGCGCCCAGTATCATTGATGCAACCTTGGCCTGAGCAAAGAATACAAGGGACTTATAGAGAACGTTACCTACCTCGATGTCGGGCATAAGCAGAAGGTCGGTATCCCCGGCCACCTCACTCTTTATTCCCTTATGCTGGGCACTCTCGAGGCTCACCGCATTATCAAAGGCAAGCGGACCGTCAATTATGCAGTTCCGGATCTGTTCTCTCTGATTCATCTTCGACAGCAGAGCAGCATGAAGTGTTGCTTCCATGTTCTCATTAACCATTTCAACGGCTCCCAGAACTGCCACCTTCGGCATCACATAGCCCACACGGTTAAGGAAAGACACTGAATTATTGACTATTGCGATCTTATCCTTGAGATTTGGGGCAATGTTCATTGCCACATCGGTTACTCCGATGAGCTTATGATAGGTGCCGACCTCGAAAAGGGCGATATGGGAAAGCAGGCTTCCGGTTCTGAGTCCCCATTCCTTGTTAAGAACAGCTTTCAGAAGGGTTGATGTGCCTACCTTTCCTTTCATGAGAATGTCGGCCTGCCTCCCGCTCAGCATCCTGACCGATTGTTCGACTGCCTTGTCGATTTCGGGCTCATGAACGATGGTGAGATCCGAGATATCAAATCCTAATTCGGAACAGATACTTCTTATTCCATCACTGTCGCCGATGAAAACCGGCTCGATGATTCCATCCTTCCAGGCCCTCAGAACTGCTCCGAGGGAATGTTGATCCTGGGCAACAGCAAGAACCAGTTTCCTGACCGGCTTTCCTGCCACGATACCCTTCAGGTCGGACATGCTACTTAGAACCATAAAATCGTCGTTTTATGTTAGTTATTACACGGTATGATGCTCCACTATATACTTGGTATCCATCGCTATCACCAGCTCCTCATCGGTCGTGATTGTCATCACTGTAGCCTTTGATCCCTCCTTCGAGATTATTTTGTCCTCGCCTTTAACTCCGGCATTTGCCTCGCGGTCAAAATCAATGCCCAGCGCTTCCATATCGGAACAGATCATTGCCCTCATTTTATGGTCGTTCTCTCCCACTCCTCCCGTAAAGATAAGCAGGTCGAGTCCGTTGAGTACGGCATAATAGGAGCCAATGAACTTCCTGACCTTGTAGGCATACATGTTCAGGGCGAGGAGAGCCTTTTCATTTCCTTCGGCAGCAGCCAGCTCCAGGTCGCGCATATCGGAAGAAAGTCCCGATATTCCGGCCACTCCGCTCTTCTTGTTGATAAGATTATTGACTCCGGTAACATTCAGATGTTCCTTGTCGGCAATGTATATCAGCACTCCGGCATCGATCTCGCCTGTCCTGGTACCCATAATAAGCCCGTCAACGGGTGTGAATCCCATCGAGGTGTCAATCGACCTCCCGTTCTGAATGGCTGTGATTGAAGCCCCGTTGCCCAGATGGCAAGTTATTATCTTCAGCTTTCTGCAATCCTTACCCAACAGTCTGGCGGCTTTTGAAGCCACGAATTTATGGCTTGTGCCATGGTATCCGTATTTTCTAATCCTGTATTTTTCATAATACTCGTAAGGGAGTGCATACATGAAAGCATAATCAGGCATAGTCTGATGGAAGGAGGTGTCGAAAACCGCAACCTGAGGTACACCGGGAATAAGTTTCTCAACAGACAGAATTCCCTTGAGGTTGGCCGGATTGTGAAGCGGGGCAAGCTCAATGTTGATCTCAACCTGCTTTTTAACCTCATTGTCAATAAGCACACTCTCCTTGTAACTCTCTCCCCCGTTCACAACACGGTGACCAACCGCCTTTATATCTGTTATATCCTTTATAACTCCGTGTTTGGGATCGGTAAGCACCGACATAACCATATTAATTCCCAGGGTATGATCGGGAATGTCACTGATTACCTTATACGGTTCCTTGCCGGTGGGTTTATGAGTAAGAATACTGTCATTCAACCCAATACGTTCAATAAGACCTTTTGCAAGCATCTGGGTTGTTTCCGCCATCTCAAACAGCTGATATTTGATCGAGGAACTGCCGCAATTCAGAACAAGAACAATCATTTTTATGTCTTTATATTTATAAATAATACTACTTCTTTGCGGCAGCCTGATTTGCAGTAATTGCTATCATGCTTACTATATCGCTGACAGAACAACCTCTCGAAAGATCGTTGATGGGTGCAGCCATACCCTGCAGAATAGGGCCGACAGCCTCAGCTTTTGCCAGCCTCTGGACAAGTTTATAGGCGATATTCCCGCAATTGAGGTCAGGGAAGACCAGAACATTGGCCTGGCCTGCAATCTGGCTTCCGGGGGCCTTTTTCTGCCCTATGGCGGCAACCAGAGCCGCATCACCCTGAAGCTCGCCGTCAATCATCATATCCGGAGCCATTTCTCTTGCAATTTTCGTTGCACTTACCACCTTATCCACCATCTCATGTCTGGCGCTTCCTTTTGTGGAGAAGCTAAGTAATGCTATTTTAGGCTCGAATCCGCATATTGCCCTTGCTGTCTGTCCTGCCGCTACTGCTATCTCGGCCAGTTCCTTATCGGTCGGGTCGGGATGCACTGCACCATCGGCAAACAAGATGACCCCGTTTTCCCCGAAACTCTTGTCCTGAAGAATCATTACAAAAGCACCTGAAACCACTGAAATACCTGGGGCAGTCTTGACATACTGAAAAGCGGGACGCAACACATCGCCTGTGGCATGATCCGCTCCCGACACCTCTCCGTCGGCATCACCGTTCTTGATCATCAGGACGCCCAGATAGAGCGGATCCTCAATAAGCTTAGCTGCTTCTTCCCGGGTAAGGCCCTTGCTCTTCCTGATCTCGACCATCATATCAATGTAATGTTCTTTCTTGTCGTGCGATCTGGGATCGACTATCACAGCCCGGCTGAGATTTTTTAATCCGAACTGTTCAGCCTTGGATGCAATATCCTTCGGATCGCCAATAAGAATTATCTGTGCCAGTCCCTCGGCTATGGCTATATCGGCAGCTTTCAGATTCCTCTCCTCATATCCCTCGGGCAGAACTATGCGTTTATTGTATTTTTTAGCATTCAGTTTGATTTGATCAATTAGTTCCATTGTATATCAGTAAGTTAAAATTTAACACATAATGGTCTAAAAGTAGAAAAAAAAATCCCTGCTTACCAAGTGAATCAGATGATTATTTTCAGAATGGTTTTCAACTGAAAAAAAACATTAAGTAAGCAAACCGTTTCAGGTTAGAAATAAAATCATTTTTTAAATTTGCGGATCAAAAATGTAATTTACATGGAGTTTCCGGTTGAAAAATTTAATTCGCTCAGAGCTTCTCTTGAGGGCGATCTCAAATACGACAAGGTAAGCAGGGTAATTTATGCCACCGATGCATCAGACTACAAGGAAGAGCCGGTAGCAGTGGCCTGGCCGCTTAATGCGTCCGACATTAAGAAGATTCTCTGTTTTGCATCCAAGGAGAAAATCGGGGTGACGCTTCGGGCGGCCGGAACATCGCTGGCAGGACAGGTTGTGAGTTCCGGAATAATAGTGGATATCTCAAGGTACATGAACAGGATCCTTGAGGTAAACAGGGAGGAGCACTGGGTAAGGGTTGAACCCGGAGTTGTTCTTGACGAACTGAACATGTACCTGAAACCGTTCGGGCTCTTTTTCGGTCCCGAAACCTCCACTTCCAGCAGATGCAACATGGGCGGGATGCTTGGAAATAACTCATGCGGATCGCACTCTCTTGTCTATGGTTCAACAAGGGATCACACACTGGAGATAAAGGCTCTCCTGAGCGACGGAAGCGAGGTTACTTTCGGTCCGGCAAACAAGGATACCTTTGAAACGAAATGTTCACGCACCGATCTGGAAGGCAGCATTTACAGGAATATCAGGGATATGCTGGGCAATCCAGCCAATCAAAAATCCATAAGGGAAGGATATCCCGATCCCCGGATACCAAGGCGAAACACAGGCTATGCCCTCGACCTGCTGCTCGATTCAGAGATATTTGACAACAGTTCGGGTAAACCATTCAATTTCTGCAAGCTGCTGGCAGGATCGGAAGGCACCCTTGCTGTAACTACCGAAATAAAGCTCAACGCGGTTCCTCTTCCTCCTGCATTCAAAACGCTTGTCTGCGTTCACC
>CAYQRF010000004.1:0-57037 GCA_964419775.1 uncultured Rikenellaceae bacterium
CGAAAAGTCCGTGCTGAGGATCGGACCATAGTGGTCCTTCGTAGAAATTTCCCGGGCAGATGGAATTGACCTTGATCCTGAAGGGAGCCAGTTCGAGTGCAAAGGACTGGGTGAGTCCGATTCCTCCGAATTTGGCGCCGGCATAGGCAAAGTTCCTGTTGCTGCCCCGTAAACCCGATTTCGAATTAATCTGGATTATATCCGTGAAATAATCAGGCTTCTCCTGATTCTGGATCTTCATAACCTCAGATGAATACTTAGCGCAGTAGAAATAACCGTTGTAGTTTATGCCGGTGGTTAAGTTAAAAGTTTCCGGATCCATCTCGTCAAGGCCTCCGGCCCTGAGCACCCCCGCATTGCTTACCATCAGGTCGAGGCCGCCAAAGGCGCCAACCGTACTATCCACAAGATTTTTAACCGATTCAGGGTCAGAGACATCCGTTTTGATGAAAAGAGCCTTGTTCCTGGAGTCAGGATTATTCAGCTGCTCAACGAATTTTGATCCGGTTTCTTCATTAAGGTCGGCAACCACAACATTGACATTCAGTCTGAAAAGAGCTTCAGCTATTCCTGCCCCGAATCCCTGGGCACCGCCGGTGACAATAGCAATTTTCTGTTCCAGCCTGTTACCTTTGGCCGCGCCCTGTGAGACTTTCCTCCTGTAGTTTTCAACCTCCCATTTGTCGATAAACTCGGTCTGATCGGGAGTAAGTGTTTTAGTTCCACCGCAGAGCGCCGAATAATGGCTTATTTTTATCATGTCCTCATATACATCAAGCACTGCTTCGGCAGATGCCACGGAATCATCCACGGCAAGAATTCCAGCGTTTTTTATAACAATTACTTTCGGGAGGTAGCCGTATTCGTTGAGGAAGCGGGGAAGCTGTGTTCTTGCCGATTCGAGGATTTTTTCCGGAGTTGAGGATTGTTCGATGAACAGGTATCTTGTTTTACAGTACACAATAATATCAGGAGTGAGGGGAAGAGATATCTTATGAAACTCCATCTGATTCTGATAGTACTTGGCTATCAGGCTGTTATTTCTGTATCTTATTACCTTTGACTTATCTCCGGAGAGAAGCATCCGCAGAGCCGGAAGTGCTTTACAGAGAACAGGGTTAAAGGGGAGTACCTCAATCTTGTCTGTGCTTCCGATATGGTTTGAGATGGCCGATAATACTTCTTCATATGTCTTCCTCACCTCATCAGCCGAATCGGCACTTACGAACGATCCGTGATTTTCAAGCAGAATTATCTGAGGGTCGGAATGAAAGTCAGCCCTGTATTGTAATATCTCTGATTCAAGTTTCTTGAAAAGGGTATAGCCCGGATCAATATATGGCACGAATAGGGCTTTGTCTCCAAACAGCTGTTTTACAAGGTTTCTGGCATTTCTGCTGCACAGGATTCCATTTACCAGTGTGGGGTGCAGGTGAACCACGAACTTGTACCTTATAAGGTCGTGAAGTGAAGTTTCGACGGATGGTCGGAGGTTCTGACTTTTGTCGATGATGCTGTTGAACATATCCGTTTTCACCTGGTCCTCCCTGACAGTGGGATCGTCGGAGTATTTTTTTTCCGAGATGAGGTGAAGCTTTTCCCTGTTGAGGGCAACCAGGCCGCTTTCGTTCAGGGTGGCGAGGGGCTGTCCGCTGGCCTTGATCCAGATGGTTTGTCCGTCCTTGTATGATGTATTTCCTCCTCCGGCAATAACATATTCGTTGTTGTTGCCGTAGAACCTTGATAATTCGATTAGTTCAGCAATTTCCGGCTTCATGGTATCAGTTATTAGAAAGGAAGAATTCCACAACAAGTTTTCCGAGGTACGTAAGTTCCCTTTTCTGGTCGGAATTTGGCTTACCATCGGGCATTACATAGCCCTGCATTCCCCTGGCCCTGAGGTACTGATGTGCAGCGATCACGCAAACGCCATCCCATGCAATCTGTTTAAGGTCGCTGCCGAGAGGCTCCTGTCCTTTTGCAGTAACAGTCAGGGGAAGAAGATCGGGAGTGTTATGTTCGGTGCCGAATGTCACAATAAAATTCCTGTCGTGGAAGAAATGTACAAAATCGCTGAGGACCGGAAGGCTGTTCCTTCCCGGGATCAGTTCGATACAGGATATTCTTTTATCGTTAAGGGATTTATACAGCTTTTCCCAGTCTTTTTCAAATTCAGTGTAATTGCCCGAGGAATCATCAAGCAGTACCGGATAGCAGGGTATTCCTCCTGCCTTCAGTATGATTTTTACGATGGCAGGTAGTTCAAGGAATGAATTTTCATCTTCACTTACAAATGCCGCGCCTCCGCTTTTCAGCAGGTTCGAGCGGATTTCATTTTCAAGTTGGGCAGGATTTCCCGGATCGGCCTTGGATTTTTTTCCGCCATAAATAGTTTCGATGAATTCCATCTGATCGCCCGGATCGGGATATGTTTCCGTAACAGCCGTTCTCAGAGCCAGGGCAAGGTGTCTCTCCCTGACCAGGTCGCGGGCATGCCTTGCTTTAATCTTGTCGTATGAAAGAGCCAGGGAAGGATTGACGGGTTCTATAAGCCCGTTAAGTTTTGTTATCATGGCTTTGATCTGGTTCTGGCTCTCCCTGACCACCGATTTCAGTTTTAATCCGTTGAGGAAGCCTGGTTTGAAGGGATAGTCAAGCCCTTTTCCTGAGAAATATATCCTGCCCGGATTATTCGGGTCGTTGATTCTGATTCCGTTCTTCTGTTCTTCTTTGAGAAGGCCAATGAATTCGATATTAAAAAGAGGAAAGACTTTATTACGGAGTGATCCGTCGAGGAATTCCCTGAATCCGTCAGCAACAAAAAAATCGTTGATTCCAAGAACGGCAATGCTTTCGTTCTTTGCTATCGAGAAGATTGTACTCATGTCAGGAAATGAACTGAAAGAGTACGGAGTATGGATATGCCCGTTAGCCTCCCTGAACTGGGGCAGATGGTTGTTTGATAATTTTTTCCGGATCTCTTCCGGTGCGGGATAGCCAGTCAGGAAAAATTTCTCCACGTTTCAAAAATTACATTTATAATATATTAATAACATAATGACTGACTTTGTCAGCTGATTCAGCTTCTGAAAAGTCTGTCGAGTTCTCTGATTCTTGATTTGCCAAGGGGTTTCCTGGTTCCGGCAATGTCAACGATCATGGTCATCCTGGCAGCGTTCTCCAGCACTTCGAGCCTGTCGAAAGCCTGCAGAATGGAGTTACCTGCGGCAAGCACGCCATGGTTTTCAAGCAGGAGAATATCCGATTTCATAATTCCCTCGCTGGCGAGCGATGCCAGCTCGTCTGTGCCCATAAGGGCATAGCGAACCATGTAAGGTTCCCCGCAGATTGCTCTCGCCTCGGCTGTCAGATTTGTGTTGATGACAGTCTTCATCGCTGTGAATGCGGATGCAAACAGGGGATGGGCATGGACTATGGCTGTAACCTCTTCCTTTTTCCTGTAAATGGAGAGATGCATTTCATGCTCGATAGAGGGTTTCAGGCCGGGAGTCAGGTTTTTCCCATCCATGGTCATCAGTCCGACCTCTTTCCATCTCATTCTTCCCTTATCGGTGGCAGATGGGGTGATGGCAATCAGGTCAGGATTTATCTTAATGCTTATATTCCCTCCTGAAGTGGTTGTAAGTCCCTGCCTGTAGAGCCGTCGCATGAACCTTGCAACCTCCCTGCGTTCCTTCCGGTATGGGGTATCTTTTTCCATGCTTGGTTTATTGAACCAGATCAATAATGCCGTTGAGGATATACTGCGGACGGTACGGGAAATTGTCGACTTCCTCCCGTGAAGTAATACCGCTTAGTACCAGAAGCGTATCAATTTCCGATTCAAGTCCGCACCTGACATCAGTATCCATTCTGTCGCCAATTACAATTGCTTCTTCCCTGCTGACCATCAGTCGCTTGAGGGCTATCCTCATCATCAGGGGATTGGGTTTGCCGACGAAATAGGCCTTTTTGCCAGTTGCTATTTCTATCGGGGCAATCAGGGCTTTGGTTGAAGGGGCAATACCGTTTTCAACGGGTCCGCTGACATCGGGGTTGGCACCTATTAGCCTGGCCCCCTTAAAAACAAGGTTGACGGCTGTCTGGATGCTCTCAAAATTATAGTTGTGGGTATCTCCGACCACCACATAGTCGGGATTCACATTATTTATAGTATAACCGAAACTGTACAAAGCATGGATCAGGCCGGCATCGCCTATAATGAAAGCGCTGCCGTTGGGTTTCTGGCTCGCAAGAAAACCGGCTGTTGCAAGCGCGCTGGTGTAGAAATGTTCCTCTCCCACGTCTATGCCAAGCCTGAGAAGCTTCTCATGAAGTTCCCTAGGTGACCTTTCGCTGGAGTTGGTCAGGAAAAGAAATTTCTTACCCGATGACTCGAGCCATTTAAGGAATTCAGGAATTCCCGGCAGCAGTTTGTTGCCATGGTAGATTACACCATCCATGTCGATGATAAAACCTGATTTGGCTTTTATCCTTTCGATGACATTTTCCATTCGATATTTTATAAAGTGTGGTGTAAAGATATAAAAAGCTCTCAGACACCCTCTCTGTTGAGCCTCAAAGTCTTTTGAGCAGACAGATCTGTTGTGCATTTATGTCCGTTCAGGGGAATTATCTTCTCATGAATTGCATCCACGATCCACGAAGGTTGCGGGAAGAAATAATCCTCCATTTCGTGAGCAGGGATGATCCAGTTGCGGGAACCAACCACAACAGGCGGAGCATCGAGATAGTCGAAGGCGAGTTCAGTAATTGTCTGAGCCATCTCCTTGAGGAACGAACCCCTTGAGGATGCGTCACTGGCAAGGACTATTTTGCCTGTTTTCCTGACAGACTCAATTACCGGTTCATAATTGAATGGAACAATGGTCCTGGCGTCGATAATTTCGGCGCTCATACCGTAATTCTTTTCAAGGATATCGGCGGCTTTCAATGCCTGATAAAGAGTGGCGCCGATCGTAAGGATTGTGATATCTGTTCCTGTTTTCTTTATATCAGGTTCTCCAAGCGATATTTCGTAGTATTCTTCCGGTACACCCCCGGCATGAAACATTTCCCCGATGTCGTAGATTCTCTGGCTTTCGAAGAATATCACCGGATCGGTACCCTGGAGGGCGCTGTTCATCAGACCCTTGGCATCGTAGGGAGTTGCCGGGAAGATTACCTTCAGCCCGGGAATATGTGCAACAAGAGAGGACCAGTCCTGTGAGTGCTGAGCCCCGTATTTTGAACCAACGGAGACCCTTATAACCACCGGCATTTTAATAATGTTCCCGCTCATCGCCTGCCATTTGGGAAGCTGATTGAATATTTCATCCCCAGATCTTCCAAGGAAGTCGCAGTACATTATTTCTGCTATCACTCTGCCGCCGCACATGCCATATCCGATTGCCGTTCCGACAATTGCACCTTCAGAGATGGGCGAGTTGAAAAGCCGGTTGTACGGGAGAGCTTCGGTAAGGCCGCGGTAAACGGCGAAGGCACCTCCCCAGTCACGGTTTTCCTCACCCCAGGCAGCGAGGGTGGGATCTTTGTAGAAACGGTCGATGATCGCCTCAAATAGTCCGTCACGAAGCTGGTAAGTTTTTACCTTTGAGACCGGTTTGCCCTCCTTGTCGAGGTAGAACCTTTCTTTTCCTTTCAGGGATTTAACCCTGGGATTTTCGTCCATGGGAATGAGTACTTCCGGTGTTCTGTCCTCCATTCTGTCGGCCGACTGGTTGGAAAACATCATTCTGCCAATCTCGTCGGGATTTGCATCGAGGTTGATCCGCGGAGATATATCATCATTTATGGCAAGCCTGAGTATATGAGTCATCAGTTCAGTTGCATCCTCCCTTATTTCCTCAAGCTGGAATGGGGTGGCAATTCCTGCATCTGTCAGTTCTTTTCCAAAGGCGATTATTGAGTCTTCCTTCTGCCAGGCCTCTACCTCCTCCCTTGATCTGTACGAAGATGCATCGGAAGGGGAGTGGCCGCTGATTCTGTATGTGAGTGTGTCGAGAAGCACAGGTCCCTTTTTCTGGCGCAGGATTTCCATTTTTCTTCTGAATGCATCTATAACAGCCAGCGGGTTATAGCCGTCGACTCTTTCAGCGTGCATCATTTCAGGATTCACTCCGGCTCCGATCCTGGCCAGTATTCCGTATCCCATGGTTTCGCCCATGGTCTGGCCTCCCATACCGTAGAGGTTGTTCATGAAGTTGAAGATCAGGGGCAGACCTCCGTTGTATTCACCTTCCCAGAGAGTTCTGTACTGGTCCATTGTTGCGAAGGTGATTCCTTCCCATACCGGTCCGCATCCCATCGAAGCATCTCCGATGTTGCAGACCACTATACCGGATTTGCGGTTGATTTTCTTGTAAAGGGCCGCACCCACGGAGATATCTCCGGAACCGCCCACTATCGCGTTATTCGGATATATTCCGAAAGGAGTGAAAAAAGCATGCATCGAACCACCCAGTCCCTTATTGAATCCATTCTCCCGGGCGAAAATTTCTGACAGGGCGCCGTAAAGCAGGAAATGCTTTGCCAGAACCTTAACCGGACCGGCAAAATCTTTTTCAACCACCTTAAGAGTCCTTCCTCCGAAGTAGTCTTTCATCACCGTGTAAAGATCATCCTCACCGAGCTTGTCGATTGCTGAAAGACCTTTAGCCAGGATCTCTCCGTGGCTCCGGTGGGAACCGAAAATGTAGTCGTCTATTCCAAGGTTGTAGGCCATTCCGACAGCCGATGCCTCCTGGCCGATTGAAAGATGAGCAGGTCCGGGATGGTTATAGGGTATGCCCCTGTATTCATTAGTGGTCTTTATCAGGTTGAGCATCGTCTCAAATTCCCTGATTATAACCATGTCGTGATAGATCCTGAGAAAATCCTCAGTGCTGAAATTAGCTCTTTCCTCTTCGATGGTTTTACCGTACTGGTTTACCGGGATCTTTCCGAATTCAATGAAACGGGGTCTGCGGACCTCTTCCGGACTGATATACTGACTTTTTGGCATATTAGAAGGTTTTGTTGTATTTTGTTGGTAATCCGTTAATAACTGAACTTTTCTATCTGTTCCTTTATCTCCCTGAGGAACAAAGTAGCCGGACCGCCGTCAACGGCTCTGTGGTCGTAGGTCAGGGAAAGTCCCATGTAAGGAACAAATCCGAAAATATTGTTACCCAGGTCAGCAGGCCTGTTGATTATGGTGCAGACTCCAAGAATTGCACATTGGGGCAGATTTATGACAGGGGTAAACATTTCAACCCCGTAGTTGCCCAGGTTCGAAATGGTGAATGAAGCTGAAGTGCTCTGGATCAGTTCGGGATTGATATTCCCCTTTCTGCATGCCTCTGCTGAAGCCTTCAGTGCCAGTGACAGTTCCGTAAGGTCCATCAGGTCAGCATTTTTGACAGCCGGAACCATCAGTCCCCGGGGAGTATCGACTGCAATGCCAAGGTGAACCCTGTTGAACAGCCTTATTGATTCACCAAGGAAGTGTGCGTTAACGGCCGGGTGTCTGGTGATAGCCTTTATCACGCAGTATGATACAATGTCGTTGATCGTTATGTCGTGGCGTTCAGTTCCGTTTTTAAGACCTTCCTTGATTTTTCTTCTTGCCTCAAGGACGTTGCGCACATCAGCGCTCATGTGATGGGTAAGCTGCGCGGAATCGCGAAGTGAGGAGTGCATTGCTTTCGCAATAAGTTTTCTGACATTAGAGAGAGGCTGTTCGGTAAATTCTCCTGCAGGAATGGTTGCAGCGGCCGGAGCACTTACAGGTGCTGTGTCATTTGCAGCTGTTACATTACTAACGGTGGTTTCAGCTACTGTAACCGGAGTCTGACCTGATAGAGCATTTTGAATATCGCTGCACACTATCCTGCCGTTTGGTCCGGATCCTCTTACAAGGCTGTAATCGACGTTTTTCTTTTCTGCAAAGCGTTTTGCCCTGGGGGAGATTCTTAGCCTCTGGTCTCGGGTTGCAGCCGGTTCAGGCTCTGGTGATACCGCAGCTATTGCACCTGCAGTACGGTTTTCCTCAGCCGGTTCCGGGACATTCCTGTCTTTTTCCTCAGGAGCCTGATCTCCTGATGATTCAACTGACTCTCCGGCTTCGCCGATGAAAGCCACGTTGGCCAGTACCGGGACTTCGGCCCCGTCGTCGTAAAGTATTTCAAGGAGAGTGCCGTCGGCCGGAGATTCAACATCGAATGCGGCCTTGTCGGTTTCGTAGGAAAACAGGATATCTCCTGTCTTCACCGTCTCACCCTTTTTCCTGAACCATTTTGTTATTATGCAGGTCTCGACCGATTGACCCTGTCTGGGCATTATTACAGCAATTGCCATTTATACTTGTTATAATAAGTTGAACAATCTCAATTATAATCAGTTTCGAAAACGTTTATTTTAACGTGGTTACAAAAATAGCAATAAAACTTGTATTTACAAGTAATTATTATTATATTTACAAAAATATTTCAGGAATGAATTCAGGCGGATCCATACCGCAGCACAGAAAGCTTTACGAGATACTGCGCAAACACATCACTGACGGGGTTTATGCAGAGGGTGATCTATTACCTTCGGAGAACGAGTTGTGCAGGCTGTACGGGATGACGCGTCCGACTGTACGTCAGTCACTTGCCGGTCTTGCAAATGATGGTTATATAAGGAAGCATCAGGGTAAGGGCAGTATAGTTCAGCTTCCTCCCAGGGAGATAGGGATATTGTCGGTATCGGGAACGACCTCTGCGGTGGGCAACAGGAATCTGAAGACAAGGATAATTGTCAGGCCGGTGCTGAAGCCGTGGCCGAAGGATTTCATGTTTACGCTTACGGGGCTTGAAAGGGAGTCGGGTTGTATCTACATGGAAAGGCTGAGGCTTCTTGATGAGGCTCCCATATTCTATGACATAAGCTATATTGCAAACATAAATCTGCCCCGCATCACTGCGCGGCAGTTTGAGAACAAGTCGCTCTTTGCAATACTCAGGGAGCATTATAAGATTGAGATAAGGGGTGGAGAGCAGAGGATACGTGCCATTTCGCCATCTGCCAGAATACGCAGGTTTCTTAAGCTTGAGCCGGGGCAGCCGGTTCTTCATCTTGAGAGGAAGATGGTAACGAATTTCGAAGGACTCTTTGTCTATTCTTCAATATTTTGCAACACCGGAAAATATTCTGTTTTCGGAAGTTTCTGATAATAAACAGGTCGTTTGGATTATAACCATAAAATAGATTATTTTTATGGCTTAAATCACTTAAATATCGTTAATCCAATCATCAACCAGTTATAAACAAAAACAGAAATTTACTTATGGAAGATCAAAGAAAATCATGGTCCAGGCGTCGTTTCCTGGGTTCGGCGGCTATCGGAATAGCCGGAATTGCAGTTATACCGGCATTGTCTACATCATGCAAGGGTAAGACCAGGGCAGTTAAACAGGAGAGTGATGAAGATATTACTCTCGGGTTTATCGGTCTCGGACAGCAGGCAATGTTCCTTCTTTCCGGCTTTTTACAGGTACCTGGGGTGAAGGTAGTTGCAGGATGTGATGTTTACGGCATCAAGCGCAAGCGTTTTGAAAAGAGGGTTACCGATTTTTACACAAAGGCCGGTAAGGAGTTCAAGCTTGACACCTATGAAAAGTATCAGGATGTTCTCTCAAGGGAGGACATTGATGCAGTTGTAATAGCAGTTCCTGACCATAGTCATGCGATGATTGCCATTGCAGCATGCAAGGCCGGCAAGGATGTTTATCTAGAGAAGCCCATGACCCTTACAATCAAGGAAGGGCAGGAGCTTAAGAAGGCGGTCAGGCAGTATAACAGGGTGCTTGCAGTGGGCAGCCAGCAGCGTTCGGATGCAGGCTTCCAGCATGCAGTAAACCTGGTTCAGACAGGGGCTCTTGGCAAGATAACCAAGGTAAATGCGTATGTAGGGGCTCCGCCCAAGCCTTATGATCTTCCTGAAGAGCCCGTACCTGCTGATCTTAACTGGGATCTGTGGCTCGGACCTCTTCCTGCCACGATCCATTTCAACAACCAGCTTAATCCACCCATCTCGCTCGATCCGGAAAAGAATGAGGAATTTTGGGGTGCATGGCGCTGGTACAAGGAAATGGGTGGCGGATTTACAACCGACTGGGGAGCACATATGTTTGACATTGCCCAATGGGGACTTGGAATGGATAAGAACGGGCCGGTTGAGATCTCGCCCATTGGCGACGGAACGGAATTTATCTCCTGGAAATACGCTGACGGTGTGGTTATGACATCGGAGCCTTTTGATGATAAACTCACCAAGGGAGTAAAATTCTGGGGTGAGAACGGATGGATTGAAGTGTCAAGGGGATATTTCAATGCCTCCGATCCGAAATTCAATCCGCCTGCTTCAGCAACGGCAGCCGATGACGGTCCTTATGAGACAAGGATACCTCACCAGGTTAACTTCGTAGAGTGTGTCAGATCGCGTCAGGATCCGGTCGCTTCGGTTGACATCGGACACAGCAGCTGCACTGTCTGCACACTGGGAAATATTGCATGTGATCTGAAGAGGACCATCAAGTGGGATCCGGCAACGGAAACCTTTATTGATGATACCGACGGTGAAGCAACCAAAAGACTTGAATATCAGTACAGGAGTCCATGGACACTTGTATGACGTTTCGCCACCGGCGAAATTCATAAATGAAAAAAAAGAGGCTGTGCACTGCACAGCCTCTTTAAATATTAACCGAGTGAATTTATTCAACTCTTCTTACCTTGACAGCAACAGGACCTTTTTCCTTCATTTCTACTTCAAACTCAACTGCCTGTCCTGTTTCAAGTTCGGTATGCGGAGCTTCCAGACCTGACCTGTGGATGAAAACATCTTTCTGATCTTCAGTCTGAAGAAATCCGTAACCCTTAATCCTGTCATACCATTTAACAGTGCCTTTCATTGTTTTGAGTTTTTCTATCTGTAGTGGTCTCTTCTGTTATCACCGCCTCCTCTGCGGTCATTATCTCCGCCGCGGAAATCTCTTCTGCGTTCGGGTCTTTCAATAGATTCGTTAACAATAATCTTTCTGCCCTGTATTTCAAAGCCGTTAAGTTCTTCAATGGCTTTTTTCGCTTCGGCATCGTTCGGCATTTCAACGAAACCAAATCCTTTACTTTTCCCTGAGTACTTGTCGAAGATGATTTTAGCTGATCCGACTTCTCCGTACCCTTCAAATAGTTCCTTAAGATCTGCCTCATTCATTTTGAAGTTGAGGCTTCCAACGTAAATGTTCATAGTTCAATAATTAAGTAAATAAAACAGTAGCAAAGGTCACATTAATTTTTGATTTCTAAAAATAAAAATTAACAATGTAGATTAAACAATTAAAGGGGAGTAATGTTCAGAAGATTATTTTTTTATCCGGATATAAATATGTTTTATGTGGTTTTGTCCGGATTCTCTCTCATCTATCTCAAAATCAAGCGATCGGATAAAGGGTGTCAGCTTGGTGAAGCCGTAGTTGCGCGGGTCGAAGTCAGGTTGTTTTTTAAGGATAAGGTTGCCGACATCTCCAAGATAAGCCCATCCTGTCTCATCGGCGAGGTCGGTTATCGAGGAGGCTATAAGGCGCCGGGCTCCGCGAATCTGGCTTTGCAGGTCGGGATCTTCTTTTTTTATCCTGTTTCCTGATGGCTTTTCCTTCTTCTTTCTGGGAGCTGCCGCTTCTGGCGAGGCAGAAGTGTTTATAATCTCGAGGTATATGAACTTATCGCAGGCCACAATGAAGGGTTCGGGAGTCTTCCGTTCTCCGATACCAAAGACTTTCATTCCAGCTTCCCTGAGGCGTGTTGCCAGTCTGGTGAAATCACTGTCGCTCGAAACGATGCAGAATCCGTCAACCTTTCCTGAATAGAGGATATCCATGGCATCGATAATCATGGCCGAGTCGGTTGCATTTTTCCCCTGAGTATAACTGTATTGCTGAACGGGAGTGATTGCATTAACGAGAAGCACCGATTTCCAGCCTGAAACGGTGGGTTTTGTCCAGTCGCCATAGATCCTTTTGAAGGTGGGCGTCCCGTATTTTGCAAGCTCTTCCAGCATCCCCTTCACATTGCCGTACGGAATATTGTCGGCATCAATCAGTACTGCAAGCCTCAGGTCGTTTAACTGTTCCATAGTCATGGTCATTATGGCTTGCAAGTTATCCTTTTTTAGGCTTGCCTTTTGTAAATAGTGAGGATTTTTATAATTTGTGCCGAATTATCAGGGCTTTAAAGGCGGCTGTTATAAATACGGGAAATGAATTTATCAATAGAATTACTTGCTGTTACAGCAATTGTGTCGGTTATCCTGCTATTCTTCCTTTATTATTATACCGCAGACAGAAAAATTGCAGGAACCTGGCTGATAAGACCGCTATTTCCGTCGATACGGAATGAATGCGTTGATTTTCTGTCATACAAATTATCAGGTATCATATTTACCGGAGTAATTCCATTCGTACTTTTTCTGTGGGTTCTGAAGCTTTCACCTTCAAGAATTGGTTTAGTTGCAGGCCGCACTTCCGGGTACTGGTATATTCTGCTTATTCTGATCATCATAACCCTGACGGTTTCATTTTACTCCTCAAAAAGCCCGCAGATAAGGGCCCGGTCGCCCGAGCTCAGGCTTAAGGACTGGTATCCGGGGCATGTATTTCTTTCGGCGGGAGCCTGGGTGCTTTACCTGCTTGGATATGAATTTCTTTTCAGGGGAGTACTATGGTTCCTGTGCGTCGAGGCCTTCGGATTCTGGCCGGCACTGGCTGTTAACCTGGTTCTGTATTCGCTTGTTCATCTTCCCCAGGGGGTGAAGATGGCTGTTGGCACAATCCCGGTCGGGATAATTTTCTGTCTGCTGAGCCATCTGACAGGCTCTTTTCTGCCTGCATTCATAATTCACAGCTTCATAGCCGTGTCGACGGAAATGTTCTCCCTTTACCATGAACCGGATGTGAGGCTTCATTAATTACTATCTGTCCATGAAAGTGTTTGTTACCGGAGGCACCGGATTTATAGGTGCAAGACTTACCGAAAAACTGATAGAAGAAAATCATGAGGTTACTCTTCTGGCAAGAAACCCATCCGTGGTCCCCTATGCCGGTATTGAAAATGTAACTATCGTTAAGGGCGACTTGTCAGATAGGGAGATATTAAAAAAGGAAATGAAATCGTGTGACTGGGTTTTCCATATGGCTGCGTATGCCAAACCTTCGTTCAGCGATCCCTCGGTGGTAACTTCGATTAACATTGACGGGACGGTGAATGTCTTTGAAGCAGCTCTTGAATCGGGAGTCGCGAAGGTTGTCTTCACTTCCACGGGAGGTACCATGAGTTTTTCACATGACGGTAACCCGGTTGATGAAGAAACCAACAAGAACCCTGAGCTTCATACACTTTATGAGAAGACAAAGGCTGAAGCCGAGAAAATTGCGGTTGAGTATACGGCGAAAGGACTTGATATTGTTATTGTCAATCCCACGCGCGTTTATGGTCCGGGCAGACTCTCTGAAAGCAATTCAGTCACCAGGATTATAAAACTGTACATGTCGGGATTTTGGAGAATAAATCCGGGCGACGGCAGTTCCAAAGGAAATTACGTTTATGTTGATGATGTTGCAGAAGGGCACATCCTTGCGGCCAGGCACGGAAGGGGAGGAGAGCGCTATATACTTGGAGGAGAGAACCATTCTTTTAACAGTTTGTTTGACACAATAGGGTCCGCGGCAGGGGAAAAAAGAATCCTTATAAGACTTCCGGCAGGCCTGATGAAAGCCATTGTGAAGATGATCACCGTTTTTTCAGGGTTATTCAGGGTATCTCCGCCGATAACCAGGGACTTTCTTGACAAGTACCTGAGGGATTGGATTATGTCGAGTGATAAGGCCGTCAGGGAACTGGGCTATAGAATCACTCCTCTTTCTGAAGGTGTTGGAAAAACGATAGAATGGCTAAAAACTGTTGATAATGGAAAAGGCAAATGACAGCTTTGCTGTTGTAACAGGAGCAAGCACTGGAATAGGCAGGGCAATAGCCAGGGAGCTTGCCTCGAGGCAGCACAACCTGGTTCTGAGTTCGCTCCCGGGCCAGGGTCTTGGAGAACTTTGCGGGAAGCTGGAATCGGATTTTGGAATAACTATATATTGTTCGGAGGGTGACCTTACTACGGAGGAGGGCCCTGAAACGCTGTTTGACTTTGTGCAGCAGAAAAAACTGAATGTCGACATACTTGTAAATAATGCCGGGATAGGATATGAAGGCCCTGTAGAAGGCTATTCAAAAAAGCAGATAGACACTATGCTGATGCTTAATGTGAGGGCAGTAACCATGCTCACCATGCTGTTCATCCCCGGACTTAAAACACAAGACAGATCATATATACTCAATCTGAGCAGTTTTGGATGCTATCTTCCCACTGCTTACAAGAGCATTTACCTGGCAACAAAGTCATACATCTACTATTTCACCAGAGCCATTGAATCAGAATTGAAGGGATCGACTGTAAGAACCTGTGTGGCTGTTCCGTCAGCTGTAAGGACAAATGTCAATACTTGTGACAGAATAGAGAGAAACGGCTGGCTTTCAAGAAAATCCGCACTTGAACCGGAGGAGGTGGCATCGGTGGTGATCAGGGGGATGCTCAGAGGAAAGAAGGTGATTCTGCCGGGTAAGCTTTCAGGTATGTTTTTTGGTCTGGGCATGATTATTCCGGAGGGGATCATGATGTATATGACCAGAAGGATATTCAGGAATTACCGGCAGGGATGGGTTGAAGCCTGAGTTCCGAAGCACTGAATGAATGTTTAAATACGAATAAGGGACCGAAACCGGCTGAGGAAAGAAAAAAATTGTCTGAACAAATAAGAATATTGTTAAATTTGCGCGATTCTCGAAAACTTCTGAAAATATATAATTATGGGAAAAGGTGACAAAAAATCAAGGAGAGGCAAGATAATACTTGGAACCTTTGGTGTAAGACGCCCCAGGAAAAAGGCGGATAAGGGCAATAAGGCAGGTCTGCCGGCAGAAAAGGAAATAAAAGAAAGGAAACCGGCAAGGGAAAAGAAGGAAGCCCCTGTTGCAAAGGAAACAAAGCCGGTCAAGCCAGTGAAGGAGGAAACTGAACCCGTAGTCAAAGAGGTAAAGACTGAAAAGGAGAAAAAGCAAGCTGCTACGGCAAAGCAGACTAAGGAGAAGAAGGAAGCCAAACCCAAAAAGTAGACGAAAGGCGAGTCATTTTTTGACTACCAGCCATTTGTAATCATCAGGGTCAATCCGGGCATTGATAATAACAGGCTTTTTCATTGAAAGTGCCATATTAATGGCACTTTTCATGCTGTCTTCCGAATCAGCATGCAGTATTCTGACTCCAAGAAACATTTCTGCGCTGAAGAGATCTTCTTCATATAGTAAGGTGGCATACTGAGACAGGTCCTGCCACGACTGTTTAAGCTTTATCAGATTTAGTTCACCGTCAGAAAGCACCACTGTTATTACCGGCAGGTTGTATCTTCTGGCCGTAATTATCTCACCTGCGTTCATCAGGAATCCTCCATCGCCGGTGACACATACAATGACTGACCCGGGCGATGAAATAGCTGCTGCAAAAGCAGCAGGAAGACCGAAGCCCATGCCCGACCATCCGTTTGTCATAATCATATTCTGCCGACCGAATGTATTCCAGTACTGTCCGGCAAGATGAAGATGGGAGCCGACATCGAAGGTCACAATGGCACTGGCCGGAATTTCTTCCCTGAGGACACGGAGTGCTGTTACCGGCCCGAAATGGTCCGATAGTCCGTTAAACACGGCAATCGTTTCATTCCTGACCGAGTCTATTTTCATCTGTTTGAAAATCAACTGTTCCATATTAAGCTGTTCCAGAATCGTGAACCATTCGCCGGGGCTTCCGGTGAATCTTGTCACCTGGTTCACTGCAGGCAGGTCAGTTTCTGTACTTGTGAAATCGACAAGCGGAACATCAGGCATCCATGATTCGTAGTTGTATTCAACAGGATCATAACCCAGACCGATTACCAGGTCTGTATCCTCAAGGATATCCTCGAGGTAATTGCTCAGGGCATGAAAAAGAACCCCGGCATAACAGGGATGATCCTCAGGCAGAAGTCCTTTAGCCATTGGAGTCAGTACAACCGGTATCCTTGTTTGCCGGAGAAATTCTGAAAGTCTTTCTCCCAGGGAATATCTGGCCGATGTGAGACCGACCGCGATGAGAGGTTTTCTGCAGTTCTCAAGGAGAGCCCTGATTTTGGCGGTATCGTTGAGAGGATCCTTTTTCACAGATTCGATAATGTAACTGCCTGGTTCAGCTGCCTCGAGGCATGCAATATCCGAAGGCAGACCGATATGTACCGGTCCTGGAAATTCTTCCCTGGAGATATCAAGGGCTTTAAGGAGGATGTCGGCTGCGTTTCCGGGATTTACCCTGAATGTTGCCTTTGTCAGCGGCTGAAACAGCTTCTGGTGGTCGATATTCATCTGGGTAGTCCTGCCAATCATTTTGTCATCCATTTCGCTAGTCAGGATGATCACCGGCGACCTGTCGAGCAGGGCACCTCCTGCACCCGATGCAAGATTTACCGCTCCCGGGCCGAAGGTGGCGTGGCAAACACCCGGGATTCCGGTCATTCTTCCTGTAATGCTTGCCATGGTTCCGGCTGCCGATTCATGCGAGGTCAGAATGAATTCGATCCCTGCCTTTCTGAAAGCTTCCATGTATGGAATAGACGGACCGCCGGGCACACCGAAGACAAACCTGACTCCGGCACCAGATAAAATACCTGCAATTTGTTCAGCAACAGTCATATCAATGAGGATTGTCCGTCACAAAGCTATAAAAATAAAACACTGAAATGCGGACAGTAGTCAAATTCAATTAAATTTATGGCATTCAAGTGAAACATAAAACGGGATTTATGGAAACTATCAGCAGAATGATTCTGGCAGCCATTTTCTTTATCTTTTCCGTATCTGACTCTTTATCACAGATGTCAGCTGAGATGTATAAAAGGTCAGACGACCTTGCGAAAGTGACGGCAGACAAGGTTTATTACGGGAATGTAAGGCCGGTCTGGATTGGAAGGACGAACAGCTTTCTTTATGAGAACCTGACTCCTTCAGGAACTGAATTTATGATTGTTGATGCAGAAAAACTTACAAAAAGGAAAGCATTCAACCAGGAAAGATTTGCAGAATCGCTCGGAAAGGAAACCGGAAAGAAGTTTGAAGCGGGCAGGCTTCCCGTAAGGAACCTGGTTTTCTCCGACAAGCTTTCGAGTTTCGCGTTTACATACGACGGTTTTAACTGGATCTGCAACCTGAGGGATTACACAATATCAAAGCGGGAAAGAGTTCCGGGGCGTCCGGTGAGAAGCGGCTGGGACTGGGGATTCAGGGATGAACTTACGACCGATTCTGTTAAGTCGCCCGATTTGAAATGGATAGCGTTCATAAGGAATTACAATGTATTTGTCAGGTCAGCTGATGACAAGGAAAAGAAGGATTATCAGCTGAGTTACGACGGTGCCCTGGGTGAGTATTATTCTTCATATATCCGCTGGTCTCCGGATTCAAGAAAACTGGTTGCCTACAGGGTAAAACCGGCAGAAAAGCACATGATACATTACGTTCAGTCCTCACCGGAGGATCAGCTTCAACCGAAGCACTATTCGTACGAATATCAGAAGGCCGGAGATGCAGTGCCTCAGAAATATCCGCAGTTGTTTGATATTGAATCAAAAAAGCATCTGAAGCTGGACGACGCCATGATCCCGAATCAGTATTCGATAAACAACATCAAATGGAGCAGGAACAGCGATTTTTTTACTTTTGAGTACAACAGGCGCGGCCACCAGCAGTATGACATAATCAGGGTGGAGGCCGCATCGGGATTTTCAAAGGTTATCGTAGGAGAGCGTTCGCCCACGTTTATCGATTACAGCGGCAAAAGGTACAGGTTCGACGCTGAAGAGTCGGGAGAGATAATATGGGCTTCTGAGAGAGATGGCTGGAATCATCTGTATCTCTATGATTCTGGTACAGGTGAAGTGAGAAACCAGATTACCTCCGGTTCGTGGGTGGTAAGGGACGTGACCTGGGTTGACGAGAAGAACAGACAGATTATTTTCCAGGCAAGCGGAAGGGAAGCCGGTGATCCATATTTCATTTACTATTACCGTATTAACTTTGACGGAACAGGACTGAAGCTGCTTTCTGAAGGGGAAGGTACGCATGATGCAGGTTTCTCCCCCGATCACAGGTATTTCGTTGATACGTGGTCAACAATCAGCACTCCGCCTGTTTCTGTTCTGAGAAGGACCGATGACGGCACACAGCTGATGGTTGTGGAGAAGGCTGATATTACCAGGCTCCTTGAATCAGGAATAAGGCTGCCGGAGGTTTTCACCGCAAAGGGGAGGGATGGGGTGACTGATATCTGGGGTATCATCATCAGACCGACTGATTTCGATCCGTCGAAGAAGTATCCGGTTATTGAAGATATGTATGCCGGACCTCACAGCAGTTTTGTCCCGAAGAGTTTCAGGGGACCGGCAACTTCGATGCATCAGCTTGCAGAACTTGGCTTCATCGTCGTAAAGATTGACGGGATGGGAACATCGAACAGGTCAAAGGCTTTTCATGATGTATGCTGGAAAAACATAAAGGATGCAGGTATGCCCGACAGGATATTGTGGATGAAAGCGGCGGCAGAAAAGTATCCTTATATGGATATCGATAGAGTAGGGGTATACGGCACGTCGGCCGGAGGGCAGAATGCTGCCGGGGCGGTGCTGTTTCATCCGGATTTCTACAAGGTTGCAGTGGCTTCATGCGGCTGCCACGACAACAGGATGGACAAAATGTGGTGGAATGAGCAATGGATGGGCTGGCCGGTAGGAGTTGAATATGCCGGATCATCAAATGTTGAAAACGCCGGGAAACTTAAAGGTAAACTTATGCTTCTGAACGGCGAGATGGATTATAATGTTGATCCGTCATCAACTGCCCAGCTGGTAAATGCACTTATCAGGGCCGGCAAGGACTTTGAATATGTCCTTCTTCCGGGGGCGGGGCACACCAGCGGTGGTGTTTACGGTGAACGGAGACGCCGCGATTTTTTTGTTAAGCACCTTCTGGGGCTCGATCCTCCTGAGTGGAATATGCTTGAAAAATGATTTTTTTTCTGATATTTGCGGCCTGATCTTTTCAAGTGTACACTAAAGGAAATACAATATTCTGGGCGGTTATTGCATGCCTTCTGTGGTCGACCGCATATGCCGGAATAAAACTTGGACTGCAGTATGATACTCCGCTTCATTTTGCCGGGGTGAGGTTCATTATTTCGGGACTGATGCTTCTTCCCTTTACTGTAAAACCGGCAACATACATCCGGATGATCAGGGAAAATTACAAAGTGGTTCTCTGGGTAATGGTTCTGCAGACACTTATGAATTATTCCCTTTTCTATCTTGGGATGGATCTCGTTCCCGGTGCACTGGGTGCTGTGATCGTTGGATCCCAGCCACTGGTAACCGCAGTTGTTGCAGCTATGATGCATGATGAGGAAAGGCTTACACGGAGTAAGATAATAACAATAATATTCGGAATTTCGGGAGTGATACTTATAAGTGCCGGCAGACAGGCATTCAGGATAGGAACTGCACTTGAGTTTGTGGGGGTGATACTGATCCTTGGAGCGAACATTGCCACAGCGGTAAGCAATGTGATCGTCTCTCTTAAAAGCAGGGGTATGAATCCGATTGTTCTCAGTTCGTTTTCCCTGGGTGTCGGAGGAATAATTCTTTATCTCGTTTCAATTCCTGTCGAGGGCACCGTAAGGGTTTACAGGCCTTTCCTTTACTGGGCCGATCTTGCCTGGCTGAGTTTCATGTCGGCTTTTGCATTTTCATTATGGTTCAGGTTGCTTCAGAGGCCCGGCGTAAAGGTTTCGGAACTGAACCTGTGGAAATTCATTATTCCGGTTGTGGGAGCTATCCTCAGCTGGCTTATTGTGCCGGGAGAGCACCCTGAAATGCTGACAATTGCCGGGATGATTGTTATTACTCTTTCACTGATTCTCTTTTTTGTGACTTCAGGGAAATCAAGATCCCTGTCAACTGCCAAACAATGAAAAAGAAGCTTTTTGCACTGATTGCCTATGCGTTTTTCTGGCTGGTTTTCTTCTTTGCATCCAGGCTGTTGTTTCTGCTGGCAGAATACAGTAATTCTGCGGAGCTGGGATTCAGGGTACTTGCAGGGACCTTTACACACGGCATCAGACTTGATATTTCAGCAAGTGCTTATATTATGGTGATCCCCATGCTTATTCTTCTTCCTTCCATATGGATCAGGGGAGAATGGTTCAGGTATTTCATGCGGATTTACACCTGGCTAATGTTGCTGATATCCTCCCTTATCATAGTAGGCGATTCAGTTCTGTACACCTACTGGGGATTCAGGATGGATTACACCCCTTTGCTTTATCTTGACAATCCAGGGGAGGCAGCAGCCTCAGTTACGGCATTTCAGATTGCAGGATTTGCAATTACTGTTATTTTGTTAACAGCAGGGTTTGGATGGCTGTATAAAAGATTCATTGACAGAATGTTTTCTGAACCAGCCAGTATCCGGTACAGGATTCCTGCCACGCTACTCTTCCTGGTGCTTTTTGGATCGCTGATCATACCCATCAGGGGAGGAATCGGACTTGCCCCGATAAATGCCGGCACGGTTTACTTTTCCGACAATCTGTTTGCCAATCACAGCGCTGTGAATGTCGTATGGAATGTGGGCAGTTCGTGGTTCAACAGGAAACCCACCGTCAATCCATATTCTTTCGGGGATCTGGAGCAGTCGGTTGCAATAAGGGATTCTCTTGCAATAAAAACAGATTCTGTTGTACATGTACTAAACACGAAAAGGCCGAATATCCTTCTGGTCGTTATGGAGAGTTTCGGGAACTTTCTGGTCGGATCGCTCGGAGGTGACAGCGCAACCACCCCCAACCTGAACAGGCTGAGCGGGGAGGGGCTTCTTTTTACCAATTTCTATGCATCGGGCAATCGCACGGATAAGGCGCTTCCGGCCATATTAAGCGGTTATCCTGCACAACCGGCGGTTTCGATAATCAAGGAACCCAGGAAAACACAATCCCTTACAAGCCTTGTGAAGATATTCAATGAAGAAGGATACACCAGTTCATTCTGGTACGGAGGCGACATTAATTTTGCCAACATCAACTCGTACCTGATAAGTTCCGGATTTCGTCAGATTATAACCATGGACCATTTTTCCCCGGATGACTACAATTCGAAGTGGGGTGTCCACGACCATGTTCTTTTCAACACGCTCCGTGATTCAATGGCTGTTATGGAGGAGCCTTTTTTCAGGGTTGTGCTTACCCTCTCGAGTCATGAACCCTTTGATGTTCCGATGGAGCCTGTATTCGAAGGAAAGGATGATCTTACGAAATTCAGGAATTCGGTTTACTATACCGACAGAACGATTGGAAGCTTCATTGACTGGGCAAAGACCACTGAATGGTGGAATAACACCCTGGTGATTCTTGTTGCTGATCATTGCAGGCTGAGTAAACCGGACGACCTTGTGTTTTCTGAAAATGTCTTCAGGATTCCAATGCTCTGGCTCGGAGGCGCCGTTCAGAATGCGGGAACCAGGATAGACAAGATCGGATCGCAGGTTGATTTTCCGCTTACTCTGCTAAATCAGATGGAGCTTGGCGGGCAATTCCCGTTCTCAAAGGACATCCTTTCAAAGGAATCCGGAGCCTTCGCTTTCTATGTCTATAATGAAGGGTTTGGGTTTATTACCGACAGCTCAAAGCTGATCTATGATCATAAGCTCGGATCACCGGTTGTCAGCGAGGGATCAGATCCCGGCAACAACGAACGTCTTGGAAAGGCATTCCTGCAGGTCCTCTACGATGATTATATGAAAAGGTAGGTCAGAGCTGTTCGAGCTCTATTTCTTCGTCATCACGGATTTCCACCATTCTGCCGTTGTCACATTTAATGGTTCTGGCACTGAACTTCTTGACTATAGTGTAGTTGTGGGTGGCAATGATAACAGCCCTTCCTGTCGTGCTTATATCCCTGAGCAGACGGATGATTCCTTCGGATGTCTCTGGGTCGAGGTTACCGGTTGGTTCATCAGCCAGTATAATCTCAGGATCATTCAGCAATGCCCTTCCTATCACGACCCTCTGCTGCTCGCCGCCCGAAAGCTGATGAGGCATTTTATATCCCTTCAGGCTCAGGCCAACCTTTTCGAGAACCTCACTGATCCTCTTCTCTATATCATCCTTGTTCTTCCATCCTGTAGCCCGGAGAACGAATTCAAGATTTTCGTTTACGGGCCTGTCAATCAAAAGCTGGAAATCCTGAAAGACGATCCCTATCTTACGCCTGAGGTAAGGGATCTCCCTGGGTTTTATTTCCGAAAGATTATAGCCGGCAACCGTACCGCTACCCTCTTTCAGCGGAAGCTGAACATTGAGGGTTTTAATAAGGCTGGTTTTCCCGCTTCCTACTTTTCCCACGAGATAAATGAACTCGCCTTTTCTTACACTCAGGCTGACATCTGACAGAACCAGGTGATCCTGCTGCCAGATGTTGCAGTTCGACAGTTCAATGATTTTATCCGAAGAATTGGGTTCAGGCATTGTTTTAAGGTTGATTTTGTAAAGTAAACAAAGAAATGATAAATAATATTTATATGTTGATAAAATCAGTAATAAAGGTCTGAAGCCCCCGTTTAATAATTGTATTTTTGTTTGTGCTGAAAAGTGTCTTTTGTTGGCTTATGTTACTTATTATCAGATTATTAATGGATCAGAAGGATTTCTGGTTCAGAATGCATTTAACAGATGGAAGGCTAAAAAATGCGAGTTATGAACATTAGAAAGCTACTCTTTATATTCATTCTTTTATTTGTAGCAACAGGACAGGCGGTTCCGCAGGATTCATTCTCCGGCGATGATATCCGGTCTGAATTCAACCGGGCAATGGATCTTTTCAACAAGGAGAAATATGCGCCGGCAATAAGACTGTTCGATTCCTATATCCGGGAGGCAAAGGATAAAACCAGCATCCAGCTTGATGAGGCCGGGTATTATGCTGCCCTTTCGGCCCTGAGGCTTTTCAATCCGGATGCTGAATACAGGATGCTGATCTATCTGTCAAGGCATCCGGAAAGCCCCCGGCTGAATGAAGGAAGGATCTCCCTGGCTGATTATTTCTACCAGAACAAAAACTACAGGAAGGCATGTACCTATTATGAGACTGTCAACCGTTTCGAACTGAGCGACGAAAAACTGCCGGAATATTATTTCAGGTACGGCTACTCCCTTTATGTTAAGGGAGACAAGGCCAAGGCTCTTACGATGTTTTCGGAAATAAAAGACAAGGATACGGAATATTCACCGCCGGCAATTTATTATTTCTCTCATATCGCCTACGAGCAGGAGATGTATGAGACTGCTCTCGAGGGTTTCAACAGGTTGAGGGGAGACGAGACATTTGGAACGATTGTTCCATTCTACATTACCCAGATCCTGTATCTGAAAAAGGATTATGACGGTATACTGGAGGTATCTCCGGAACTCCTTAAGTCGGCTCCGAAGGACAGAGCAATCGAGATGTACCGTTTTATCGGAGATGCATATTACAACAAAGGCAATTATGCCGAAGCTCTAACTTACCTGGAGCAATACAATGCAGGGGCTAAATCGAGCGAGCGGGAAGACAGGTATCAGCTTGGTTTTTGCTACTATAAGACGGGAAATATTGACCAGGCAATAAAAACCCTCCTTAGTGCCGGCGCAAAATCCGATATCCTGAGCCAGAACATCTGGTTCGTTCTCGGCGACTGTTATCTGAAGGCGGGTGATAAAAAGAGGGCCCAGTTTGCCTTTGGCCAGGCTTCCAGAATGAACTTTGATGAAAAGCTTAAGGAGGAGTCTCTTTTAAGTTATGCCAAACTGACTTACGAAACATCCACTTCACCTTTTGGCGAGGCCATTGCTGCATTCCAGGAGTATATTGATCTCTATCCCAACTCCCCGAAGATTGAGGAAGCATATAATTATCTGGTGGCGACCTTCACCGAGGTAAGGAACTACCAGGCAGCGTTATCGGCTCTTGACAGGATACGGAATAAAGACGGACGGCTTGAGGCGGCCTATCAGAGGGTGGCTTTCTACAGGGGACTCGAGCTTTTCAAGAATATGCAGATTGAAGAGTCGATCGGCATGTTCGATAAGTCGCTTCAATATGAAAGGCACAACAGGGAACTGAAGGCAAGGGCAGTTTACTGGAGAGCTGAGGCAGAATACCGGACAGGTCAGTACGAGGCGGCCAGTAAGGATTATACTGCATTCTTGGGACTTCCCGGCGCCATGTCCCTTCCCGAGGCATCATTGCTCAGATATAATCTGGGTTATGTCTGGTTCAATCTGAAAGATTATAACAAGGCTCTGACAGAATTCAGGACATTTGAGTCGGGAGCCGGCACTGCAAAGCCTGAAGTTCTGTATGACGCAAGGCTCAGAATTGCTGACTGTTATTTTATTAACACCAACTATGCCCAGGCGGTCAGTTACTACGATAAGGTAATAGCCTACGGAAAGGATAATGCCGACTATGCACTGTATCAGAAGGGTTTCTGCCTGGGGCTGACCAATAACAACACTGGCAAGACCGAGATACTTACATCGCTTACCACAAGATTTCCACAATCGCCGTATGTGCCCAATGCAATATACGAAAGGGGCAGGGCATATCTTGTGATGGAGGACTTCCGAAGGGGTGAAGCCGACTTTATAAATATTATTGCAAATTATCCTTCGAGTTCATTTGTTCCCCAGGCAATTGTTCAGTTGGGGCTGCTCTATTACAATCAGGGTGAAAATGAAAAATCAGTGGCTCAGTTCAAAAAGGTAATCGAGAACTATCCTTCCACCCCTGAAGCCAGGTACGCAATGACAGGTTTGAGGAATGCCTATGTGGAAATGAATGACGTCGAGAGTTATTTTGCATACGTAAAAAATCTGGGATATGGTGATGTCAGTGTAACAGAGAGGGATTCACTCCTGTATGTTTCGGGGGAGAACCTTTATATAGCGGGTAATTGCACCAGGGCATCTGAAGTATTCCGGAATTATCTGAGGGAGTTCCGGAACGGAAGCTTCAGGCTGAATGCACAGTTCTATCTGGCTGAATGCCTCAATTCATCAGGCAGTAAGGACGAAGCCCTCAGCTATTACAGGGAAGTGATAAAAACTCCCAATAACCAGTTCATGGAGCAGGCTTTAATCACAGCTTCTGCTATTCTGTATGACCAGGAGGAGTATTCTGATGCTTTTTCATACTATGAAAACCTCGAAAAGATAACCACCACTCCGGAGTTCAAGCTGACTGCCATGAGGGGCCAGCTCAGGTCGGCATATCAGGATGGTGACGCACAAAAGAGCATTCTGGCTTCGGAAAGAATCAGGAAAGCGGCCAAGGTTCCTGAAGAGCTGATGCGTGAGGCTGTCTTCATAAGCGCCAAGGCTCATTACAGTCTGAATGAGTTCGATGAAGCCCTCAAGGATTTCAGGATCACATCGAATGAAGTTGTCAGTGCTGAAGGTGCTGAATCAAAATACAGGGTAGCCGAAATTCTCTTTAAAAAAGGGAGCACCGACGAGTCAGAAAGGATAGTGAACCAGTTTATCGGGCAGAATTCGCCTCATCCGTACTGGACGGCCAGGATGTTCCTGCTTCTTGCCGATATAAGCATTCAGAAAGGTGACACACTGCAGGCCAGGGCAACGCTTCAGAGCCTTCAGGAGTACTATACCGTCCGTGACGATGGGATCCTTGATGAGGTGCAGTCAAAGCTGGCTTCACTCGATCAGGGTAACTGAACATATTGTTTAAAGAAAACGTGCTGATAATGATAATAAAGAAAACCATATTCGTTTTGATCCTTGCAATTATTGCCTGTCTGCCGGTACATTCGCAGCAAGAGGATCTTAAAAGAGAGGTGACCCTTTACAATCCATACAAGCCTTCTCTGTCCGATGCCAGGAAGCTGAGTTTTCTTCCTGACATTATCGATACTGCCAGTGTTAGCCCTGTTTTTTCCTATGATGTAAACTCAGATCCATATAATCCCACACATTCAATAAGTCCAATCAAGTCGGCATCATTGCTTGCCGATCCTCTCCCTAAACTTTACAAGAGCTATGTCAAAGTGGGAATGGGAAGCAACACAACCCCGCTCGGGGAGCTGAGCATAACCAGTCACAGGTCGAAGAAAGGTGCTGTCGGGTTCTATGCAAAGCACTATTCATCGAATGGAAAAGTTCCGCTCGAAAACAAACAAAGGGTGTATGCAGGTTTCATGGATAATGATGCTTCAGTTTTCGGCCGGAAATTTTTCAGGAACAGTTATATCGATGTCTCTGCCGATTTCCTTCAGAGAGCCAGGTATGCCTATGGTTACAACACAGAGGTGCCTTATGAATTCCTGAAAAAGGACATCAGGCTGAGCTACCTCGATGCCGGCGCAAAATTCTCCCTGGCATCGCTCAACCTTGATTCTGCCGATCTTTCATACGATCTTGGAGTTTCCTACGATTATTTCCGTAATGCAGGAGAAGGGAATATGAACCATGTCGGCTTCAAGGGGCTTATGTCTGCCATGTATGAAGGATTTTACCTTGGCTCCGGTCTCGATATAGACCATTATACGCTTTCAAAATCACTTGGGATGGATCCCAAGTACATATTCACGCTTAGTCCGTTTGTGAGCAAAAGCACTGATCAGTGGAATTTCAATCTCGGACTGGGACTTTCCCTGGAAAAGAATCTTGATGAAAAGGTTAAGGCCTATTTCCATCCCGACCTTGAATTCGGATTCAGCGTAGTCCCTCAGTTCATAAGGTTTTTTGCAGGATTGGGAGGGAAGCTTGAGAATAATGAACCATTGAATATTATCCGTGAGAATCCTTTCCTGGTTCCCGACGGATCGATCTACAATATACCCAACACAAATCATGCGCTGATTATTTCAGCCGGTTTGAAAGGGAACAGCGGACTCGGAGGGAATTATGTTTTATCAGCATCATATTCAATAGTCAATAACCTGATACTATATTCAAACGTTGTCTATCCCGACACTGCCGGGGTGGTACAGCGGGGTAATTACTTTGTTATAACGCCCGATGATGCCGAAGTACTTAATTTCCACGGAGAACTAAGCGGAAATTTCTCAAAAAGGATTTCATTCAATACCTCGGCCAACTTTTTCAAATACACCCTCTCTGCCAATGATTACGCATGGAACAAGCCTGACTGGGATGGTAAGTTCGGATTGTTCTACAATCTCCGGGACAAGATCATTGCCGGGACGGAAGTCACTGCACTCGGAAGCAGGAAGCTTCTGGTCAGCCAGAGTCCCACAGGGTGGATGACTCTCCAACCCAGGGTGATCGAAGAGCCGGTTCATGTTAACCTTG
Organism: uncultured Rikenellaceae bacterium; assembly: GCA_964419775.1. Classification (GTDB taxonomy): domain Bacteria; phylum Bacteroidota; class Bacteroidia; order Bacteroidales; family VadinHA17; genus LD21. The sequence goes on from CAYQRF010000004.1 coordinate 27,581, forward strand.
GTTTGAGCGCTGAATACAGGTACACCCGGGTCCTGTCGTTCTGGGTAAAGGCAGATAACGTTTCATGGAACCGTTACCATGAATGGGCGTACTATCCTTCGCAGATGTTCAATTTCATGGTAGGTTTCAGCTACAGCCTCTGATGTACTGATTTTCTTAATTAAAATATTAGCCCTGCCCTTGTCCGCTGGGCTTTTTTGTTGTTAATTTCTTTACCAAATTGTGAATTACTTTTAACTTGATTTAACTAAAAATACCATTAAAAAAAGGTATCTTTGTCCGAATAATTAAGGGGCATAAAATCAATTTGTTAAGTATTGAAAAATTAGTGATTTCTGCCATAGGTGTAACTAAATGTTGGATATTTTGTAATATTTTGGAAAGATGAGCGAGAATGAAAAAAAATTGCAGGATAGTGCTGATTACTCCGCGGGGAGTATTCAGGTTCTGGAAGGTCTTGAAGCAGTCAGGAAGAGGCCTGCAATGTATATTGGTGATACCGGGGTAAGGGGATTGCATCATCTTGTATATGAGGTTATTGATAATTCCATTGATGAGGCGCTGGCAGGATTTTGTTCAAGGATAGACCTTGTGATCCATGAGAACGGGTCGCTTACTGTTACAGACGATGGCCGCGGAATTCCCACAGGCCTTCACGAGAAGGAACAGAAATCGGCACTTGAAGTTGTTATGACGGTTCTTCATGCCGGAGGAAAGTTTGACAAAGGTTCCTACAAGGTTTCCGGAGGTCTTCATGGCGTAGGCGTTTCATGCGTCTGTGCATTGTCGACCGAACTGGTTGCCACTGTTATGAGGGAAGGGAAGATTTTCAGGCAGACCTATCAATACGGCAAGCCTGTCACAAGTGTTGAAGTCATTGGCACGACTGACGAATCAGGGACAATGATAAACTTTAAGCCTGATCCGACAATTTTCTCTACAACCGATTTCAATTTTGAAATACTTTCGACCAGGTTGAGGGAGCTGGCATTTCTGAACAAAGGCATACTGCTGACAATCACAGACGAGAGGGAGCTGGTTGAAAATGGCAACGGAGGGAAAATCCGTCGTGAAGAATTCAAGTCAGAGGAGGGTCTGAAGGAGTTCGTGGAATATCTCGACGGGAACAGGGAAAAGCTCATAGAACAACCGATTCATATTGTATACGACAAGACCGATATTCCGGTGGAGATTGCCCTGCAGTACAATAATTCCTTTTCTGAGAATGTCCATTCCTACGTCAACAATATCAATACAATTGAAGGCGGTACGCATCTTGCAGGATTCAAGAGGGGATTAACGAGAACTCTGAAAAAGTATGCTGACGATTCGGGCGCCACTGCCAAACTGAAGTTTGATATCAACGGTGACGATTTCCGCGAGGGACTTACTGCGATTATTTCCGTCAAGGTTGCCGAGCCTCAGTTTGAAGGTCAGACCAAAACCAAGCTGGGCAACACTGAAGTCATGGGAGCTGTAGATGTGGCCGTGAGCACCATGCTTTCAAACTATCTGGAGGAAAATCCGAAAGACGCAAGAAACATTGTTCAGAAAGTGATTCTGGCGGCAACGGCACGCCATGCTGCAAGGAAAGCCAGGGAACTGGTTCAGCGCAAGACGGTTTTGTCGGGTTCGGGACTTCCGGGTAAACTGGCTGATTGTGCCGACCGTGACCCCGAAAAATGCGAACTGTTCCTTGTTGAGGGAGATTCTGCAGGAGGTACGGCCAAACAGGGCCGTGACAGGCGTTTCCAGGCTATTCTTCCCCTCAGGGGAAAGATCCTGAATGTGGAAAAAGCAATGGAACACAGGATCTATGAGAGTGAGGAGATAAAGAATATTTTCACAGCCCTTGGTGTAAGCATAGGCACGGACGAGGACAGCAAGGCTCTTAATATTTCCGGACTGAGATATCACAAGGTAATCTGCATGACTGACGCCGACGTCGACGGATCACATATCGACACTCTGATTATGACCTTTTTCTTCAGGTATATGCAGGATCTGATAAAGGGAGGTTACCTGTATATTGCAATGCCGCCGCTTTATCTTGTTAAAAAAGGAAAGAACGAAAGGTATTGCTGGACTGAAGAAGAGCGTGAAGCTGCTGTACAGGAATTCGGCCAGGGAAAGGAATCCACAGTTAACATTCAGAGGTACAAGGGTCTTGGTGAAATGAATGCAGAACAGCTCTGGTCTACCACTATGAACCCTGAATCAAGATCAATGAAACAGGTTACAATAGACAGTGCCGCTGAGGCTGACAGGATATTTTCGATGCTGATGGGGGACGAGGTGCCACCACGAAGAGAGTTCATCGAGGCTCACGCGAAATATGCCAGAATAGACGTCTAAAGGGCTGATGGCTCAGTCATCGGTTTTCAAGGGTTTCAAGAAGTATGGCCTCAATACCCGAAACAATTGTTTGAGAAGGGCCTGAAAAGTTATTGACCAGGATGCTGAAAGCCATTTCCCTGCCTGATCTGGCAGTAAAATACCCGGTATAACTTCTTGTCCTGGTAAAGGATCCGCTTTTTGCCCTGAGGTTTGAATCAAAAGCCGGGTTACGAAACGCACTTTTCAGAGTTCCTTCTTTTCCTGCCTCGGGAAGTGAATTCAGGAAAGCTTCCGGGTAAGTTGCTTTTGTAAGCATGTAGAGCATCAGCCCGGCCAGCCCTTTCGAGGTTACGGCGTTGATGGGCGATAAACCGCTGCCATCCTCAATGTAGAATCCTGAGGTATCACAACCAGCGTCCTGAAGAAAGATGTACAATACCTCAATCCCCGACTTTGTGATCCCTTTCCCTTTGATTTGCAGGCCTATCTCCTTCAGGAGATGTTCTGCATAAAGATTGACGCTTTCGTGGTTAAGGACTTCAATTATTGATGCCAGGGGGGGGGATTCAACTTCATCGAGAAGGATCATTTCAGGGAGGATTGTATTTTCAATCCGGGAAGTTGAAGGTGCCTGTACTACCTCAATACCCGCTGAATCGAGCATGCGGTCAAAAAGTCTTGCCATAAGAAGGGGAGGGTCCTGAATTGAAGCTTTAAGTACGAAATCCTCCCTGTTTGCCGGTATGGAGCCTGCAATCCAGCTGTAACTGCCATAAGGAGCGGAAAAAACATACCCCATGTCGGTGTTTCCATAGGAAACCAGCTGATTAGAGATGTCATACCTGCAGATATCCGGCACAAAGCCGGTAATCTCCGGAACCGACCCTGGCGCAGAAGTTCTGAAATGGATATGGAAGGTGTTGTCGAACAATGACAAACCATAGACTCCTGCACCGTAATAATTTCCAATATCTTCCCACGGCCAGCCGGACGGTACGGGCTGGTAATCATACCTCGAGTCGTCGCATATCACCCTGCCTTTTATGGTTTTGATACCTGACTCCTTAATCTTTTGTATCCATGCAGAAAGAAAGCTGCCGTAATGTTCACTGAAGTAAGGAGAGCCAAGGGATGGATCGCCTCCTCCCTTTATTATTATGTCACCCGAAAGTACTCCCGTTCTTTTGTTAAGTATTCCCGTATACCCCAGGCGGGTGTGGAAGGAATAGTCAGGACCCAGAAGTTCCAGGGCTGCTGCTGAAGTCACAACCTTCAGTACAGATGCGGGAATGAGACTTTCGCCTGAATTAAACTCCCATACTGCAGTCCTGTCTTTCGTGTCAAAAATGCATCCGGAAAATGAAGCACCTGACATAACCGGATTGGTCAGAAGGGATTTCAAAGCCCTTTCCTGACCTGAAACTGCTGCAGAAAGCAAAATGAGAAGTAATGCCTGGTATTTTTTTGACATATGCCTCAGAGTTTGTTCTGTTCAAGTGTTGACAGGAGTCCGCATGCAGCATTTATATCGACTCCCCTGCTGGCTCTTATTGTTGTGATAATGCCCTTTGCATTGAGGGCATCGCGGAAGGCTTCTGTTTCATTTTCTCCGGGGCTTGAGAATTCAGATCCCGGCACTGGGTGGAACCTGATAATATTAATCCTGCATCTGATGCCGTTCAGTATCCGGGCAAGCTCTTTGATGTGCCTGGGAGTATCATTTATTCCCTTGAAGAGTATGTATTCAAAGGATACCCTTCTCTGTTTGTTGAAATCAAAGTTTCTGATGATATTAAGGACCTCTTCTACTGTGTTGGTCCTTTGAATCGGCATGAGTTTACGGCGTTCCTCATCGAATGGAGAATGAAGACTGACAGCAAGATGGCAGCGGCTTTTTTCAAGGAACTCGTTCAGCCTGTTCAGGATACCTACTGTGCTTACAGTAATGCGGGAGGGACTCCATCCATACCCCCAGTCACTTGTAAGGATATCCAGACTCCTGAGAACCTCATTCAGGTTATCAAGGGGTTCTCCCATTCCCATATAAACCATATTGGTTATCTGTCTGTATTCCGGAAGGCTGCGGAACTGGTTGAGAATCTCACTAGCGGAAAGATTCCCTTGAAATCCCTGCTTGCCAGTCATGCAGAACACACATCCCATCTTGCATCCTGCCTGGGAGGAAACACAGATAGTAGCTCTGTCCTTTTCGGGGATGAAAGCAGTTTCTATAAACTTGCCGTTCAGAACACTGTAGAGATATTTTTTTGTTCCGTCGGTACTGACAGAAGTCTGCAACGGTTCGGCCAATCCCATTTCATAATACTCCGAAAGCACCTCTCTCATTTTTAATGAGAGGTTTGTCATTTCACTAATTGACCTGATCTCTTTCCGGTACAGCCAGTCCGCGATCTGTCTGGCAGCAAATCCGGGCATCCCTATCCGTTTTGCGACTGCAATAAGTTCGTCTAATGTCTTCCCGTATAGTTTTTCCTTTTGCATTATGTTGCCCGGGGGGTGTTTCTTCAATTCTGCCTCACGAATATACGTCCGGCATCTTTTTTTCAGATTTCGACAGTTCCCTCGAAAACGAAAGTGGCCTGACCACACAGGTTAATTCCGGTAATCATATCTGCCCTTTTTTCGAATTCAACCTTCAGTTCACCTCCCCTGGTCCTTACCTTTACCGGGGCACTGACAAAATGACCTGACAATACCGAAGCAATGGCAGATGCCGTCACCCCTGTACCGCATGATAATGTCTCATCCTCCACTCCCCGTTCAAATGTTCTGACAAAGATCCCATCTTTTTGAATTTCAACGAAGTTAACATTAGTACCACCGGTTTTAAAATCATCCGACCATCTGAGTTTTCTTCCCTCGGAAAATACATCCAGTTTGTCCAGGTCACTTGTGAACACAACATAATGGGGAGAGCCTGTATTTATGAAATAGTTGCCGGATATCGCGCTTATGTTCTTTACATCGCTCATTGTCAGCCGTATAATATTGTTTTCCGAGTGTGCTTCATGTATTCCGTCGGGGGCCAAGAAGCGCTGACTTGTTCCGGCTATACCATGTTTAAGGGCAAACGCGGCAGTGCATCTGCCGCCGTTTCCGCACATCGTTCCCCTGAAGCCGTCGGAATTGAAATAAATCATTTCATAATCATACCCATCCAGGGCGCCTATAAGTATCAGTCCGTCAGCACCAATACCGAATCTTCTGTCGCAAAGGCGATTTATGGACGAGGAGTCTCCGGGATTAAAAACGCTGTTACGATTGTCTATGATAATGAAATCGTTGCCGGTTCCCTGGTATTTGTTAAAAGCTATTGCCATCAGTGTTAAATAGTTGTTAAATATTTATCAATCATTAATAAACAACATAAAAATGCATAAACTTTGTGAACAGAAAGTACCGGAAATGGTTACAAATATATGAATCTTTTACAAAGGCATTAAATTTGACTCATGATACCGGAAATTGGAAAAGTATAACAATAATACACGACAGTTATGAAAATGAAATATTTGTTAGGGAGTTTGTTAATGGCAGTGCTTGGTGCAGCGATAGCTTTGTTTGCATATACAAAGATCGTTGACAAGCCGGCCGCAAATCAGTCAAAGGAAACCAGGCTGGCTGAAAGGAATGCCGAGGCCTTGCTTACATCGCTCTCGATGCAGGAAGGGCAGATTGATTTCACGTATGCTGCCGAGATGACCGTTCATGGCGTGGTACATGTACGCACGAAAAGTATGGTTTCCCCGCAGGCCTCAAATCCCTTCTGGGAGTATTTTTATGGTGACCGTTACACCCCTCGTCCCAGGGAAGTAAAGGGATATGGTTCAGGTGTCATTATTTCTGAAGACGGATACATTATTACAAATGACCATGTGATTGACGACGCTGAGAATGTGGAGGTAAGGCTGAATGACAAAAGGGTGTTTGAAGCAAGGATAATAGGGAAGGATCCGAGTACTGACATTGCATTGCTTAAGATTGAGGCCAAAGGTCTGCCTTACATAAAGTACGGCGATTCTGACAGACTAAGGCTCGGAGAGTGGGTTCTTGCCGTGGGTAACCCGTTTTCGACCAGTGAGCTGGATCTGACATCGACAGTGACAGCCGGTATTGTAAGTGCGAAAGGAAGAAACCTCAATATCCTGGACAGCGAGCTCAGAATTGAATCCTTTATTCAGACTGATGCTGCTCTCAACATGGGTAACAGCGGAGGTGCACTTGTCGACACCAAGGGAATGCTTGTAGGAATTACATCTGCAATTGTTTCTCCCAGCGGGGCTTATGCGGGCAACTCATTCGCCATTCCGATAACCCTTGTCAAGAAGGTAGTGGAGGATCTCAAACAATACGGGGAAGTCCAGAGAGCAATTATCGGAGTCAACATTACGGAAGTGACACAGGAGGACGCTGAAAAACTGAAGCTTTCCGAAGTCAGGGGTGCACGCATATCCGGAATTGTTCCAGACGGAGCTGCTGAAGCTGCCGGTCTGAAGGAAGATGATATTATAATCAGGTTTGAAGGCAAGGATGTCAATTCCCCTTCCGAACTTCAGGAGCATGTCAGCAGGAAGCGACCGGGCGAAAAGGCAAACGTGACTTATATCCGGAATGGCAGGGAGTATACGGTACCTGTGACTATGAAGAATATAGCCGGAAATACAAATGTTGTAACCCCGGGCATGGGAGCAGGTCCTGTTGTTTACGGAGCCCGTCTTGAGCCGCTGACCCAGGGCGACATGAAAAAGTTTGACGTCGATCATGGGGTGAAGGTCACCGAAGTCAGCGACGGCAGGTTCAGGGACCTTGGAATAAGGAAAGACTTTATTATCCTGACTGTGAACGGAAAGAGGGTAAAGTCAGCTTCAGATGTACGCCAGGCAACCTCCGACGGGAAGGAACTTAGGTCCATCGAGGGTATCCAGTCGAATGGCACCATGTTTAGCTACTCATTCAGGAATTAAATATAGTCTCGTCTAAAATATTGATACACAGGAGACTAAAGTTTTAAACATCTCCTGTGCAAAACATTATTCTATATATTTTGTTATTAACTTATAAAGCAATATCTTTGCGGAAATTTTTTCGGAGGCATAATGAGACAGCTAAAAATTACCAAATCCATAACAAACAGGGAAAGTGCTTCACTGGACAAGTACCTTCAGGAGATTGGTAAAGAGGAGTTGATATCAGTAGAAGAAGAAGTTGAACTTGCACAAAGGATCAAAAAAGGGGACCGGGCTGCTCTTGAAAAGCTTACCAAGGCCAATCTGAGGTTTGTCGTTTCGGTGGCAAAGCAATACCAGAATCAGGGATTGAGTTTACCCGATTTAATTAATGAAGGAAATCTTGGATTGATCAAGGCTGCTGAAAAATTTGATGAGACAAGGGGATTCAAGTTCATTTCTTATGCAGTATGGTGGATCAGGCAGTCGATACTTCAGGCTCTTGCCGAGCAGTCGAGGATCGTAAGGCTTCCTCTCAACCAGGTAGGTTCGCTGAACAAGATAAACAAGGCTTTTTCGAGATTTGAGCAGGAGAACGAAAGAACGCCGTCGCCCGAGGAACTGGCCGATGTTCTTGAACTGCCAAAGGAAAAAGTAACTGATACGCTTAAGGTCTCAGGACGTCACGTGTCTGTCGATGCTCCCTTTATTGAAGGTGAGGACAACAGTCTGCTTGATGTGCTCACAAATTCGGATTCGCCTGTTGCCGACAAGCTCCTGATGGATGAATCACTGTCGCGTGAGATCTACAGGGCTCTTGCAACTCTTACCGAACGCGAAAGGGACATAATCAGGTTCTTTTTCGGTATCGGTTGTCAGGAAATGACTCTTGAGGAGATTGGCGAGAAATTCGGACTCACCCGCGAAAGGGTAAGGCAGATTAAGGAGAAGGCCATAAGAAGATTAAGACATACATCCAGAAGCAGATTGCTTAAAGGTTATCTGGGTTAATCATAATAAGGTTAATTTGAAAAAAGGACGCTTGCAAAGCGTCCTTTTTAATTTAAAAGTGATCCCCGGGGAGAGGATCACCTTAAATTGGCTCGCAAGCATGGATAGTGCGAGCAGGGGAAAATGTGATATCCGGTCATAGTTTTGCCGTATCCGATATCATTCAGGCCTTAAAAATATATTCCCGATATTTTAGGGCATCATAAAACCAACAGAACCCCTTATCCGGCTAACAGAAAGTCCTTCCCGATAAATAGTCCGGCCTGTTGTAGATTCTTGCATCTAAAGATTTCATCTTAATCAAATTTGACCTTTGATTCAAATGCTTAATAATCTAATACATAAACTTTGTTGTTTTTTTTAACCTATGCCGGATGACTTTAATGATTCATAACACTAATCCAATTATTTTTCCATTAATTATGATATCATTCAAGGATTGAGTAATTTTATGAATGTATGCAACTATGTGCTGGCACATAGGATCCAGATGAGGCAGGACTGTTGGATGTTTCTATAACTACAATGAAATGAGATATATACTAATACTGGTTATTTTTTTATCCGGTACGCTTTCTGCCCTGGCCTCATATCCTTCAGAAGGCTATGAAGAAATAATTTCCTTGTCTGCTAAGGAGCAACAGGTCCCGTTCAGCTTTTTCAATCCTGTTCCTGCAAGGATCAGGACTACTGACAAGGTAGACCTTAGCTTTTCATCAAACAACGCTATTGTTAATCAATACAGGTACATGATCCAGGTACCTGATCTCAGGGCCACTTCGATAAGCAAGACAATGCTGAACTGGTCGCCATGGTCGAATAACGCATTTACCGATATCATCATTACGAAAATTCCACAACCCGGAAAGTACACTCTTGTAATCGAGTACAGGGTTTATGGTTCTAACGATATCAGAAAATTTGAGAAATCTTTCGAGATCTATAATGGAACCGTCGGGGCTGTTGTTAGTAACGGTAATGAAACAATGAATGGCAATGCGGCAGCAGGTGGGGCCGTACCTGTGACAACAGTGGACACCTTACGCAATTCCGATCCTGAAGCAATGCTGGTTGATGCAATCGAAAAGAACGATAAGGCTCTTCTTCTCGAATCTTTACAAAACGGAGCCGGGCTCGGTTTTAAGGGGCAACACGGAGGAAATCTTTTTCATATCCTGAATGATAAGCTTGTTGACGAACAACTGATGGGGATTCTTGTAACCAAAGGATTTCCGATAAACAATACGGACAATTACGGTAATACTCCCCTTCATATTGCAGTTATGTCGCGCGAAAAGGAGTACGTCAGGGCTCTTGTAAGTCAGGGGGCTGATCCGGATATCATGAATGATATTGAACTTTCCCCTCTTCATCTGGCAGCTTTTCTTAATGACTCGGAAACGGCCCGGGATCTTCTTGACAAGGGAGCGGAAGTGGACATCATGGGAAATTCAGGTTATACACCCCTTCATATTGCTTCCATGATGAATAATATCGAAGTTGTCAGGGATCTGGTTAATGTTGGTGCCAAACCCAGTATTAGAACCGACCAGAGACTTACTCCCCTTCAAATTGCCGGAATCCAGGACAACAGTTTTGTGAGAAAAGTTATTAAGGCAAAAGGTCAGGTCAACATGAATCAGCCCGGGGCCGGCAGTACAGGCAGTATGACACGTATGGACCAGGTCAGGCTGAATCCCCAGTTTGATATTAATTTGCTTTATAACAAGGAATTGCTCAAGAAGAGACGATTCAACAAAGTTATCGGCATTATCTCAATACCCGTTCTTGCTGCCGGAACAGCCGGAACCATTTATTTCAATTCTGAAGCTGAAAAGAATTATTCATCCTATAAGACTGCAGAGACGATGGAGCTTGCACGTCACTACTATGATAAGACACTTGAATTTGATACCTATTCCTACATTTCGGGAGGCCTGTCATTGACTTCAGTTTTTGGAATAGTATATTCGGCTATAAAAAGGGAGAGTATCTCCGACAGAATGCGGAAGACGCTTTATTAACCGGTTGATTATGCTGAATGAGGTTATTAAACGAAAAAAGATCAGGCAGATGAGGCTCAAACATATACTTTCGGTATTTATTCCGGCCCTGATTTTGATTTCAGAAAGTGGCTGCAACAGGGAGGATTTCATCTGGGGAACCAGAATTGGTAATCTGACCTACTCCGATCAGGTCGTAATGTTGGGTCCTGAAGAGATGAATCTGATGTCGGCAGTGACAGACAATGAAGTTGTTTTTAGTCTGGCTAACGCTGAGCTTGAGAAACTGACAAGTCAGAATATTATCGTAGCAGGCGTAAGTGATCTTTCCCCCAGCGGTCTTTTGAGAAAAATCACCGGCATACGCAACGAAGAAACTTCATTTACACTTGAAACGGCAGATGCCACTCTGACAGATATAATCAAGGAGGGTGTAATCAATTTTAAGGTCAAACTCCTGGAAAAGGATTTCTCGGTAAGGTCAAAGATGGACGGAGTGCTGGTTGCCGGCCCTGGTAAGGCATTCGACGGCCTTGCAGTCACACTCGACCATTTTGAATTGTTCAGGGATGGAACCAGGCTTGCAGCCGTAAACGGAGCAATCGGCATCAGCCCTGAATTCGATATTACAATCAGAATAAGGTCAAACATCATCACTGAAATCAGGGTTTCCACCACACTTAACAAGGTTGATGAGATAACTGTATCCTCAAACGGTGCATTCAGCGGCGGGCAGCGCCTGGTTGCAGCTGAATTCGTTCATTCCCCGATAACCATCGACAGTCTGGTTTTTACACCGGAAGTCAGGATTATTTGTGGTTTTTCAGGGATTGTATCTGGTGCGGTCACTTCAGGCGTGAGACAGGACAGGATCATTACTTCCGAACTTATATATGGAAATACAGCCTGGTCGTTCAGTCCAATTGTCTCTTCCGAAGTATTTGATTTCTCAGCTCCTCAGATTACTGAAAACTCTGACCTTAAGGTTTACTCCGGACCTGAAATTACCCTTAATCTTTTTGGCAAGCCCCTGCAGATAATTGAATCGACCGGTTATTATCTGCTGGACGCTGAAAAATCGGGTTCCCCGATGTGGAGGCTTCAGATAGGGAGTGAAGGCTATAACTCGGTGAAATCAGAAATTTTCGGACTCGGAGCCGATTATTCCTCGGATATAGTTATCCAGGAAGAGGAGATAGCCAACGCGGATGACGTAAAATAATCTTTCTGTTCCAAATCAGATTTTTTACAATTACGGTTCAGAACTTTATTATTCTGAATGTTTTCTGATCCGTTTCATCGGAGATTATCATCAGGTATTGCCCCGGCCGGATGCCCGTCAGGTCGAGTTCAACTGTCTGATTTGCCTGAAGGTTTGCATATTCAGATGTTTCTACAGGAATCCCCTGAACACTTGATAATGTGACTCTGATTCTGCCCTGAAGTTCCCGGGGAAACAAGAGTCTGGTCATGTCTCCTGCAGGATTTGGATATATTATGACATCATCAAATTTGGAAAGACCAAGCTGTGATACCCTGGCTTCATGCCTTACAATAACCTGTAGCTCAGCATTCAGGGTAGTGGAGACTTTCAGAGGGCCTTCCTTGTCAATTACGGAGATGTTTTCCAGGTAATTAATCCTGATTCGGGAATCGCCTTCCTTTACTGCATTGAACCAAAGTGAGTTTTCTGTGACTGACCATTCAGCATTGGCATTGACCGTAATCACCAATGATCCTGCTTCCGGATCTACAAGAGAAATAACATCATTATTCAGCAGGTTGTTCCCTTCAGGCCCTGTTAGAGTTAGCAGTCTGGGTATCTGGCTGAAATTTGCCAGCAGGTTTCTGCTTCCTGAAACTGTAAAGGTGTAGTTGGCGCTTGTGGAAACGGCTGATCCGTTTTCTGCCCAGTTTGTGAACTGATATCCTGTAGCCGGTGTTGCTCTTACGGTTACAGATGCACCATGGTTAAAGGACCCGCCTCCTGAAGCAGTTCCAGCCCCTGCAGGACTCACGGTTGTTGTAATGGTATAGTCGGCTATGGCAAAATTGGCCACAAGGCTTATGTTTGCTGTAACAGGGAAAGAATAGACCGGATTGGACGATACGGCTGTGCCACCCTGAGTCCAGCTTACAAACCTGTATCCGGTGGCAGGCGTTGCGGTAACTGTTGCTGTGGTTCCTGAGCCGTATGTTCCTGCTCCGCCTGCTGTGCCGCCTGCCGCAGGGGAGGACGACAGGGCAACAGTGTATGTTACCTGGCTGAAGTTGGCAACAACTGTAAATCCCGAAGTAACTGTGAATGAGTAGCTGGCATTTGTCGAAACGACGGTGCCTCCCTGGGTCCAGTTGACAAAAGTATAGCCCGTTGATGCAACAGCACTGACTGTCGCATCATCACCATAGGAGAATGAACCGCCACCGCTTGTGGTTCCGCCGTTAGCCGGGCTGGAGGAGGTACTGATAGTGTAGGCATTCAGGCTGAAGTTGGCAGTAAGGGTCCTGTTTCCGGTTACCGTAAATGAATAGCTTGAGTTGGTGGATACGGCCGTGCCACCCTGTGTCCAGTTTACAAACTGATAACCTGAAGCCGGAACAGCTGTTACCGTCGCTGCGTCGCCATAGATGAAGGCGCCGCCACCGCTCGTGGTGCCGCCTCCGGAAGGGCTTGATGAAGTGGTGACAGTATAGCTTACCGGGCTGAAGTTGGCAACAAGGGTTCTGTTCGAATTAAGTGTGAAGGTATAGCTTTCGCTGGTCGAAACTGTACTTCCTCCTTCGCTCCAGTTGGCAAAATTGTATCCTGTAGCCTCTGTCGCCCTTACTGTGACTATAGTTCCGGCCGAATAAGTTCCGGAGCCGGTTGCTGTGCCTCCTGAGGAGGGATTTGCCAGGGTATTTACGGTAAGATAGCTAATGGACTGGAAGGTTGCAACAAGGCTGCGGTTTGCTGAAACCAGGAATGAGTAGGTGGAATTGGTTGAAACTGTTGTTCCGCCTTCTGTCCATCCCACAAACTGGTATCCTGTTGCAGGAGAGGCCGTAACAGTGGCAGTAGCAGACGGGGAGAAGTTACCGCCTCCGGAAGTGGTGCCTCCGGCCGGCGGACTGGAGGCGGTGGTGATCGTATAAGTGATAAGACTATAATTTGCCACCAGTATCCTTGCACCTGTCACAGTGAATGAGTAACTTACATTAGTCGATACTATACTGCCGCTCTCTGTCCAGTTGACAAACAGGTATCCGGCAGAAGGGGTTGCGGTTACCGTAGCCTGGGTTCCGTGGTTGTAGATTCCGGCTCCGCTGGTGCTGCCTCCTGCCGTAGGGCTTGATGAAGTGGTGACTGAGTAAGTGTTGATGCTGTAGTTCGCAAGGAGACTCCTGTTAGAATTGACAGTGAAGGTATAGCTTGAAGCGGTTGAGACAACCGTTCCTCCTTCTGTCCAGTTAACAAAGCGGTAACCTGTTGCCGTTGCAGCCGTCACAGTGGCAGAGGCCCCATAGTTGTATGTTCCGCCTCCGCTTGCCGAGCCCACACCTGCCGGACTGGTTGATGTTGTAATTGTGTAGGTCAAAGTGGTGAAGTTGGCAACAAGTGTCCTGTTGGCAGTAACGGTGAAAGTATAGCTTGCATTCGTTGATACTGAAGTTCCTCCGGCCGTCCAGTTCACGAAACGGTAGCCTGTCGACGGTGTCGCAGTAACGGTTGCCGATTCGCCATAGTTGAAGGAACCTCCTCCGCTTGTAGTTCCGCCTCCTGCAGGGAGGGATGAAGTGGAAACTGAGTAAGAAGCAAGACTGAAATTAGCTACAAGATTCCTGTTTGACTCAGCCGTAAAAGTGTAGCTGGAATTTGCTGAGACCTGGGTTCCTCCTTCGGTCCAGTTTACAAAGGAATATCCTGAAGAAGGTGTGGCAGCCAGAGTAACTGATGTTCCGTGGGTGTAGGTCCCGGCGCCTGTCACGGATCCGCCCGTCGGAGGGCTGGATGTTGCATTTATTTGATATTCAGCAGGCTCGAATTCGGCTTTCAGTGAAATATCGGAATTAACCTGGAAGGTATATGGATTACTGGTTGATACTGTTGAAGAACCTTCCTTCCACTCTTTAAAGGAGTAACCTGCAGCCGGTGTTGCAGTTACGGTGGCAGTTGCACCGGCGTCATATGATCCGGCTCCTGCAGTTGTTCCCCCCTCGGCCGGATTTGACTCCAGGGTTACTGTGTATTGTCTGGTGAAGTTTGCAGAAACAGCAATATCTGAGATGGCATTAAAAGACCATGTGGGTTGGGTGGACACAACAGCGGCACCATCAGTCCAGTTCAGAAATACATATCCTGCATTCGGTACTGCAGTAAGAGTTACTGTTGCTCCGTGGGAATATTCTCCGGCTCCGGTCACCGTGCCTCCTTCTGCAGGACTTGGTGATGCAGCGATGTTATACTGAAGCAGGCTGAAGTTGGCAACGAGGGTTCTGTCTGCTGTTATGAGGAAAGTGTAACTTGAGGTACTTGAGGCCTGTACGCTGTTCTCTGTCCAGTTGACAAACTGATATCCAATTGCCGGAGCAGCTGTTACCGTCACATTTGTGCCGGAAGCATAGGTGCCGGCTCCCGTTGTCGTGCCGCTTAATGCCGGATTCACGGAAATAGTCACCGTATAATCCTGTCCCTGCAGCCCAATGAAAGTTGAAACGAGCAGGAATACAAAGCTCAGTAATATTCTCATGTTAATTCGTGTATCTGACGTCCTCCGCAGTGCTGATAAAACTCCCTAAAGTTAATTACTTGTCACCTGATTACCAAGGATTCTTGATAAACAATGCAGAGTTTTTGAAAATTAAGGACAAGGATAGTTCAGATGTTATCTGCCGCTGAATTTTTTAATGAACAGGCTCTTGTATGAGTCACCCAGATAGGCTTTATGGTCATCGGTCAGAAATATTTCCCCCTGCCTGCTGTAGCTGACCACATGATCAATATTAATAAGATAGGAGTGATGCACCCTGATAATATTTACCGCTTCAAGCAATTCGTCATAGTGCTTGAGGTTCCTGGAGCTCGTGTACCTGCGGTTACCTGTTACGACAAAGTTTGTGCAGTAGCCGTCAGCCATACACATAATTATTTCTGAGACTTTTAGTACATCAAACCCCTTCAGGTGGGGTATAACCAGTGTTTTTGGAGGGAATGATTCCCTGCGGAGATTCTTCATAAGTTCTTCGAGTATGACCGAATCCTGGATCTTCAGGGATTTTACTTTCTCGACAGCGGAAATCAGTTCGTCGATCCTTACCGGTTTCAGAAGGTAGTCCACAGCACTGAACCTGAATGCCTTTACAGCATATTCCGAATATGCGGTCACAAATATTACCTTGAACTCGATCTTTTCGAACATTGCAAGGAGATCAAATCCCTTACCGTCAGACATTTCGATGTCGAGAAAGACAAAATCTGGATGGTGCCGTGCTATAGCCCTGAAAGCTGTTTTAACAGATGAGGCTGTTGTAACTACTTCTATATCCTTACAATAAGTTTCAAGGTAATTACAGATCACCTCCCTCGAAAGCTTTTCGTCATCAATAACAATTGTCCTGAGTTTACTCATCGTTTCACTCTTTCTTAACCGGTATATCAATAACGACTTTTGTCCCAGTATCTTGCATATCAGGATAAAGATCTGTTATTAGGATCTGGTAATTGCTCTTCCTTAGCTTGTTTATTATGGCAAGCCTCTCACTGACTATTGAGATGCCTCTTGAAACCCTGGGGTCAATTTTGCTTTTCAATGCTTCTGCATTCTTTCTTCCTATACCGTCATCTTCCACAGTACATGTAAGTTTTTCATTGATCATATTCCATTTAACCTTAACAGTACCTTTTCTTTTTCCCAGGCCCCTCACTCCGTGCCAGATGGCATTTTCGACAAAAGGCTGGACAAGCCCGGGCGAAACTTCAAACTGGCCGTGCGGAATATCAGGATTCATGCTGATGGTGTAATCAAACTTGTCACCGAAACGCAAATGCTCAATTTTAAGATACTCCACTATTGATTCAGCCTCTTTTTCGAAAGGGATATAATCGCTGCTGAAATTATAAAGTATTGACCTTATCAGTTTAGAGAAATCGGAGATATACCTGTTAGCAGAAAGGGCATCATTCTTTGAAATAAAATAGTTTATAGAGTTTAGCGAATTGAAGATGAAATGCGGATTCATCTGACCCTGAAGTGACTGAAGCATAAGCTCGTTCTGTTTCTGATCGGCAATCTGATTCAGTTGTCTGATTCGAATCATTATCCATCCAAAAATGATTAGAATCAGCAGTGCCGTAACAGTAATCCTGAAAGCAAGGGTCTGATAATAATAGGATTTAAGTCTTATTTTCAACTCCTTTGTTTTTGTCCATGAGCCATCCCTGCCGGTAGCCTGGAGCTCGAATAGGTACCTGCCCGGCTTTAGATTGGAATAGTTTACGTTTCTTGTTCTGGAGTCGGTTTCAACCCAGTCAGTGTTAATCCTGGACAACCTGTACCTGTAATGTGTTTTATCTGAGGCTGCAAAATCGGAGGAGGAGAAGAAGATATGAATATTGTCTTCTCCTTTTTCAAGAAGAACGGTGTCGGGTCCTGCGATTGATCGTTTGAATGGTTTATATTCTCCTGATGCCCTTATTTCGGTCAGTATAACTTTCTGGTCCGCTGTTTCAATTTCCTCCCTGTTTATAGAATCAGGGTAGAAACTCACAATACCGCCCATGCCTCCCATGAAAAACACTCCGTCGTCCCTGAAGGACGCCCCGGAATTGAACTCATTTATTGTAAGACCTTCGTTCAGTCCAAAACTTCTAATCATACCCGTTTTAGGATTGATCCTGGATATGCCGGTGTTTGTTGATGCCCAGATATTCCCGGCTCTGTCCTCCATGATGCTGTATGTCATGTTATTGGAGAGTCCCTGCGAAGTGGTGTAAAACACCTTTTCACCCGAATCGGGGTTCAGGCGGCAGACTCCTCCGCCAAGGAGGGCAATCCATATTTCACCGTTCATGTCTTCACAAATGTCTTCAGCATTATAATTATCTTCCGACAGTGTGAATATCTTAACCTCACCGGTCCTGATATCCAGTCTTGCAATTTTGCTATAATACAATCCTGCCCATATAATTTTTCTATCAGAAAAAAGGATTTTGTAAACAGGCGAACTATAATTCAGGTCGTAGCTCTTTTCAATTTTCTGGGTGGCGGGATTATAAACGCCTATCCTGGTGCCAGTAAGTCCCATTAAGAGTTGCCCTTTGTCATCGAGAGCCAGCATCCTCAGATATAACCCGTCAGCCGGATATCTTGTAAACCTGCCTGTTCTGAAGTCGTAAAAAAGCAGCAGATCCTGGAAAAATCCAATCCACAATCCGTCTGGTGTTGCCAGGAGAGCTCTGACTGCGCCGAATTTTTCAGGCGTTTCTATGCCGTCAATCCGGATCTTCTCAACAATCCCGTCCGGCGAAATTCTTACAAGAGGATATTTTCCTCTCGCACCCACCCATATCCTGTCGTATTTGTCCTTTGTGACTGCATAAACCGTGGCAATGTCATTGATGTCAACAGGAATGTTGTATGATCTGAACCAGCCCGTTGTGAAGACCACCCTGTTAAGTCCCAGCGGTGAACCGCTGAAGGAGTTATTTGAAAACCACAGGACATTTTTGTTCTGGGAGAAAACTCCCTTTACAAGCTGACTTTTTTCGGGTGGAATGTTTTGCAGTATATTTTCCTTCTGGTTAAAAAGACTGATACCATTTTTTGCTGATGACCAGGAGAGAAAGCCAGATCCGGGAAAATCAACGGTGGGAAACTGATCCCGGTATTCCCTGAATATTCCTGATTCTTCATCAAGCAAGAATAGTCCGATATTTGAAAATATCCATTTCCTGCCGTTCGGGGCTATCCAGATCCTCTGATTAATGTTAAAGTTGTAGTCAAGAAAAACCGGGTAGACACCGGTGTCGATTGAATATTTGTTTATGAGCTTTAGTTTGTCCAGGGAATCCTTTTTGAATTCACAAACATAATCACCGACAAGCCATATCCGGTTATCTCCGGCAATAGAAATGGTGCGGGCTGTAATTGAAAGAGGAACATTAAGTTCCTCACTGAACCGGGATATGTCATAAAAGTCAAATCGGTCGTTATTGAAATCATATCTAATGAGGCTGTCTTCTGCGATAAGCCAAAGATAACCTGACTCATCCACGCTTATATTTCGATACGATCCCGGCATTTTTCCCGGAAAATGTTCAACTCTTCTGAAATTGTCTCTATAGCGGTCATACCTTGCCACCAGCCGGTCGTCGGTCAGCAGCCATAAATTGTCAGCACCGTCGACCAGGATATTCTGGACTGAAAAATAGGGGAGGGACAGGGAGTCGTTGGTCTTATGGAAGTAGTTTCTGAATGAATATCCGTCGTACCTGCTAAGTCCGTCCCAGGTGGCTATCCACATAAAGCCGAGGCTGTCTACAGCCATCGCCCTGACATCATTGTGCGAAATGCCTTCTTTGGTTGTAAATGTCTGTATGTTATAATTCTGAGAAAACAAATCCGTCCCGGCAGTGGTAAGCAGGGAAACAAACACAAGTAAGACTAAACCTTTCTTACGGGAAAGCAAATGTAAGTGTAGGGCTGGTATTTCAGCTGGCATTTTTTCAAACCGTTAATCCGGCTCTCAAATGAAGTAAAAAAAATCATTAAAATAAAAAGAACAGTTAATTTTGGAAGCTATGGAATTCAAACTTGTTTCTGATTTTCAGCCGACCGGCGACCAGCCTGAAGCTATTTCGCAGCTTGTTGAAGGCCTGAATAACGGAGTGCCCTGTCAGACCCTTCTGGGCGTTACAGGATCGGGAAAAACCTTCACCATTGCAAATGTAATTGAGAAAGTTCAGAGGCCTGCCCTTGTTCTCAGCCACAATAAGACTCTCGCTGCACAGCTTTACGGTGAGTTTCGCCAGTTCTTTCCTGAAAACAGGGTGGAGTATTTTGTATCTTATTATGATTATTACCAGCCTGAAGCCTATCTACCGGTTACCGACACCTACATAGAAAAAGATCTTTCTATCAACGCAGAGATAGAGAAACTCAGGCTCAGCGCCACTTCGGCATTGCTTTCGGGAAGAAAGGATGTAATTGTTGTGTCATCAATATCGTGTATTTACGGAATAGGCAATCCCGAGGATTTTCATTCCAACACCGTTCATATCCGGACGGGACAGAACATTGCCAGAAACCTGTTTCTCAGGAAGCTTGTTGACAGTCTTTATTCAAGGAATGAACTCGAATTCAGGAACGGAACCTTCAGGGTAAGGGGAGATACGATTGACATCATGCCTTCATATGCTGACACGGCGGTAAGGGTGGTTTTTTACGGGGAGCAGGTAGAGGAAATTTCCCTTTTTGATCCTCTTAGCGGCAACAGGGTGGAGACAGTGAATGAATATATTGTTTATCCGGCGAATATATTCGTGACCACCAGGGAACGAATCAATCAGGCAATCAGCCAGATACAGGATGATCTGGTAAGGCAGGTCACCTACTTCCGGGAAATCGGCAAGTTTGAGGAAGGGAAAAGGCTTGAGCAGAGAGTGATGTATGATCTTGAGATGATCAAGGAACTTGGGTACTGCAGCGGCATAGAAAATTACTCACGTTATTTTGACGGAAGGGTTACCGGAACACGCCCGTTTTGCCTGCTCGATTATTTTCCCGACGATTTTGTAACAATCATTGACGAGAGTCATGTAAGCGTTCCCCAGATCAGGGCGATGTACGGGGGTGACCATTCGAGGAAGCAAACTCTGGTTGAGTATGGTTTCAGGCTGCCTGCTGCCCTTGACAACAGGCCCATGAGAATGGAGGAGTTTGAGGCTCTGACAGGACAGACAATCTTTGTAAGCGCCACGCCCGCGGATTATGAGCTTGAGAAGAGCGAAGGAGTATACGTTGACCAGGTCATCAGGCCGACAGGGCTGCTGGATCCACCGATAGAGGTCAGGCCGAGTCTGAATCAGATCGACGACCTGATGGGAGAGATAAGAACCAGGGCGAAAGCCGGCGAAAGAACTCTTGTAACTACCATTACAAAGCGGATGGCTGAGGAGCTTGCTGCCTACCTTCTGAGATATGATATAAAATGCCGTTACATCCATTCAGATATTGACACACTGGAGAGGATCGATATTATGGAAGGATTGCGCACCGGCGACTTTGATGTGCTGGTTGGAGTCAATCTCCTCCGGGAAGGGCTTGATCTTCCTGAAGTTTCGCTTGTCGCCATCCTTGATGCTGACAAGGAGGGCTTCCTGAGATCAGCCAGGTCGCTTACTCAGACGGCAGGAAGAGCTGCCCGAAATCTGAACGGAAAGGTTATCATGTATGCCGATACAATAACCAGAAGCATGCAGGAAACTATCAATGAGACTAACAGAAGAAGGGAAAAACAGCTTAGTTACAATGAGCTCATGGGAATAACTCCTGCTCAGATCATCAAGAAGACCGGGACTATTCTCAGCGGGCTCAGCAGGAAAGGAGTATCCGTGAAGGCTTATATAGAACCAGAAAAACCTGATATTGCAGCCGATCCGGTGGTGAAGTACATGGATCGCGATGCTTTGGAGAAAGCCATAGAGAAGACCAGGAAAAGCATGGAAAAAGCTTCAGCCGAACTGGATTTCATCGAAGCCGCACGTCTGAGGGATGAGGCAGCAGCACTCCTGGCGCTCTTAAGAAGCAAATCCTGATTCAGGCAAAAACCATTATTGCCTGGAAGCAGTCCAGTCCCAGGTTTTGCCTTCCGCTTTGTTTGCGGCGGTTCCTTTTATCATTACATCAGACACAACGCCTGTATAAGTGTCATCGTTGATCTTGAAAGAAATTGTATTTCCTTCAAGCCGTCCATCTGTCACGGATTGTGATCTGATGCCTGCCTTGAAGTTTCCCCTCACAAACTGGTACTCCTGAACCAACTCAAGTTCTCCGTCGCCAAGCTTCCATTTGCCGCCGACCTTTGCAGGAATTATCCAGAGATAAGCTGTATTCCAGCTGTTCCAGTTTTCCTCGGTTGTAACCTCCATATCGGCTTCCCATTCCCCCATAGTGAATGTATTTGACACAATACGGGTTCCGGGCTTGAGGTCGAGGAGCCTGGGGCGAAGCTTCAGGTTTATCTCGGGAAGCAGGAACATTGTGATAACTGTTGCTTTTGAAAGGTCCGTCTCATAAAGATCAGCCTGGAGGAATTCAGTCTTATCTCCTACACCCTCTTTTTTCGCATTTTCCTTCGAGAGGACTACCATGTCGGGATTATACTCAATACCAACAGCCTTTGCTCCGATCTTCGCGGCGCTGATAACAGTCCTGCCATCGCCCGAACCGAGGTCAATGACATAGTCGTTGGCTGTCACCTTTCCTATTTCAAGCATCTTGTTAACCAGTTCCTGGGGCGTTGGTACCCACACAACATCCTTACCCTGCTGCCCGACTTCCGGGACATACTTGTCAGCCTGGTTATTTTCCTGGGCATCGATTGTAAGCATTCCTGCCGAGATAGTGAATGCAGCTGCCAATGTTATAAGATGTCTGATTGTTTTCATTTTCTTTGCTATTATCGTTTCTTCTTTTTTTTTGAACGAATAAAAATATAAAAATATATCACATGTTGATCAGGTTTCTTACATGATTAGCTATCGAAAGACATGAAGTCAGACCGGGTGATTCCATCCCTATCAGGTTTATGAAACCCGGCATTCCCCGGTCAGACTCTTCCCTTATGTAAAAATCCCTTACAGGTTCTCCCGGGCCCTGTATTTTTGGCCTTATTCCTGCCATTTCCGGAGCAAGGTCATCATATTCCAGGAAGGGCAGGAAAAGGCGCACCGAGCGGAAAAATGCATCCTGTTTTGATGGTGTGACTTTGTAGTCAAAGACATTTGAGTCGAGGTAAGTCACATCAGGTCCTAGCTTGACCCCGCCGTCCATTTCGACAGTCACATGGATTCCAATGCCTTCCAGGTTATGGACGGGCACCGGATAAACAAGCCTGTTTATCAAACGATTTTTTGGAGGTTTCAGTCTGAAGTATTCTCCCTTGCAAAACCTGATTCGCAGTCTGTCATCGGAAATGCCTGCCAGAGCCGAAACCAGGTCGGAGCCAAGCCCTGCGGAGTTAATGACTATCCTGGTGGTGAAACTGAAGGTCGAGTTTTCCGTATCACGGAGAGTAATTTCATAACCTTCATCAATTCTCCTTATCCCCGTCACCTCACTTCCATATGCGATCTGACCTCCGTTGATTATAGTAGCGGTCTCGAGGTTCTTCATCAGGGAGTGACTGTCGACAATGCCGGTTGACGGTGAGTAGATAGCCTTGAGGGCAAATACCGATGGTTCCAGTTCTGCGATTCTGTCCTTTTCTATCATTTCAAGGTCATCCACACCGTTGCCTGCGGCAGTTTTCATTATCCCCTCAATGATGCGTATTTCGTCATCCGTTGTCGCGACAATTATCTTTCCGCATTTTTTGAAGGGAATGTCATGTTCCCTGCAGTAATCGTACAGCAGCCATTTACCTTCAAGGCAGAGTTTCGATTTCAGGCTGCCTTGAGGATAGTAAATACCGGCATGGATAACTTCACTGTTTCTGCTGCTGGTCTCCTGTCCGAAAGTAGGATGCTTCTCAGTCAGGTATACATCACCGAAATCCTTCGACATTCTGGCGGCTATGGCAAGTCCGACAACACCTGCTCCGATAATTGTTATTTGCGCATCCATTCAGATAATACCCTTTTGATACAACGCAAATCTAATCATTAGATATTCCGGTTGTATCATGTCAGAATAGTTTCAGGATATCTTTTAAAAATGTATAAATTTGTTCATCACAGCCTGAAATATGAAAAACCTTCCTGCCCTTTCTGTAAAACACGTCAGTATCTTCCTGTTTTCGTCACTTGTCTTTTTTGCAGTTACAGCCTGTACTGACAAACAGACTATAGACCGTCATGCGCTGATTACCAGGCACAACGTGACAATAACTTCACCCGACAGCCTCAGTCCTGTCTCTGTCGGCAACGGAGATTTTGCCTTTACTGTTGATGTCACTGGGCTACAGACATTCCCGGAAGTCTATGAACGTGGAATTCCGCTGGGTACCATGTCGAACTGGGGCTGGCATACATGGGAAAACCCGGCAGACTATTCACTTAAAGATGTTTACAGGATATACGATGTTCACGGCAGGAAGGTCAGCTATGTCCATCAGTTCAGAATGAACGACGATTCTGCCCGTGAGGCTGCTTCAGAATGGCTGAGGAACAATCCCCACAGAATCCATCTCGGACTGATCGGTCTCCGGATACTGGATAAGGAAGGCAGGGAGGCAGATATCAGTGAAATAAAAGATCCTGTTCAGACACTTGACCTGTGGTCGGGCAGGGTGAGCAGCAGGTTTATGGTTGATGGCGTTCCCGTGAGTGTAGAGACTGTATGTCATCCTGACAGCGATATTGTTTCAGCACGTATATTTTCTCCGTTGATCGCGAAGAAACGGCTCATGATCAGTATTGATTTTCCGCTTGGAATCTCAGCTCCGGCCGGATATGATTTGAATTCACCCGATGGTCATGCAACAGAGCTGATTTCTTCTTCAGGATATGAGACCCTGATCGGACGCGCCCAGAACGATGACAGGTATTTCGTTAAGGTTCTTCATCCTGACTCCCGTTTTGAAACCTCCGGCAGGCATCAGTTTCTTTTAATTTCTGACAATGATTCAATTATGGAGTTTTCCTGCCATTTTAGCAAGGAAAGGGAGAATGGGAAGATTCCGGATTTCAGTGCCAATGCCAAAGCCGGCAGTATCGGCTGGGAGAAATTCTGGATGAGCGGCGGAGCAGTCGACTTTTCATCCTGTACTGACACCCGTGCCTTTGAGCTGGAAAGAAGAGTGGTTCTTTCGCAATACCTTACAAGGATACAATGCAGCGGATCCCTGCCTCCTGCCGAGACCGGTCTTACATACAACAGCTGGTACGGCAAGTTTCATCTTGAAATGCACTGGTGGCACGTAGTCCATTTTGCCCTGTGGCAGAGGGAAGAGACCCTGGAGAAGCAAATGGAGTATTATTTTAAAATCTCGGAGAAGGCAAGACAGACTGCTGCCGGCCAGGGATACAGGGGTGTAAGATGGCCCAAGATGGTAGGACCCGACGGAAGGGAGAGCCCCAGCACAGTCGGAACGTATCTGATCTGGCAGCAGCCGCATTTTATTTTCTTCTCTGAACTTCTGTACAGGAATTCCGATAATCCGGACGAGGTACTCGAAAAATACAGGGATCTTGTTTTTGAAACTGCTGAATTTATGGCAAGCTATGCCTGGTATGACGAATCAACCGACAGGTATGTTCTGGGTCCTGTTCTGATTCCTGCCCAGGAAAGCCTGAGGCTCGAGACAACTTTAAATCCCACTTTCGAGCTTGCCTACTGGTACTGGGCTCTGAAAACTGCCCGGGAATGGAAAATACGTTCGGGATTTAAGCCTGATCCTCACTGGGAAGAAGTAATTGACAAGCTGTCGGAATTACCGGTTAGTGAGGGATTGTACCTTTGTTCAGAAGACACGCACGACTCTTATGAGAATCCAAGGTATTTAAGTGATCATCCCATTGTATCAGGAATTTCGGGGATGCTTCCTGTTACAGAAATGGTTGACGGAAAAATCCTTTCCGCAACCCTTGATACAATCATGACAAAATGGAACTGGCAGACAACATGGGGATGGGATTTTCCGATGCTTGCAATGTCAGCTGCATCAATCGGCCGGTCCTCCCGGGCAATTGATTTCCTGATGATGGATGCCCCGAAGAACAGGTACCTGCCAAATGGCCATAATTATCAGGATTCCAGGCTGGCGTTGTATCTTCCCGGCAACGGAGGCCTTCTGACGACCGTGGCTCTTATGTGTGTTGAGAAACAATTTCCGGCAGACGGAACATGGAATGTCAGGTTTGAAAACCTGAATAAATATCCGGAGTGATAATATTTGAAAAATCCGAAAAGAAGATGAAGAAGTTGCTTTTGCTTTTGCTGTTCAAGACTGCATGCGGTCGTACCTCTGAAACATGGCAATAGGAGGTGACCGGCCGAAGAATCGCGACGAAACCACTGTTTTCCGGATACGGTTTTTGTAGCTTATGTAAGGGTATGGCAGAAATAAACCCGTTCAGAATGTTTGCCGGAATGTCACATCCGTTAACCAGGAACTGCCATTCGTTAACCGGACCATGGGTGATTCGAAATAAAAACTTATCTTGATGTTCAGTTTGAATACCTTACCTGACCGACCTCGCTAAAGTTGTTTTCTTGATATTGGATTTGAATTTTATTGCCGGCGTTATGAGAACTTTTATCCAGATAATAATTTTTCTTTTCTTTTTTAACGGACCGTTTTATTCCGGTGATATTCTGGGACCGGCAGTTACATCAATTAAACTGAAAGGACCCGGGACAAAATCCTCTCAGGATCTCGATGCTGTGATGAGTTTAATCAGGAATGCCAATAAACAGCTTTCATTAAAGGAAGCCGGATTGGACAAGGTAAAAACATACATCGACAGCGCAAACCTGATTTGTGAAAAGAAAAAGCTTGATGTTCCTGCCGAACTTCATCTTCTGGAGGCTGAGTTCTTTTATGTTGCCGGCGATCTTCGCTCCGCTTCGGAAAAGGCGACACTGGCGCTGGATGCCGCTGAGGATTCAAAAAACCGGGAAGCTCTGGCTAGAACTTACCTGTTCCTCGGTAAGTATAACCGCAGGACAGGATTCTTCAAGGAGAGCATTGAGAACTATGAGAATGCAGTAGCCATAGCTGAAAAGGAAGGTCTCCGGGGTATTATTCCGTTAGCCTATATGGAACAGGCTGTCCTTTTCAGGTCGGTTGAGGATTATAACCGTGAAATTGAATTTTTTGAACGGTTCATTGAGGCCAGCAACAGCGAAAATGATACTTCCCTTGCCATCAGCGGTTACCTTGAATTGGGAACCAGGCTTTGCGGTGATTCCGCAACTGTGGCCTGGAGGGACTTCAGAAGGGCAGACTCACTGCTCAGCATCTGTCACAATCTGGCTGCAATTAAAAAGGACACTCTTCTCTGCTCATGGGCACTTGCAAACAGAGGCTGGAATTTCTACATCGAAAAAATGTATGATTCCTCCATATATTGTTATGAGAGTTCATTAAAGCGTTACAGTATCCCGGGGAAAAAATACAGCATGGCTTCAAACGCCCTGGGAAACCTGGGCACTCTGTACCGGGACCTTAACAAGCCTCAGGAGGCAATAGAATACTACAAGAAGGCGATAGACAATGCGCTCAAGGTGAATTCCTTATTCAATTTGCAATGGATCTATATGGATATGAGCGACATGTATCTTAAGCTCAGGGATACCACGAATGCCTATCTTAGCCATGTCTTGTTTAAAAAGTATTCCGATGCCTACAACGCAGTAAGGAGCAGTCAGGGTATGTCGGATGCAAGAATCAGATATGAGGCTGACACCAGGAACAAGGAACTTCAATTACTTTCCCTGAGGCTCAAGAATAACAGGCTGCTTAATTACGGATTTACAGTATTTATAATACTTACCGCTGTGATTGGATTTCTGCTTTTACGGGGATCAAAACTAAAGAACAAACGCCGTCTAAGCGAAATGAACAGTAAGATAAGCGAGCTTACCCAGGCAAACCTTCGTCAGCAGATGAATCCGCATTTCATCTTTAATACTCTCAACTCGATTCAATACTACATGTACCAGCATGATAAGCTGGCAACAAATAACTATCTCACAAAGTTTTCAAGCCTTATGAGAAAAGTGCTTGACAATTCCCAGCATACCTCGGTTCCCCTGAGCGATGAACTTAGCGCCCTGAACCTGTATCTGGAGCTTGAAAGCATTAGATTCAAGGACAAATTCGATTTCCGGATCACCATTGACGACGAGATAGACCCTATTATGCATAAGGTTCCAACCATGTTGATCCAGCCTTATGTCGAGAATTCCATTTCTCACGGACTGATCCCAAAGGAGGGGAAAGGATTTGTCAGCATTGACCTGAAGCTTAACGACAATTGCATTCTTTGCACTATTGAAGACAACGGAATAGGACGGGAAGCATCGATGGAAAGGAACCTTAAAAGGGAAGGCAATCACAATTCGCTTGGTACAAGGATCAGCAGGTCAAGGCTTGATCTGGTTAACGAACTTTACGGCACCAGCCTGCAGACCGTTTATTCGGATCTTAAGGATGAAGAAGGCCGGCCGGCCGGGACACGGGTGGAAATTCATATACCTATATTATCATGAGCAGGAAGCTGAAGACACTGATAGTGGATGATGAACCTGATGCAGTAGATTTCATCAGTTCAATCATCTCAGAGTATTGTCCGACGCTTGAAGTGGTAGACAGGGCGTACAATGTAGCTCAGGCAGCTGATGCAATCAGGCGCACCAGGCCTGATCTCCTTTTTCTGGATGTTGAGATGCCTAACGGAACCGGATTTGATCTGCTGGCACAGTTCCCGGATAAGGATTTCGAGGTGATATTCATAACTGCATTCAATCATTATGCAATAAAGGCTATAAGGTTCAGTGCCATCGACTATATTCTCAAACCAATAAACATCAATGAATTCATTGAAGCGGTGGGAAAAGTTACTGCAAAAAGGCTGGAACGAAGTTCCAAGGGCAACGAAGGCCTTCAGGTCCTGATGGAAAACCTGAGAACAGCACTTCCGTCACGGCTGGCCATCCCAACCGCTGATGGTATGGAATATCTTAATCCAAAGGATGTTGTCCGGATTGAAGCAGACAGAAGCTACACCTGGTTTTATCTGAATGGAGGACGCAAAATACTGGTGTCAAAGCATTTGAAGGAGTTTCAGGAGCTTCTGGGCGACAGGTATTTCTTCCGTTCACACAATTCATACCTTGTCAACCTTAAGTTTGTAAAGAAGTATATCCGCAGGGACGGCGGATGCATTGAGATGAACGACGGTGCAATAATTCCTTTATCGCGGAACAGGAAAGATATTTTTCTCGCACAGATGGCAAAATTTCACGGGTAGGAGCAGAGGGGGAAATTACGGGGGAAATTAAAAGGGGCTTTTTACAGCCCCTTTTCGTTAAACTCAAACCTAAAACCAACATTAAGCTGGATAAGCGGAAGAAAAAATCATTTTACAGCCACTGCTTCCGTAGGATTGTTAAGGAGAAGCGGGAAATAGGCTGCAATCATTTGTGTGGATTCGATTTCACTCAACCTGGTCTGTGAAATGAGTTTCTGATGA
This sequence comes from uncultured Rikenellaceae bacterium, assembly GCA_964419775.1. Classification (GTDB taxonomy): domain Bacteria; phylum Bacteroidota; class Bacteroidia; order Bacteroidales; family VadinHA17; genus LD21. Next base: position 56,296 of record CAYQRF010000004.1, read on the forward strand.
TAATACTCATTCAGGTTAAGTTCGGAATCGGATGTGCTCATTCCATCCTTTTTGAAATCTTTGTCAAGCTTTTCAACACCGAAATAAGCGCCGTTGCAAACATACTGAACCGAAAGCTTGTCGGACATCACAATGTATTTTGTGCACTTCCCGGCTTTGCATACTGCAACCTTAACACTCATCGGAGAGTTTTCGTAGCTGATTGTGAATGTCTTGCATTCCTCACCATTAATTATGGCGGAATTGGCGGCTGTTTCAATCCTGTAGTCACCCAGTGCGGTGAAAGTCGGGCCCTTGGCGACTACTTTTGCGGCAAACGATGCAGTACAGAATGCGATTGCAAGTACTGCTGATAAAATTACTCTTTTCATGGCTTAAAAGAATTAATGGTTAATAGAAAAAATTGCTTTTACTGTCCTGTATTCCTTTTTCTTTTGTTCGGCGGGTAAAGACCTGTCCTGTCATTTACTCATAACGAATTTATAACTTAAAGAAATGTGGAAAAAGGGTCATTCAACGGTTGGCCGTTTTGAATCAACGGCTGACGGGAAAAGAGTTCAATCCCAAAGGATATTATTGAATATCGGTATTATTCTAAAACAAGAAGCCCTCCATTGTACCTCAAAACCTGTACTAAGGAGGGCTTTGTCGGGGTGATCCGACTTGAACGGACGACCCTCACGCCCTGCGTGATGCGTTAGCCAACTGCGATGTTATTGTCATTAAGGAATCTTCTGGCACC